>CAMLHQ010000065.1 GCA_946479785.1 uncultured Nitrospira sp.
GAGCACCGTGCCGATCCCGAAGAAATCTGCAACGATCCCTTGTTGTATGTCCACATGTCCCACGTCGCTCAAGGGAATGGACTGAATCTCGCGTCCCGTATAACCGTTTCGCACCATGACCTGATCGCCCGTAAGCTCGTAATGAGCCCAGTGACGCAGTATCGCGGCACAGGCGAGAAGAATTCCGGCCCCCATGATCCATGTTTCCCATCCCTCCACGCCTAATTTAAAAAATAGCGCGCTCCGTAGAGCAGAGACGGCGCTCAAGAGATAGAGCCAGCTGAAATGCGCCCATGACGTATAGGCTTCCCAGCGCAGGTTTGGATCCTTCGGCTTAGTGCCCGCGCGCAATTTCATCATCGCAGCAACTCATTGTGGCTCAGGATACCGCCCTACTCTAGAGCCAGTCCCGATGCGCCATCTCCACGCGTTCTCCCCACAACCTGCCGAACGGAACGTCTGCAAGGGAATAGGCTCCCAGTTCAAGACCGGGCAGCGCGCGAGCTGCCGCGAGCATGACCTGGGCTGTCAAGACAGTTTCGTCAAAGCGTGCTTCCAGTAGCAGATGCTGGTGTCCGAATCGTCCTGGCGGACCCCGTCGATCAAGGACCACCCCCCGCCCTTCTTGTTCCAATTCTGCGAGACTCTCAACGGGAAAGACCTGCGTGTCTTCTCCGAGAAAGAGCGGGTCGACGCGAATAGATTGCGTGATCGTGTCTGCATCCGCTCCTTTCTCCAATTCGACATAGACGTAACGCTGGAACTTTCCATCGGCGGCGCGCACTTCTGCGCAGAGGGCATCCTTTACTCCGGTCACGCTCCGAGCCATCGTGGTGTGGCGGAGACTGATACCAGTATGATGTCGCGTCTCCGTCGATCCCCCCGGCGTTAGCAGGGCAAACCACGAACGGAACACCGACAGGGCGCCGGGATCCCATCCCGCCCCGACGATGGCCGTCGCATGATGATGCAGGGCCACGCGATGAATCGCTTCCTTATGGGCATGGAGCGCATCGCCATGCAACATGGCGCACTCGACGATCGGAATACCATGCTGAAGAATCTGAGATGCGGCCTCCATGACGGTGTTCGTTGGCACGCAAATAAGCGCTGCATCGATATCTCTCACCCGACCGATGTGGGTGGTTATCGGAACGTGTCGAAGCGTCTCAGGAAGCTTTCCCCCGGCACTGGCAGTTCGACGCACGAGGGCCGCCAAGCTGAGGTCGTGGGTCAGGGAAATGAGTTCCGCGCAGACCTGCCCCACTCTGCCATATCCGACGACTGCAAGACGCAACGGCTTCGATGAGGGCATTGCCACTCACTCCCAGAGGAGGATTTCCGGTGTTCTCCGTTGGACCGCCGGTATGTCTCCACTCGGATATCCCACCACGACGGGAAATACCGGGGCATAAGCATCCGGCATACTAAGGCTTCGTTTGATCCTGGCCTGGTTCAACCACGGCCTGGCAAACCCGATAGGACAGCTCCCCAACCCCATGGCATACGCGGCAAGCATGAAATTTTGCGCAGCGAGGGAGCAATCTTCTTTCCCATTATGGGCGTTTGCTCTTGCGCAGATGATGATCAGTGTCCCGGCTCGATGAAACACGTGATAGTCGGGGTTAGAAATCATCTCGCGATAGTGCGCCAATGGAGAATCCGGTTTGAGACGCTTCAGCACGTGCACCTTGATACGTTCAGACCAGGACGCGAGCCGCTTCGAATCTTGAATGACGATGAACGCCCAAGGTTGCTCATTCATCGAACTTGGAGCATGGGTCGCGGCTTTCAAGAGGGCTTCCACGGTGGTTCGGTCGACTGGCTGGTCGGTGTAGGCGCGCACTGAGCGGCGTTGATAAATCGCTTCCAGCACATCCATGACGCCTCCAGCATCTTGATGAAAGGATTCCGCTCGTGTAGTGACTTTTGAACGTCGGGTTTTGGTTGTATCGCCGCCTTGAGTTAATGGCTCAACAAGACTGCTACGAGGCGCTACATTCAGGACCGATGATTTCTCGTTCTGCTTCCACCCAATCGTCGAGGGCGTACCCATACCGGTAGCCTCGCTCAGCATGGAGTTCATAAGCCCGCTTAGCAATGCGGGCTTGCAGGTCATCGCAGATAGACACCGGTTGACTGTGGATCGATTCTTGTGTGTGCACGGCGGGCTGGCGGCTTCGGGCAGCTGCATGAGCCTGACGCCCTGCTGGCTCTTTTGCGGCCTGTGTTTTCATACCTTCCTCCTCCGTTTCTGGCGGCTTGAGCGCCGTCGTGCGTGTGACTGTATAGAGGCCCGATCCCTTAATTGAGAGCTAGCCTGGTCCCGGTACTGCTCATCCGCTCGATTTCGATGAATACAGGTCAGGTCTTGACATTCGAGCATGATCTCTTCCAGCAGGCAGCGAGGGGAGCGAATGAGATCTGCTCTCGCGCTCGAGCCATGACTGCCTCTGATTCGCTGGTGAAGAAATCACTTATCCTGCATTCTAAGTGCCAGGCCATCGTGATGATTGAACAGAGAGGCAAACCTCATGGCGGGCCTTAGGCCTATGAAAGCTCGCTTATTTTTTCCCCTTCGATTCGATGGCCATGCCCGAATCTGCATCGATATGCGTTTCCACGATCTTGCCATCGGCATCGACTGTTTTGACCTCCCAGATGATTTTCCCGTGCTTCTTTTCTAGTTCGGCCTCTATGACTTTACCGCCTGTCTTTTCGGTCGCGACTTTGGCTGCCTGATCGATCGTCACTTTAGCTGCCGCCGCCATCTCGGCTTTTTCTTTCTTCCCTCCTGCAGAGGCCAGATCAGCGATCGTTAAGGAACCGGATGCCAGCAGCGCTGCCACGACATAGAGTATGGAAGACTTCATTCTCATCACACACCTCCTTAAGAACGGTTCGCTGAGATCAGCGAGGGAAGCAGGACCAAGGCGAGGACAAATCTCCCGGACGGTTCACTGCGCCTATGAAGGCCTCGCAGCCCAAGTTAAGGAGCTCATAGTCATTGAGAGAAGGATCTACTATGGTTGCATCCACCTCGATTGGCAAAAGATACGCTTCTGTCATTCGCTTGTGATCATATGGTCGCATGACGCTTCTCCTGGTGACTATTGGAACGACGGCCTGAATGTGCTCGACTCAAGATTCATACCAGCTGGTAGATCTGGAAACTCCCAGCAAATCCAATGAACAAAGGAGCACGCTTTTGAAAAAATGGGCTGGCGTACCAAATTGGGGCAAAACTCACTCTTAGATGATTCTGCACTGATGAAATTTTCTACAGAGTCTGTTTATCGAGCGGGTTTATTGTCGCTCCTGTTTACAGTGGGTTTTGCTTCCTTCTCTTGATCTCATTGGCCTACTCGACATTTTTCTGGACTAGTCTTCCAGCAGCCCACTACATGGCACACCCATTGCTCTCTGCAGGTCAAAGTCAATTGAACGGGGTCGAGCTCACCTCATCACTATCCATAAAGGGAGGGTCCCATGTCCGTCGCGAAGATTATCGAGATCAGCTGCGAATCGCAAAAGAGCTTTGAAGATGCGATCCAGAGTGGCATCGCCAGGGCTTCCAAGACCGTTCACAACATCAAAAGCGCATGGGTCAAGGAACAGCATGTGGTGATTGAGAATGGCAAAGTCACCATGTACCGTGTGGACCTGAAAGTCACATTCATCCTGGACTGAAAAAGATTCTCGTGCTGCGGACTCTCAGAGCCGAAATCTGTGGAGCGTTTCGACGATCTAGAGTTGAGGTTTGCCTACAAGCTGCATCAGCGGATCCACTTCCTTCACGTGGCTTTCGGCACCCAGTATGTTTTCTCTTTGCGCTGAGCATCGCTCTTGTGAGCTCCACGCCATTCGGTTCACCTCAGTCACCGGAGTCTCCGACGGCAGCTGTCCGCGCCACGCTCACGGCTGTCTTTCACATCCTCGAAGACCCCAATTTGAAAGATCCGGCGAAACTCATGCCTCGCCGGCGCAAGCTAGAAGAAGTGATCGCCGAGCGGTTTGACTATTCAGAAATGTCAAAGCGAGCCCTTGCCGCCAACTGGACCCACTTAACCACGGAGCAGCGCAAGGAGTTTGTGGACTTGTTCAAGTCCTTTCTGTCCGATCGCTACGCGGGGAAGATTGAGGGCTATTCAGGAGAGAAGGTCCAGTATCTCAGCGAACGGCTCGAGGACCAATATGCCGAAGTTCGCACCAAGCTCGTATCGAGTAAGGTCGACATTCCCATGGACTATCGTTTGATCAACAAAGGCGGTCGATGGTACGCCTACGACATCATCGTTGATGGCGTCAGCCTTGTGAAGAATTATCGGAGCCAGTTCGACAAAATTATCCGTTCAGGGTCCTATGAGGAACTGACCGTACGATTGCGCAACCGCTCTGTAGGCGAAGACAAGAAGGAGAAACGATGAGACATTCGTCAGTCGCCCCTCCCGCCTAGTACGGTTCCGGCGAGATGCGTTTTCCCGCCCGCACGCCTCCGAGCCTTGCGTTGCAGGCTGTTCTCGAAACGCCCGACCAGTCATCGCTCAGAGTGATCCCTCTCATCAAAACCAGCTTTTAGCGAACCCTGCTTTCCCTATTTATACCGCAGCGAACTAGGACTTCGCCTAGGATAGATCAAAGCCGACTCAGCCCATAGTAGGAATTAGAGACTAGGGGTGAAACATGAATACGATCAGCACGGCTTTTGTCGTTAGTGCGGCCATGCTCATGGTTCTGGCGGGAAACGATGCTGTGCACGCTGCGCCCACCCCTACGGAAACGGTGACCAATGCCATCGTCAAAGTCATGCATATTCTCAACGATCCGCTGTTTATGGAAGCCGGCATGTCGGAGGCACGCAGGGGGGAAATCGAGAATGTGGTGAGGGCCTCCATCAGCTATGAGGAGATGGCGCGGCGTTCCCTGGGTATTACATGGAGAGATCTCAACGAGTCAGAGCGGCAGGAATTTGTTCATCTCTTTATTCGGGTGTTGCGCGACGCGATGGCCTGCCGAATGCATGATTATTCGACGGCCCAAGTCGTCTATCTATCAGAGCAGCGTGAAGGGAATTTTGCGGAGGTGCGCACCCTCTTCAAAGGAGCCAAGGTGGATACTTCGATCGATGTTCGATTGGTGAACCGTTCGGGAGACTGGCTCATGTACGATGCGGTCATCGACGGTGTCAGCCTCGTCAGGAATTACCAGGCGCAGTTCGTCCAGGTGATACGGGATGCCTCCTATGCCGGATTGGTTGATAGGATCGAAGCTAAGACGCTCGTTCAGAAAACATTTGAACGCACACACACCCTGATTCGAGACTAACCTTTCTCCGGTCTGTCTCCTGTAACACTTTACGAGGTGCGACATGTTTAGTCGATTGACTTGTCTTCAATCACGGTTACCTCGGAGCTGAGCGGAGGCCTCGGTGAGAGGAACACTCGCGAGAGAGAGGTCGAGCGTAGGGGCGGTGAGCAGGCCCGTCTGAACGAGCGGGAAGCCTAAACCCCTCCAAGACCTCATCATTCAAGCAAAGCTCTCTGGACCCGCCTCCGCTCGGTTGTTTTGTCCCCATCTCTTCAACCCCACTAAGTGGTGTGATTTTTTTGAGACCCATTCGTTGCGGCTGGCATATTGCCTTTTCACGAACACGTGGATTTGGACAGGTGGGATAATTCTCTCTAAAGAAGATATAAAAAACGGCCCGCTCTTGTGTGGAGCCCGGGGGCTGTCGACGGGCCGGAATTAGATTCGGCAATCCTCCAGTCGCTTGAGGCTGATTACCCCGCGCCTCAATCTTTACTCGGGCTCGCATCTACGGCCGTGCCTAGTGGCACCGACGATCGATGGCGCGTCCCTTGAACCCAACCCCGCTACACAGCAGCGCCCGCACCCTCTACTCTTGGCTGCACAAAAGCGGGTTACACATCTTGAGGCTGCCAACCTCTCTAGGCTCACGCCACCTCCTTCGGTTTTTAGATAATTAGGGGCCGCGAGGAATCAATGTGTCGTTACACCCCAATCTACCCGGGTAGTGGCGGAATGCCTCCGTCTTTCATCAAGAGACGGACCGCGTCCCTGACATTTCTAATTCGTTCGGTGGCCCCTTTTATCAGCTGCGTTTTTGTCTGACTCAGTTGAGCCAACCCCTGCTCTTGCGCCTTGAGGCCGGCGGCGGCGGCAACGCGCGGCACGACTTCCCATTCGTCCATAGCACAGATGATATTGTCATGGCTGATGCCTCGTGCTTCGGCACAGGCCGCCAATTCCATCGCCGCCGCGATTGCCATTTCGTCCGAGATCGTGCGAGCCCGCACGTCCAATGCGCCCCGAAAGATGCCGGGGAACACGAGCGAATTATTCACTTGGTTGGGAAAATCGCTCCGACCAGTAGCCACAATCCTTGCACCAGCCTCCTTCGCCTCCCATGGCCAGATCTCCGGGGTTGGATTGGCGCAGGCAAAGACGATGGCATCTCTGGCCATAGTCGCGACCCATTCCGGTTTGATGATTCCTCCCGCTGAGAAGGCGATACAGACGTCCGCGCCTCGCAGCGCCTCGGCAATTCCACCTCGCACACCGGCTCCGTTGGTTTCTGTGCAGACCTTCCATTGTTCGGCGAAATCAGGGCTGTCACGATAATCGGCGCGATGAGTGCCGAGAATGCCTCCGAGATCGCAGGCCACGATCGAGGAGGCGTCCGCTCCCTTGGCTTTCAAAAATCGATAGGTGGGCACATTGGCCGCGCCCATGCCGATCATCGCGATACGGATCTTCCCCATCGATTTACCGACGACCTTCAACGCGTTGATCAAGGACGCCAGGAGCACCGTGCCGGTCCCCTGCTGATCGTCGTGCCAGACCGGAATGTGACATGCTCTACGGGCTTCCGCCAAGACACGAAAACATTTCGGCATGGCGATGTCTTCGAGGTTGATGCCGCCGAAGGAGGGCTCCAGCAGCTTGACGGTCCGGACGATCTCGTCGGGATCCTTCGTGCCCAAACAAATCGGCACCGCGTCCACCCCGCCCAGATACTTAAACAGCAACGCTTTCCCCTCCATCACGGGAAGACCGGCCTCTGGACCGATATCGCCCAAACCAAGCACTCTTGTCCCGTCCGATATGACCGCGATGCTGTTCGCCTTGTTCGTAAGTTCGTAGACAAGTTCTGGAGTCTTCTGAATATCCAGGCATGGAGCCGCCACGCCGGGGGTATACCAGAGAGCAAAGTCATCGAGGCTGCGGACAGGGCACTTGGGAAACGTCTGGATCTTCCCCTTATAAAATGTATGCAGCCGCCGGGACTCCTCAGCAGGCTTCTGCGCCTTGGCGAGTAATTCTTCCTTGGTCGGCATGGGTGAGCCTTTCTCTTATCGAACGATCAGCACCGAACAGGGCGCATGAACCAGTACCTTCTCGGATACGCTTCCAAGCAAGAATCGCTTGATCGCTTTCACTCCACGGGAACCGATCACAATGATCTGCGCCTGATGCCGGGCCGCCGCATCCAAAATAGCAAACGCTGGATCGCCGTGGAGCAGTTCTGTCGCGATCTGATAGGTGGAGCCCGCACATTCTCCGGCAATATTCCGAAGTAGTTCCTGCCCCTTGTCCTCCACCACTTGGCGTAACTCGGATTGTCCCCGCATGCCCCAGCGTTCCGATCGGCCGGAGGGCCAGACGGTGACAATCGTCACCTGGGCCAGGCCTTTAAAGGGACCCCTCGCCAGAAACTCCACCGCTTTGTGCGCAGGCTCGGAGCCATCGATAGCAACGAGAATTCGTTCCAACTTCGCCATCGACTCTTTTACTACGAGAATGGAACAGGGCGCGTACGTCGCCACTTTCTGCGAGACACCGCCGAGTAGGAATGAAGGTGTGGCCGTCATGCCCCGTTGGCCGACGATCACGAGGTCCGCGTGCGACTCTTCCGCCGTCTGGATGATGCCTTCCGCAGCATCGCCGCTGTCCGCAATCAGCCGGATATGGCGGCAGTGCGGTTCCAACTCGGCTTTCATCTCGTGCAACACCTGCTCGGCGACCTCCGTCACTTCCCTGCGATAGGTGTCCAGATAGTCGGCGGGCATCGTCGGAGAGATGTACGCATGCTTAAGGGCATCTTCGTCGACGACGTTGAGCACATCAAGGATCGGAGGTTCAGCCAGGTGACGGATGACTTGTGCGGCGTTCTTGGAATCCGGAGAAGCATCGACGGCCAACACGACGCGCATGGTGTCCTCTCACGGACGATTGGAAACTTTTCGGGATACCTGGCCGATCAAGTCGTTCACCAACCGGACCGGCAGCGCCACATGCACGCCACTGACCCGTTGTAACATGGCCTGATTGACGGCGATGACTTTCCCGGCTCGATTGAAGATCGGCGCACCACTGCTGCCGCTGGCTGAGGCGGCTTCGTAGGCGACGAGATCCGGCGACGCGTCGGACACATGTCCTTGCGTCGCCAAGGTCCGAATTAACTGCTTGCGAGCCACCTCGTCGACGAGCCGAACCACATCCCCTCCTGCCCTGACGAGAATATCCTGGCCCACTGACGGCGTCGCTCGGGCAAGCAGGGTATCGACGCTTCCAGGGTAACTCAGCATGACGATCGGCTCGCCGACGTGCGGAGACTCGTTCGCCAGCATGACCGGAGGTTGGCGTGTCGGCACACGATCGGTTCGCAGGAGTGCGATATCGTTTTGATCTGATACCATGACTTCCGTCAAGAGATAGGGTGTCTCCTCGCCCGGGAAAAAGAGTCTCAATAAAATGATCTCCGGCTCAAATCCGGCTTCGATCGCCTGCTGAGCCGGCCCATAGGTTTCCCACATGCGCACCATATGTCGGTTCGTGACGACAGTTCCGTCGCGATCCACAAGGAACGCGGTTCCGGCAAAGTAGATCAAGACGGGAGGAGCGATCCCTTCCAACGTGACCAAAGCATTCCCATCTTTGTCGACATAGGGATTGCCCAATTGGTCGAGTCCCTGATACCGCAACGGGCGGCCGGTGGTCTTTTCCTTAAATCCATATCCGCCCTGCAGCAATCCGACACTTCCTCCAAAGCGATGGATAATCTCTTCCGCAAAACTCTGAGACTGGCGCATCGCATTGAGCTGCTGGCGAACCGCCTCGATCTCCCGTTGAGACTCTCGCGTGGTTTCTTGCGCCTTCAATTTGGCCGTAAGCGCAGCCATTTGCTCTTCGGTTTGCCGTCGGGATTCGGCGGCGGCGTGCCGTTCCTGTTCGACGCGCCGCTCCAATTCGGCCTGCGTCATCTGTTTGAGTTCCAATTGATGGACCACTTCAGCCATTTGCCGTTCGGTTTCGATCGTCGCCTGGTGCTGTCGATATAGCGCGGTGCCGAGCCACAGAACAAGGATCATGGGCACCAACACGATGAGACCAGCTGCGACTCTGACGAGCGGCGACGCATGGATCATAATGTCGGCCAACATATGGCGGGCCAGGTACAAGGGCGAAAGATAGCGGGGATGCGGGGTGCGGACGATGATATCGCGGCTGTCCGCCACGATGGTTTTAAGTGGTTTGCTCATCAACACTCCGTCCGGTGTCAGCCGGAAGTGGACTCTGGACCGGCTTCTCCGAATTGGATCAGATCACCATCCCGCAAAGCCGTTTCTTTTTGCCTGAACCCGTTCACGAAGAGCAAGCGTTTCCCCGTTCGATCGAGGAGAACCGGTATGCCATGTTCGACGGAAAGTTCAGCATGAATGGCTTGCACCGCGTATCGAAAGCGCGATCGAATCGAACATCGCATTCCTCGCTCGTCCCGAACGTGATGCGATCGCTGTCGAATGGCTGCGTCTTTCCCTGGAGGCTGCCTAAGAGATGACAGAGCAATATCCGCATGCCAGACCCACCCCGTTTGGACAGCAGGCGGTCCGTTTATAGACCCGTCTGAGTTTCAGAACTGTGGTCCAGGATGAAATGAAGAGGGGGCTGCGACGTCCCCAATTCCGACTGGAAACGCTTAGTTCAGGCGGGATCTGCTGTGACCGACAAACAACTTCTCGGCTTCCACACGCGCGAGGCCCTTTTCGCGATGAGCGAGGATCACAGGGTCGATCCGTTCGCCGCAACTGACGCAACGCCAATCGAACGAACCGACTTCCAACACCTGTTCCGTGACCATCAGTCCGCCGCAGCGATGGCACCGGTCGACGTGCCTCTGTTGCCGGATGGCAGACGCATTTGACACCTTGACCATGGACACACACCTCCTCTTGGCTGAAGTATTGAGTCGAGTATGTGAGCCACATTCTCGGAAAAGGATTCATGCTGACTTGCCGTTCTTCAGCACTGCGAGCAGAAGGGCCTTGAGTGCCCCGCTCGCCTCCTCGAACCCGTATGTCACTCGACAGGTCGGCTGACGGATGGTTATCAGCCGACGGAGATCGACTGGAGTGGCGATCAGCACGAGATCGCAATCCACCCCCTTGACCGTTTGTTCCAGGTCGCGAAGTTGTTGCGCCCCGTATCCCATCGCAGGCAGGAGACAATCCAGGTGACGGTTGGCATGAAAGGTCTCGCGGAGGCTTCCGACCGCGGCCGGTCGAGGATCGACTAACGCCGCGGCTCCATACTGTTTCGCCGCAAGCACGCCGGCCCCATAGGCCATCCCGCCATGCGTAACAGTCGGACCGTCCTCGATCACCAGTACGCGTTGACCTCTTACTAACTCTGGACTATTTACCGTCAGAGGCATCGTCGATTCGATCAACTGCGCTTTGGGATTGGCCGCTCTGATCGTCTGGCGCACGGCTTCGATCTGCCGTGGATCGGCCGTATCGACCTTCGTGATCACGATGACATCGGCACGGAGCAGATTGACCTCGCCGGGGAAATACTGTTGTTCGTGGCCCGCTCGATGAGGATCGACGAGAACGATTTCTAAATCCGATTCCAAAAAGGGAATGTCGTTGTTGCCTCCATCCCACAGGATGACATCGGCTTCCGATTCGGCGAGACGAAGAATCCGTTCATAGTCCACTCCGGCGAACACGACCTGTCCCTGTCCGATGTGGGGTTCATACTCTTCTCGTTCCTCAATCGTGCAATCTGCCTTATCGAGATCATCGAGTGCGGCAAATCGCTGGACCGCTTGTCGTGCTAAATCTCCGTAGGGCATCGGATGACGGATAACGCCGACTCGTCGCCCCGCGTTTCTGAGCCATTCCGCTATCTTTCGTGCGGCCGGACTCTTGCCCGATCCGGTCCTGGTCGCACAGACCGAGATGACCGGCTTGCGCGCCCTGAGCATCGTCGAACGAGGTCCTAACAAGCGGAAGTCTGCCCCTGCCGCCAGCGCACGGGACGCACAATGCATTACCATTTCGTGGGACACGTCGCTGTAGGCAAAGACAACATCATCGACCGCCCGAGATGCAATGATCAACTCCAACTCCTCTTCCGGCACGATCGGGATCCCATTGGGATAGAGCGCACCTGCCAGCTCAGGAGGATAGGTTCGCCCCGCAATGTTGGGAATCTGGGCGGCGGTAAACGCAACAATTCGATAGCTGGGATTATTTCGAAAGACGACGTTGAAATTATGGAAATCGCGTCCGGCCGCTCCCATGATCACCACGGTCGTAACCGCTCTGGCGCGATTTTCCACTAAGACTCTCCTTCCACTGCTGATTTCTGCTACAGCTGATCTAGCCCTACTGACCATGGAGAGGGAGGGACCCTTTGGATTCAATAGAGAATTGATGGTTCTACGCCGAAGACACGTGGTCTCGGCCTTGCAGAACCCGTGCTCAAACCATGCAGCGCAACCCACAGGAGAACTCTTCCATGAATGGGCGACTCTTTGCAGTCTGTTGTATTTTGCTTGTCACGGCTTGCCTTTGGACTTCGGTGCCATCAGCCGCGCACGCGAAAACTCAGTTAATGTCAGGCGGAATTCAGGACGTCGATCCCCAAACGCTCAAGGAGCTTCTCTCGACATTCGAGCTAGCAGAGCAGGCAATGCGGGCGCACGATATTGACGGGATTATGGCGCTGTATTCGGACGACTACCTCTATCACGGACTCAAGAAGGCGGATGTTCAGAAGATCTGGAAACAGCTCTTCGATTACTACAAGGAGTTGGAGAGTTTTCACACATTCTCGGTCGTTCGCACGGTCGGATCAGCCAGCAAACTCGTCGCCGAAATAACCTGCACCGGAGTGGTGTGGGGCACATCTAAAGATACAACACTGCGAACTCCGATCGACAGCTGGTACGAGGAAATTCATTACTTGAAGAAAGAGAACGGCCGTTGGCGGATCGTCGGCAACGTGGGCGAATCTCAACCGGTGTTGCAGTTTGGAATCGCACCTCACCCGCTTTTCTGAGCAGAATGAGGCGTCCGAACTACCCACCGGTGCCTCATCATGCTTTGCCCACGCTTCCACTTTGGAATTCGTCTCCTACTAGTGTTGAAAGACTCCACACTGTGCAATCATCCCCTACCCTGTTACGCAACAGCCTCCACTTCACAATAGCTTTGACCGAAACGACTTACGACTCCAAACTCCTGGAAAAACCGCGAGAGGCATTCTGCTGTTTCCCCTCTCTTGCTTGTGGCACTGTCAATGCACTTCGAGCATGACGTTATCTCCAGATTGTGATCACGTCACTGCTTATTCATTCAGAAGAGGGAGGGAGTTGTTATGTCAGAATTATCGAGATGGGAGCCGTTGACACGTTGGAGTCCATGGAAAGAACTTGAAGATATGGAGAAACGCCTCTCGACGATATTCGGGCGCGCCCCGATGGCGACGACCGGTGAAAAGAGAGAGGCCATTTCGGTCGCCGAATGGTCGCCGCTTGTCGATATTACAGAAGACGACGAGGAATATATCGTCAAAGCCGAAATCCCGGAGATGAAGAAAGAGGACATCAAGATCAATGTCCATGACGAGGTGCTCTCGATCAGCGGCGAGCGGAAATATGAAAAGGAAGAAAAGGGCAAGAAGTATCACCGGGTCGAGCGGGCCTACGGCAGTTTCACGCGGAGTTTCACGCTGCCCGAAGATGCCGATGGCTCGAAGGTCAATGCCGAGTACAAGGATGGTGTCCTGAAAATCCATTTGCCGAAATCGGAAAAGGCAAAACCAAAGACCATTGAGATCAAGGTCGCATGAGACGAACAAGAGTGCTTAGGGTTAGGTCGATCGCGCTCGGTGCCGTCACTGAGCGAGGGAATATCTATTTTAACGCGGAGGCAGTCTCGGAGTTTCACTCTGGCATAAAAGACATCGAAGGCATCGTCACTTGAGAATGATCTGATCGTGGCTGCCGCGAGCAGCGCGGGCGGGACAAGGATGCGAGGGACGTAAGCTAGACGCTCGCCGGCAGAAGGATCGTAAACGTCGTTCCCTTTCCTTCCTCGCTGTCCACCGCAATCGAGCCATGATGTTCTTCGATGATCCCTTTGACCACGGTCAAGCCCAGACCGGTTCCTTTGCCGAACTCTTTGGTCGTAAAGAACGGCTCGAAGATCTTGCTCACGACCTCCTTCCGGATGCCGTGGCCCGTATCGAACATCGTGAGTTTCACCATATCTCTCTCCTGACTGAGCTCGAGTCGTAACGTGCCACCCTCCGGCATCGCATGAACCGCGTTCATAATGAGATTGATCAACACCTGATTCATCTGATCGCTGTCGGCTTGGACGTGGGGACAGTCAGGATCCATGTGCGTCTGTACCTGCACCCGGTGATTGGCCAGTCGCTCGCAGAACATCTCCAGGCTATTCTCGATCACCTCTTGCAGGGCCAGGGGGCCAGGCTGCGGCGGTTTCCTCCGCGCGAACGACAACAGTTGATTCATGACTCTGGTAATCCGCTCCACCTGTGCGATGATGGTTTGCAGCCCCTTTTTAACCGGCTCGTCCTTGACGCGATCCAAGAGATATTCCGCACGGCCGAGAATGACGTTCATCGGCGTGCCGATCTCGTGCGCCATGCCGGAGGCCAGCGTCCCCAGTTCGGCAACCCGCTCGGTACGGCGCAGCTGTTCCTCTAACCGAGTGCGGTCGGTAATGTCGCGAAGGATGACCGTAAAGAACTTCGTCCCTTCGACGGTGACGTGCGAAATGGCCGCTTCAATCGGAAACTCTTCACCGTCGGCCCGCAGCCCCGTCACCGTGCCAAGTTGCCCCATCTTTCGGCTCGTCACCCCCGACTGGCCGAATCCCTTCACGTGGTGACGGTGGGCCTCGCGGAAACGAGCCGGGATGAACTTGTCGAGTGGTTGACCGATGGCATCGCGAGATGGACATTGGAACATGCGCTCCGCCGCGTCATTAAAGACGACCACTTTCTGTTCATGGTCAACGGTGATGATGGCATCCATCGCGGAGTCGATAATGCTCTCGAGCCTGAGCTTGCTGATCAGATATTGCTCCTCCACCCGTTGCCGGCTGGCCATCGCTCCCATGACGGCGGTCTCCGCATAGGCTCGTGCCTCTATTGCCGCTTCCATCAACCCCTCCGCATGGGACCGTTCGACACGCTCCGACATCAGATCCTGCATAATCTTGGTCCTATTCGTCTCCGCTTGGAGCAATTCAGACTGAGTTCGCTTGAGCTGAAGCAGGCCCCACGCCAACAGCCAGAGGACAAACATTCCCAATGCCCGATTCAGCACACCGTATTGGAGAAGTAGGCCGGCAGGCTTCACAAACAAATCGGCCCAGAGCAGAGCCGTCGCAGCGATGCAGAAATACACTGGATCGCGCTCGCGCGAGGAGAGGAACGTCATGAGGAGCGGAACGACGTAGAGGACGGAAACGGCCACTCCGATAGGAGTCAGCAGATCAACGATAAAGATGCCGAGACCTAGAGCGGGAATCGCCCAGGGCACAACTCGCATCACCATACCATTGGCGACCTTCATACGATCGGTCCCCGATCAGAAGAAGGAGATCAATCCTCCGGTTGAGGCTTGCCTTCGATCTCCGCCAGCTTACGGTACAGTGTTTTACGATCGATGCCAAGAGCCTGCGCCGCTTGATACTTATTGCCCCCCGTTTTTTCGAGGATTTTCTTGATGTATTCCTTTTCGATCTCATGCAGCGGCAGTGTCTTTTCCGCAGCCTCATCCAGAACACGCCGGTCGCCGCGCGCCCCCTGTACGGCGGGCGGCAAATCGTCGGGAGTCACTTTCTCTCCCCGGCTGAGTGTCACGGCCCGCTCAATGACATTCTCCAACTCGCGGACATTCCCGGGCCAGGTATAATCTATCAACATGGCCAGCGCAGCCTCGCTGACGCCCTTCACCTCTTTCCCTCGCGCCTCTCCGCACTTCCTGAGGAACCCTTCGACCAGCAAAGGAATATCCTCCCGCCGATCTCGGAGCGGTGGCAGCTTCAACTCGATAACGTTGAGCCGATAGTAGAGATCATCTCTGAACCGCTTCGCCTTCACTTCTTCGGCGAGAGTGAGATTCGTGGCTGCGATGATCCGCACATCGACTGCGATCGGCTTGGTGGCTCCCACCCGCCGGATTTCTTTCTCTTGGATCGCGCGGAGCAATTTTGCCTGGAGCATGATCGGCAATTCACTGATCTCGTCGAGAAAGAGTGTGCCGTTCTGCGCTTCTTCGAACAAGCCACGCTTGTCAAACCTGGCATCGGTGAAGGATCCCCGCATGTGCCCAAAGAGTTCGCTTTCCAAGAGTTGCTCGGGAATTGCGGCACAGTTGACCGGCACGAATGGGGCATCTTTGCGGTCGCTATTATAGTGAATGGCCTTGGCGACCAATTCTTTGCCCGTGCCGCTCTCACCGGTGATCAAGAGATTGGTCGGACTGTCCGCCACCCGCTTGATCAGATCGAAGACGGCTTGCATCGCCTTACTCTTGCCGAGGATGTGATGGAAACTGTATTCTTTGTGCACTTCTTTCCGCAGCCGACTGACTTCCCGGCGCAGCGCCGCTTCCCGGAGCACCCGCTCGACCGCACGGATCAGCTCATCTTTCTTGACCGGTTTGGTGAGGTAATCGCTCGCTCCATGCTTCATCGCTTCCACTGCAGTCTCAACTGAACCGAAGGCGGTCATGAGAATGACGCTGATGTCGGGAAACGTTTTCTTGATCTCAGTCAGTAGTTCAATTCCCTGCATGCCCTTCATGCGCAGATCGCTCAAGACGACAGCATAGTCTCCTTCGCCGAGCAGCTTCAGCGCCTCCTGACCGCTGCCGGCCGTGGTGACCTGATGCCCACGATCCTTGAGCATGTCGTGGACCATTTCACGCATGTCGGCATCGTCATCGATCACGAGAATTGCGCCCCGATCTTCGATCATCTTTCAATCCTTCCAAAGTCGAATGGTCTCAAGGCTAGCTTCTCACAATATAATAAGGTTAATCGTATCTGCCCCGAAATGCCACAGCCGTGTAATAAGGCTGTCCACAATCGCCTCATTTTTAAGGCGAGAAATCAGAATATTGGCTGTATAGTCATTAGCTTAGCAAAGGCAGGACCAACCTCACCCGCTCAGAAAGGTATAAGTTCAGCGAGATTTGAAGACGTCCGCCCCCACTTAATCAAAGCACCTTCAGCGAGCAGTTTCGATTGTTGTAGTATTTGTCTCTCCGTGATTTACATTAGAGACTTTTAACGGCCCGTTAACTCCCCGTTAATCTTTCGCTGTTACATTCCGGCTCGAAACAGGACACATCAACAGGAGGTCTGACAGATGACTTGCAAAAAATGCAAAGGCTTGATGGTTGAAGAATGGCGACCGGACTACTTGCCGGAGTCGGCCGTGATGCGATGCGTCAATTGCGGCCTGGTACTGGACCCCTTGATCGAACGAAACCGGCTCACACGTGCGCGCGCAACACAGACGACGCTCCACGCCGCATAAGGCCGTGGGAAGCTCACTCCAATTCGGCCGGGCCGATCGACTTGCGCTCGGCCGAAAAGGACCGGTGTAGATGTCGCGCTCGCAGCTGAACCGGAAACAAACGCCTGAGTCAGTAAGTACGTGCAGTCAATTTTCGCTCGTTGCGGCCCGACATCTGCTTCTGTCCTGAACACCGCTAAAAATTTTACGAGTCCTTAACCCGCCGGCGTTCTTCTCTTCACGGCATGCCGGCCGTTTCTCTTTCAGATCTGGATGTGATGTGATGAATCACTACAATGCGAACTCCGCCCAGAGAAAGGTGTGGTCAGACGGGTCCACGGCCCGGCGAGGTTCAAGATCGACATCCGCCTTGATGCATTTCTCAGCCAGCGGAGCTGTCGCCAATATATGGTCGATGCGCCAGCCTTTGTTGCTTTCCAGGGAACTCGGTGCCCGATAATCCCAAAACGTATACTGCTGTCGATCCGGATACAGCTTCACAAACACGTCTCGAAATCCCCACGCTACGGTCGTTTCGTACGCCTTCCGCGCATCTTCGTGATAGCAGACATGCGTGAGGTGTTTCTCTGGGCTATGAACGTCCATTGGTCTGGGCGCCACATTCATATCACCGCACCAGATCGCCGGCTTGTCCGATGACAGATACTTCTCGAAGTATTTCCGCAGTCGCTTGAACCATTCGAGCTTGTACGCATACTTGGGCGAATCGATCTCGAATCCCTGGGGGATATACGTGTTAATGATAGGGATACCGTCGATTTCGACGTGCAAGAGCCTCGGTTCGTCAGGTTCCCCGCCATCGTCCAAACCTGCCCGCACCAGCCCAGGTTTCTTCCGGCTCAGAACCGCCACGCCGTTATAAGACTTCATCCCCCGAAATGTAATTTCATAGCCGGATGGAACGAGCGCCAGGAGGGGAAACTCGCTGTCCTGAACTTTCGTTTCCTGCAGACAGAGCACATCGGGCTTTTGCTTGTCCAACCAATTCAGCAAGATTGGCAGGCGTTTGCGCAACGAATTTACTTTGTAAGTGGCGATTTTCATAG
>CAMLHQ010000066.1 GCA_946479785.1 uncultured Nitrospira sp.
CTTCCATCAGCGGCGAGCGAAATGCTCAAGACCGTATTATTAAAGGAAGGAGTCTGATTGGATCCTGAATTGTTAGTATTGTTCTCACTACTACAGGCCATGGCGAACAGAACCAATGCCGAGACAAGGCCTGGTCCGTAGAGGCGTGAAATACTCTTCAAGCAAATGGGTGATTGACAACGCAAGAGGCACGTCCTCCAATCGAGCCACAGGCGCGGCTTTGAGCCGATAGACTGAGTATGACCTCGCGGCAGTCTATGTAACCAGTCTGCCTCGCGTCTATCCCTCGAACAGGGGGCAAAAGCCGGGTCGCGAACGGCCCGTCCATAGCTAAAATATGTTCTATTTCGGGCGCGCAGCGTCCTTGCCGGTGTTTGATTTCTAGCCTGCCAAGGTGAGCCCAACGCCGCTCAAACCCTCATGGTGAGGGCGAACAATGCAGAGGGTGGGGAGTCTCTTAAGAATCAGTTCGTCACTATTTTGAAGACGATGCCGCTCTGAATGGTCACGTACAGTTCGCCTTGGGCGTCCTCCCCAAAGCTGGTGATGCTGTTGGGACCGGCGTTGAGGAGCGACCATTCCGTTGGCTCCGTGACCTGCCCGTTGAAGCGGAAGCTGCGGACAAAACCCGCGCAAAAGTCCCCATAGAAGTAGGTCCCTTTAAGGCTGGCAATCGCTCCACGATACACGAACCCTCCGATGACGGAGCACGCTCCCTGGGCATGAGGATAATCCAGCACGGGAAGCGTGAGTCCTCCCGAATCGCAGTTCGTGGAGGGATTGAAACAGGCAAAACCTTCCATCAATCGCCAGCCGAAATTGAGCCCTCGTCCCGCGCTAGGCGCACGCGACACGTCGAGTTCCTCTCGTGCATCTTGGCCCACATCACCGATGTAGAGATCTCCCGTCAAACGGTCGAAGGAAAAGCGAAAGGGGTTTCTGAGGCCGAAACTCCAGACCTCCGAACGTTGGCTGCCGACAGCAAAGGGATTGGAGACTCCGTTCCCACAGGCGCGTCCGGTCTCCGGATCGAGCCGTAAGATTTTGCCGAGCAATTGGGTCAGATCTTGTGCGCGGTTATCGGGATCTCCTTCACTGCCGCCGTCTCCCACACCGGCATAGAGACACCGGTCTGGTCCGAACGCCAGCATCCCGCCGTTGTGATTCGCGAAGGTCGAGTGGGAAATCGTCAATAACGTGACACCGGACCCTGGATCGGCGATGTCGCCGTTGAGTGCGCTCCGCACATACCGGGCAATGACAATATCACCGGCACCATTGGTATAAAACACATAAAAACGTCCATTGACGTCAAAACTTGGGTCAAAGGCGAGACCGAGCAACCCTCGTTCACCGCCGCTTGCGACAAGGTTCGCGATATCGAGGAACGGACTTGCGTGGACGTTCCCCGACGGAATGTCGATGAGTCGGATTACGCCGCCCTGTTCAACGACGAAGACCCGGCTCACATCACCGGTCGGCGCGGACAAATACAGCGGAGCAGAGAGATTTTGCGCGATCGTCTGATACTTTAGGTTATTGGAAGGAACAGCCGGCGGGAGGGTGGCTGGTGTCGGCTGATCACTGCTGCCGCACCCCGCCAGTGCAGAAAAGAATAAGAAGAGGATTGGGGGTACATACAACGTACGCATGTTCGGACCATGCTTGCACCTCTACGATGCTCAATGATGCCCGTGAAACCTACAGGGCGAAACCCTGGTTCTCATGGATGAACACCTACCTCTAATGAGGAGCCCTTAGCTACCATTTGTCACCGGCGACGATGCATCATCACGGGCAGTCTCGTCTGGTGAGCACCCCTCCTATGTGTTTCTGTCCATTCATCATTGAATCTATTCTCTGCCGCCGCCCGCGCCGATTCTGGACGACTTGACTCTGCCACCAAGCGGGACGCAGACTAAAACATTATCCTGGAGGTGTTACATGAAACCGGGGTGAGGAGTTCCACATCGTTCATGTTCCGCATTCTCCCCGCTTGTCCACTCCCTTGCGCCTTCGACGGATTCATGCCGGTGAGGGCGTTGCTGTTTCTCCCCCCTTACAAAGGAGGTCACACCATGAAAACCTCTCTCGTCCTGTTGACCATACTGGTCGTCGTCTTTTTCACGAGCCTGTCGGCCTCGGCCAATCCGGCGACGCTGCCCAAACATCCAGGCTATCCGATGGACAAAGCCGTGGATCCGGTGAAGGGTCAGCCGCTTGCGAATGATCCGGGCCAGAGCAACGCCATGGGGAACGACGCCCTCATGGAAGCGGCGGCCTTCGACGATACCCACGTGATGCAGAGTTTGTCGGAGAATCCAAACGAACAAGAGCTCCGGGAAAAGAGTGGCGCAGGTTCGACGCCCAAAGTCCAGGAGCCGAACATGAAAAAGGAACAGAAGGAACGTCGGTGATTGAACGAACAGTGCTGCCTTCTCGCCACAGCGAAGCGAGTTGACCAAGCGGTGAACAGCCCCCGGTGCCTCTACACCGGGGGCTGGTTCGAAGCAGAATGCCTTCAGTGAGTCGGGTAGATATCGACGATCTCGTTGTCCTCGTTCAACTCCGCCACAACCCGGTTGCCTTCCTTCAGCATGGAAAGCTTGCTGCCTGAAGCCTCATCCATCGCAAAAGTCTGCTTCCCTTCAGCATTGGTGATCTCGATGACTTCCCAGAGCGGGTCCGCATAGGTCAGCTTGCCACCGATGAGGCGATGTCCTGCAGGCTGAACACCTTTCCTGTGCAAATCGATCAGGAGGTTACTCTCATCTATGACCAACACAACTTCATCACCCTCCTTTGCCTCGTTGAGCCCCATGCGCTCAGCCTTGTGGACGCTGACCGCACGATGCTGCAAACCAGCCGTCGGTTTAAAAAACACTAACCCCGATCGGATCTTCTCGACCGTGGTCGCGAGGTGCTTGTGCATGGGGGGCTCATGACCTTGGCCGGTCTCCCGGGCAAACGTTGGGCTCCCACACCACACCAGGCCCACCACCACAACGGTGCTGACAAGAATGGGACGCATAGCGATCCTCCTTTCTTCTCTTCCTCAGACCAAAGGCCTGAGCTTCCAGATTGCCGGCTCCTGAGATAGACTGATCCGCTTCATAATGCAGAGGTGCCAGGCGCGGAGAACACGTCGAGAGCGGACGCAACCGCTTGTCGGTCGCGGGACTTGGCAGGCCCCCACATACATCCTTGGACTCATGGGTGCCTCGTGACGAGCTAATACAGTTTGGTCTTGGCGTTGGAGCGGCGGAGACTGGAGAATCGGTCGCGCGCGGAACGACCAGGACACGCGAGGGATGGGGCAGTCAGCGGGGCTGGAACGCCCTTCTTCAATGCTATGCGCAGAGAAGCAGCTTCGTCAAGCGGTATTCTGAGTGCGCTTATTTTGTAACCTCACTCCGACTCTTCCAGCCCTGCCGGTGGCATGGCGAATAAGCCCGCGCTATCTCGTGCTAGATTGCTCGCGAGTCTCCGCCTGGGCGCGTTTGTCTTCCAGTTCCGTCCAGCGGCCGTAAAGGCGTTCGACCTCGGCCTGCGCCGTATGGAGGGCGGCATATCGTTCCTGAAGCGCTTCCGCCGACGAGGCAATGGCAGGATCGTGGGCCGCCGCTTGGCAGGCAGCCATGACCTCTTCGGCCTTCAGTATCTTCTGCTCGATGGTTTCCCACTCCTGTCGCTCCCGGTAAGACAATCCTTTTCGTTTGGAAGGAACGGTCGCCGTGCTGCCGTCGGTGACCGGTGCCCGCCTCCCCTCGCCGGCCTTGCGCGCCTGCATGGCTTCCCATTGGGCATAGTCGGCGAACCATTCAGCGCGGCCCGTGCCGTCCAACGCGAGCAGGCGCGTGGAGACGCGGTCCAGTAGCCACCGGTCGTGCGTGACCAGGACAAGGGCGCCGGCAAATTCCAGGAGGCTGTCTTCCAACACATCGAGGGTCGGAATATCCAGATCGTTCGTCGGCTCATCCAGAATCAACAGGTCGGCCGGCTGGAGCATCAGCTGTGCGATCAACAGCCGGGCCTGTTCTCCGCCGGACAGGCGCGACACCGGCAGGTCCAGCTGCTCCGGCCTGAAGAGAAATCGTTTGGCCCAGGAGATGAGATGGACGGACCGCTCCTGATACACGACGGCATCGCCGCCGGACGGAGCGAGAGCGCGCCGCAGCGTAGATTGCTGGTCCAGTGATTCGCGGTGCTGTTCAAAGGTGACGATACGCAGTCGGTCGGCATGGACTATTGTTCCAGTATCTGGCTTCAGGGTTCCGGCCAGCAACTTCAGCAAGGTGGTCTTTCCGCTGCCGTTGGGACCCAATAAGCCGACTCGTTCGCCTGGACCGAGCTGCATATCGAGATCTGCGACGATCGGCCGCCCGCCCAGAGACTTGCCGAGCCCGGTCGCCACGAGAAGTTGTTTGGATTTCCTGCCCGACGCCGTGAAATCGATCGAGGCCGCAGCCTGCTTCTGACGCGAGTCGATGTCCTGCAATTCATCGATCAGCCGCCCGGCCGCATCCACGCGCGCCTTGGCTTTCGTCGTTCGGGCCTTGGGGCCGCGCCGGAGCCATTCCACTTCGCGCCGCACGCGATTGGCGAGCGAAGCTTGATAATCCGCCTGCGCCTGCAGGGCTGCCTCCCGCTGCTCAAGAAAATCGCTGTACCGGCCGTTCACCTGAAATACGCCGTTGGGATAGCAGCGGTTCAATTCCCAGATGCGGGACGCTACTGATTCCAGAAATCGTCGGTCATGACTGACGACGAGAAAGGCATGGGGTTCGGCCTGCAACAGGCTTTCCAGCCAGAGGATGCCTTCGACGTCCAGATGGTTGGTGGGTTCGTCCATGAGCAACACGTCCGGCTCCATCATCAACGACCGTGCGATCGCCAGACGTTTCTTCCATCCTCCAGACAGTGTGGCGATTGATTGCTCGGGCTGCGAAAAACGTCCGAGACTGAGGGCCCTGGCGATTCGACTGCCGTGCTCGTGGGGGTCTAATCCTTCGTCGAGTAGAACCTGGATGAGGGACTCTTCGATCGTGTGTTGCTCCTCGAACGACGGCTCCTGCGGGACATAGCCGATGCGGACTTGCCGCCGCAGCGACCGTGTGCCGCGATCCGGCTCCTCAAGCCCGGCCAGGATCTTGAGCAACGTGGATTTGCCGGATCCGTTGGGGCCGATCAGTCCCACATGATCGCCTTCTGCGAGCCCGAGCGACAGGTCCGCGAAGAGGGGCTTCACCCCGTAACTCTTGGTGAGGGACTCGCAGCTGAGCAGCATGGCCGGTGGCATGGTTTGCAGTGTAGCTGATCCTCGCCGTCAAACGGGGATATTTTTTAGCGAAGGAGTGATTGGATGCGGAAGAAAACGGTGTCAGGAATCGTTTCGCGGCGCGGCTTGTATCACCACAACGGGCGTAAAGTGAAGGTTTGAGCCTACTCTCGGCTATCGCGACAACAAGCAGATCATCCTACACTTCTTCACATTCACCACCGAGTTCATTTGTAAATTTTTGCGGAACCTCCTGACGTAATAACACTTAATTTATCTATTCGCGTTGGCACATCATTTGCTCATCGCCGTTGTTGTTTCGGCCTGGGAGTTCTTCAACGTCCCAGTGTAGACCGAATCCTGATCAACCAATAACGGAGCTTGAGGACTATGGCTTTGACCACGCTCTTGGTGCGTCTTCAGAAAGCGATTGGAACTACTGCACGTGAATCGCTTCTTTTTAGCTCGATAGTGTTAGGACTTATGCTCCTCTGTCTCCCGCTGATCACGGGCTGCAGTGATGGAGTGGATTCGGCGAATGGAGCGGGCATTGCGAACCCTGGAAATGGCCATGGATACGGTTTGAATAAAGGTTCTACGATCGGCCTGAGTCCGACCGGTATTGCGTTTTCAGCCACACAAGGCGGCAGCGACCCGGCACCGCAGGCCGTGGCCATCTCCAACTCAGGGACCGGTACATTGGACTGGAGCGTGAGCACGACTGCAGCGTGGCTCTCGCTCTCCTCTACTTCAGGTACCGCCCCGGCCTCGTTTACCGCCACCGCAAACATTTCAGGGCTCGCAGCAGGAATGTATTCGACAACCATCACCGTCTCAGCAACTGGCGCAACCAACACAACGCAATCCATTCCGGTGGACTTGACCATTTCGACATCGACGTCCGGATCTTCCACTGCCGCTGTCATATTGACGTGGGATCCAGTCCAAGACTCCAGTCTAACGGGATACTACGTCCATTTCGGGACGCAATCAGCGAATTCGGCTGGATCGTGCACATATACGCAGAGTAGCTTCTACAGTCTCGCTTCTCTGACCAATAAATCATCACCTATGGCTACTTTGACGGGTCTGAGTCCGAACACGACCTATTTTTTTGCTGTCAGTGCCTATAACGGCAAAGAAAGCGCATGCTCGAATGAAGCGTCGACGTTTACGCAATTAATATAGGGGGGCCTAGGACGGAACACGTTGCGAAGCCGAGCGGCAACGCCACCGTACAGTATCACCACTCGCGGAAGCGGGAATGCCTGTCATCATTTTTCATGGCTTCCGCTCCGTGAATGCACGGAGAAGATCGGCCATGGAAAGCACGCCGATGATAGTGCCGTCCGCGGTGACGGGGAGGTGCCGGATACCTTGCTTCTTCATGAGGCCCATCGCCTCGGACAACAGTTCGTCTTCTTCGATAGTGACGAGCGATTTGCTCATGCAGGCCGTGACGGTCGTGGTATTGGGATCAAGGCCTTTGGCCACGGCTTTTCGGCTGAGATCGGAATCCGTGACGATCCCGATATAGCGGGAGCCATCGTCTACGATCAGCGATCCGACTTTGTATTTTTGAAAGAGCAGCCCCGCTTCCTTAATGGTTGCTGCCCGGTGAATACTGCGCACGTCGTGCGACATGTAGTCTTCGACTTTCGCCTGCGGAATCCCCTTCCCATTGCCCCGTTTTGCCGCCTGCACCAGTCGACGCATCTCCAGGTCCGCCAAGCAACTTTCTAACACTTGCCGGCGTTGCTGGAGACTTTCACGCTCTATGTCGTGCGTTCCGTTTTCCTGGGCCTCT
This sequence comes from uncultured Nitrospira sp., assembly GCA_946479785.1. The sequence continues at coordinate 7,086 of CAMLHQ010000066.1, forward strand.
TCCGGCAGCGAGGCCGACTCGCCGGTCTTGGCATAGAAATAGGCCTCGGCTTCATCCGAGGCGGCCCCGAACACCTGGCTGATCAATTCTTCCGCCGACTCGTCGAAGTCATCGATGGAGGTCACGCTTCGCTTGCGGGAGAGAAACGGCCGCATCTTGATCAATTGTTGTTTGAACCGCTCAACGTAGCGGTGGAGAATGTCGGAGCGCGTCAATCCAGTACGAACTCGTTTCGGCATTGCGTCCCTCCTGAGGTGCGGGAGGAGAATAGCGCAAGCGACAGCGCTCACTCAAGGGGCGACCGAACGAGCCAGCGACAAGCACCATGCCTCCCCTTATCACAACCGGACCCCGGCGTAGCCGAAAAGTGCCCTCAACTGCGCGCGTCATTCTCACCCACCCAACCCTGGCCGCGCCGAGACGCGCCCTTTTCCCAACGAGCACCGGCAAACACAACTTGTTCGACCCGGAGCCGTTTTATTGATTTTGGCGACAGGACAAAACCCATTTTGGGTCTTGCGTGCGCGGTGCGTGAGCAAAGAGGGCATTTTAGGCTGGGGGCTCTTCAACCTCCTCCCCGTTTGCCTTGCATTTCCTTATTGTAGAATTCCAACATCTGGGCGATTTCCTCCTTCGTCATACCCTTTTCGATCCACTTATGGCTCTCACTGCGAAGCATCTCTTCGGCGACCTCCGGTGACAACTCGCGCACGAGCGGCAAGAACTTGGTATAGAAACTCTTAGCGACCTCGTAGAAGCCCTGCCAATGCACATAATCCGGCGCCATCTTCGACAAACCGTGCCGGGCCCGCCTCCCCTCATGGTGCCAGAGCTCGTAGAAGACCCATTCGATTTTTTCATCGTACGGCGTCGGCGTGATCTTCTTCATCGCCAGCAGCTTGTCCATCGCCCCTTTGGCCGGCTTGCCGAATTTGTCGTTGTACAAGTTGATGCCTTGGTCCATCGATGTGAAGAACCGCTCCACAATCTGCTCGCTGTGACAGGAGGAACAGACCTGTCTCATGGCTTTCCGCCGGTCTTCGTAATTCTCCAGCCGCGTGGAGATCACCGGACGGAGGGTCCAACTGATACGATCTCCGACATCGTGCGTCACCTCTTGCGTACCGGTCGCACTCATGTGGCAGGTCGCACAGGTCGGATAGAGATAATCTTTTCCGGGATGCCACTTCTCCGACGGATTCGCGAGCTTCATTTTCTCTTTGTTAGCCTCGAACATGACGCCGTGTTTGCTCTCGTAATAGGCCTCGATCTGGGGATGATCGGGCCCCATATGGCAACGGCCGCAGCTTTCCGGCTGCCTGGCTTGAGCGACAGAGAAACTGTGCCGCGCGTGACAGGCCGAGCAGGTGCCCTTGGATCCATCGGGATTTACCCGGCCGATGCCGGAATTCGGCCAGGTCGCCGGATGCAGCTTCCCTTTTTCCATCACCTTCACCACACTCCCATGGCATCCGGCACATCCGGTGGTGACGATCTCGGGTCCTTCGACCACGTTGCCGAGAAAATTGTCGAGGGAACCGGTAAATTGGGCCGCCTTCGCATGATGCGATTTTTCGAACTCCTGCGCTTCCTTGTCGTGACACCGCATGCAATCCTTCGGCGTCACCAGCGTAGAGATGAGAAACCCTTCATGGTCATAGGCGTCCACATCGGCCTTCTCAGCGCGATGGCACTCCACGCAGCCGATCCCCTTCGGCGCATGTCGGCTGACTTTCCAATCGTTGATCCCGCCGACCGCCACGTCCTTGGCCATATGGCAATCGATGCATCGCTTATTCTCTCCGGAGATAAATGGTCGCATTCCTCCCTCACGACGCTCCTCGATCTGGATATATCCCACGCCCGTCAGAGCCAGGAATAAGATGAGACACAAGCCGCCGATCATGTAACGGGTGAAGTTCAATTTGCCGTTGCTCGAATGAACAGGGTCGTGCTCATGGCCTGATCGTTCTGTATTGGGCTCGTCCATCATTCCTCCTTACAGAATACTCTCGCCTCTTGCGCCACGCGTGCACTACATCCGCTGGTCCAGATACATCAGAAACACCATCGCCGCCACGGCGATCGCGCCCACCACGGCGTTGACCATTCCCATCGGCACACCGCGTCGCGACAATTCTCGATCCATGTAGGGATAGATGACGAACAGACCGGCGGCACCGAGCAGACTCCACAGCGCCACCGGGCCCGGCAGCAGAAAGATCAGCATATATGGCGCCGAGAAATACCACGGCGGCGACACGTCGGCCGCCACTTCCTGCAGGTTGGCCGGCGGGCCAAGCGTCGGCGGAAAGATCATGACTAAATCAACGATCAACAACAGCAACCCAGCCGCAACCGCTCCCATCATCATCGTGTGGACAGGGTAAAACGCATGAAATCGGCGGCTGCCCTCCACGTCCGCGAAGCCGATGAGTCGAACGGTGATCACATGAATGCCCACAAGCAGCACGAGCAAGACCGGCAATAGCTTGGTATGCAAGTCGTACAGTCTCAACAGCGTGATGTCCGATACTTCTTCGCCGCCGCGCAGCAGGTACAGAAGCGGCGTGCCCACGATCGGCAAGGCTCCGATCATGTTGGTCACCACCGTCATGCCCCAGTAGGACACGTTGTCGAAAATCAACGAATAGCCCGTGAAGCCCATCCCCAGCGTCACGAACAAGACAACCGCGCCGGTCACCCACTTCAGCTCCCCCGCAGACCGATAGGCGCGAGTGATGAAGACTCGAATGACATGAAACAAGAGAAACAGGATCATGAGATCGACGGAGAACTTATGGAGCCCCCGCACGAACCAGCCGAGATACACCTCGCGGGTGATGTATTCGACACTTTCATACGCCTTGCCGGGAGAAGGCACGTAGTAGAACGTCAATAGAAGGCCGGTGACCACCAGAATACCCAATAGAGTCAAGGGAATCGCCCCCAGCGTGTACGGCCACCAATCGAGGTGCTCGGGCAGATCCTTCTGGATGTAATCGATCCAGCTCTTTTCTTTTCCTGCTTCTTCAGTCTGTGTCGCGTCGGTTGCCATCGATGCCGCCTTTTGTTCGCTACGTGCTCGCGATGTTCACATACAGCTGCTCCCCGCGTCTGACGACCTCGAATCGATCCAATGGCCTCGGCGGGGGCCCGGCGATGTTGAGTCCCGTCTTGTCATAGGCTCCTTGGTGGCAAGGACAAATAAACTGCTCCCGTTGTTTGTCCCATGACACGAGGCACCCCAGATCGGTGCAACGTCTCGAAAAGGCCACGACCCCTTCCTCGGTCTTTAAGACAAGGATCTTTTGTCCGCTGAGGTCCATAGCCAGGGCCTCATTGGCCGGAATGTTCGATTCCGGCCCAAGGAGCACCGGCTCGTATCGTTTCGGTTTCTGATTCGGCACCAGAAACTGAACGAACCGAAGGCCGAGTAGGCCCACTCCGAACAACAGGCCAAAACCCATCACCGCCTGGCTCAAAAATCGCCGTCGCCCCACATCGTCATGAATGATCGCCATCGTTACGAATACCCTTTCTCTCCGTGTTGGGCCAGATCCAGTCCCATGGATTCGGCATCCTCATCGACGCGCGCTGACATCACCAATGCAAGTCCCTTCAACACCAGAAAGCTCATCGCTGCCGCGAATGCCGCAACTGCGACTGCCGCTACGACTTGCGCAAAGAACTGATACGGATAGCCGTAAAACAATCCGTCGCTTCCATCCGGATTGATCTGGGTCGAGGCAAAGAGCCCCGTGGCGATCATGCCCCACATTCCTCCGACGCCATGCATGCCGAATACGTCGAGGGCGTCGTCATAGCCGAGAATCAATTTCACGTAGTTCACGACCATATAACAGAGCCCGCCGGCGCCAATCCCGATCACCAAGGCCGAAAAGGGACCGACGTAGCCTGCTGCCGGCGTAATGGCCACCAATCCGGCGACAGCTCCGCTGGCCATGCCCAGCGCCGTAGGCTTGTCCCGCTGCACCCACTCGACAGCCATCCAAGAGAGCGCGGCGGCGACACAGGCCATCTGGATCGCCACGCAGGCATTCGTGACGACGGTCATCGAAGCCCGGCCTGCTGCCGAGGAGAAGCCAAACCAGCCGACCCACATGAATCCCACGCCCAGGAACGAGAACGGCAAATGGTGGGGCATCATCTCCGTCTGACCATACCCTCTGCGAGGCCCTATCACGATCGCCGCGACCAGTGCTGCCACCCCGGCACTGATGTGCACGACAGCCCCTCCTGAAAAATCCAGGCATCCAAGCTTCGCGAGCCATCCCCCTGCCCACAACCATATTGCGAGAGGGGCATAGACGAGCATGGTCCAGAGCAGCCCGAACGCCAGAAAAAATGGGAACCGGACTCGCTCGACGATTCCGCCGGCCACCAATCCCAGCGCCAGCGAAGCCGTCATGGCATGATACAGCGGCAGCAGCGATCGAGCGCCCGCGCTGAGTCCGCTTTCTTCAGACCCTCCTTGCCCGTATACCAAGGTCTCCCCGAGGAACAGCCATTCGACCGATACCACGAGCACGGCTGCGAACAGCATCCCCATCGTGTTGAGCGCGTTCTTGCTTCGCACCATCCCGCCATAAAACAGGGCGACGCCGACAATGGTCACCATCAGGAAGATCGTCGACACGAACAACCAGAGACTTGGATCGACTCCCTGCGTCATCGTACACCGCCGTTGAGCGATACCCGGCAACCTGTATATCGAATCATATTTCAACCTGACTCATGCTCTTCCCATTTGTTCGACGTAATAGTCCGTTCCCACACGGGTCAGGCGGACAGAACCGGACCGGCTGAGCCTGTCGATCAGGCCGAACATCTGTTCCCAACTCATGCCGGCCAGGGACATCAAGTCCTCGATGGTCGCGGACCGTTCTCTCCCCAGAAGATCCAGCACCAGAGCTTCATCGGCCATTTGCTTCATCTCTTGCTCCATGCAAATTGTCATGATCGACCTCCTTCTCTGAGTCCTTCTCAAAAAAACACAAGGCGCCAGAACCGAATCGTCGGGCGTCACTGCCCGCTCTTCCAGTTCTGGCGCCTTTGCCAGAATCTTTCTTCTCGCCCGACTACATCGTCAGGCGATCTTCAGCCTTCCACACTTCTCTTCAGCAGGTGGCCTCGCCGATCCTCAACTGCGCGTGCTTCTCACCCACCCACCCTTGGCGCGCCGACACGCGCCATTGGCCCAAGCGAGCACAGCCTTATCGTGCGCGTTGGGCGAGCAAGAGGACGACGAGGATACCTGCCACTTTTTCAGCATTAGCTATAGGCGCGCTCGTTGTGCTGACTGATATCCAGCCCCGCCCGTTCCTCTTCACGCGTGACCCGCAAACCGGTCACCCGATCGACGAGCAGAAGAATCCCGTACGTGACCGCGGCGCTGAAGAGCGCCACAGCGACCACCGCCAATACTTGTACGCCGAAGAATCCCGCGTTGCCCGCCAGGAGCCCATCAGCTCCCGCCGGATTGACGGCCTTCGATGCCAATATGCCGGTGAGGGTCATCCCCGCGACACCTGCTACCCCATGGATGCCGACGACGTCCAGAGAGTCGTCGTACCCGAATTTTCCCTTCTTGATAATCACCAGATAGGACAAGCTTCCGGCTATGAGCCCCATCACAAAAGCCGCCAACGGTCCCACATAGCCGGCACCTGGCGTGACCATCGCAAGGCCCGCAATGGCTCCGCTCGCAATTCCCAATATGGTCGGTGCGCCACGGTGCGCCCATTCGATCGCCATCCAGGCCAATCCTCCAGCCACAGCCGCCGTGTGGGTGGCCAGAAACGCGACGACGGCGATTTCGTTCGGACCAAGCGCACTACCCGCATTAAACCCAAACCACCCGACCCAGAGCAGGCCGGTTCCAAGCAACACCATCGGCAGGTTATGCGGCGCCAAATAGTCCGTCCCGTATCCTTGCCGCGCACCCATGACGATGACGCAGACCAACGCGCCGATGCCGGAACTCATATGGACCACTGCGCCGCCTGCGAAATCGAGCACACCCCATTGCGCGAGCCATCCTCCGCCCCATATCCAGTGGGCCACCGGCGCATACACGAACAACGACCATAAGCCGGAGAACAAGAGCAGCGCGCTGAATTTCATCCGCTCGGCAAAGGCGCCTGTGATGAGTGCCGGCGTGATCGCCGCAAACATCATTTGGAAAATCATGAAGGCTTGATGCGGAATCGTCGTCCCATACGTCGTATGGGGCGCCAACCCGACGCCCATCAGCCCCGCCCATTCGAGACTGCCGATGACGCCTTTCACATCGGGGCCAAATGAGAGGCTGTAGCCCACTAGCATCCAGAGCACACTGACGAGACACAGAATGGCGAAGCTCTGCATGATCGTGCCCAACACGTTCTTACTGCGGACCAGACCGCCATAGAACAGCGCCAACCCGGGCACCAGCATCGCCAGGACCAGAGCCGACGACAGCAGGACCCAGGCCGTATCCGCGCCGTTGATTGCGGCGGACTGCCCGGTCACCGATTGGGCCCAGCTAGGGCTCCCGGTCAACAATAGGTTGGCAAGAACGAGGATGCTTGGTCGAGTCATCTTGTACACGCTACCCCTCATCACATGAAAAGCGTCCGCCACTCAACGAGAATGACGGACGCCATTGTCCATTCAGTTCTTCAATTGTGTCGTCAGAGCCGAAGACGTCGTTGTCCCAACTCTGATGTGTTCCGGGTTCTACCATCCGGCTGCTAAAACGTCTTGTACTCCAGCCATTTGCCGTTCAACGTAATCTTGCAGCGGGCTTCGCCTTGGCTGCCTGTCACCTTTTCCATGTCCAGCGTGAAATCGATCGCGCTCATGATCCCGTCGCCGAACATTTCATTGGCCTGCTCGCGCATCGAGTCGCCATAGACGCCGATGATTTCCATCAACCGATATTTGAACGGATCGGCCGTATTCGGGAAATCGGTGCGAACCGGAAACTTGCTCAAAGACGCCGTGAGCTCCGCATCCAAGCCAAGCAAGTCGCCGACTTTTTTGGCCTCTTCGGCCGGCAATTTGTGATTGCCTTGAAGGACCGCGGCCACGAAGGTGGGATTCCTTCCAACCGCTTTGGCCACTTCGGCGATCGTCACCTTTTTTGCTACCCGCTTCGCTTTGATCGCTTTCCGCACCGCGTCTTTTTCCATTCTGTCCTCCATTCCCACAGCTCTCCCTTATGCATTCCGGCCTCTGCGCGTCCTGCTCAATGCGCCACGAGCGAGTCCCGTTCGAAATCGACGAGGACCGGATTCCCGTTCGATGGGCCCGCCGACGTTCCATCGCTGCCTCCATGCTTCGCGTGGCGAACAAGGAAGTGGATAATGTGGTTTCTGATCTTGTAGTAATGCGGATGTTCGATGATCGTTTCCCTCGATCTCGGCCGTGGAACCGACACGTGCACCGTCTCGGCAATCCGCGCCTCCGGCCCGTTCGTCATCAGAAGAATGCGGTCGGACAAGAGAATCGCCTCGTCCACATCATGGGTGACCATGAACACCGTATTGCGCGAGGTGTTCCACATTTGTATCAGTTCTTCCTGAATTACGCCTCGCGTTAACGCATCGATCTGCGCGAACGGCTCGTCCAGCAGCAGGACTTTGGGCTCGATGGCAAACGCCCGAGCGAGGCCCACGCGCTGCTTCATGCCTCCCGATAAGGCGATCGGCCGCTTGTCCTCCGCTCCTTTGAGCCCGACCAGGGCGATGTATTTGTTGACATGCGCTATTACTTGTTCGCGACCCCAGTCTGGATACGCGGAACGGACCGCCACGGCGATGTTCTCAAACACCGTCATCCAAGGCATCAGCGCGAAGTTCTGGAAGACAACCATGCGGTCCAGACCAGGTCCGCTTGCCTCGCGACCGTTGAGAATGATGCCTCCCTCAGTCGGCGTTTCCAGGCCGGCAATAATGTTCAGGAGGGTGCTCTTACCGCAGCCTGAATGTCCGATGCACGTGACGAACTCGCCCTTCTCGATCTTGATCGTGGCATCTCTGAAGATACAGACATGCCCTTCCCCTGATGGATTCGGAAAATATTTCGTCACATGGTCGATTTGCAGAAAGGACATGGATCACTCCTGATAGGTGACCAGACCGGCCAGCTTGTTGAAGCCGGAATCGAGAATCACACCCACCACCCCCACGACCAGGATGGCGAAGATAACACCCGCGATATCAAGATTATTCCATTCGATCCAACTCAAGTAGCCGACGCCCAGTTCACCGAGCAGCATCTCCGCCGGCACGACGGCCACCAGGGCGCTGCCGAATGAAATGCGCAATCCGTTCACGATGGTCGGGGCGGCTCCCGGCAGAATCACCTTGAACAACCGCTTGAACCACGAGAGTTGCAGAATTGCCGCGACGTGGAGATATTCTTTCTTCAAAGAACTGACTCCGAACGCCGTGGTCGCCAAGGTCGGCCATATCGCCGCCATGAACACGACGAGGATGGCGGTCCACTTCGGATCTTTGACCGTATAGAGCAGCAGCGGCATCCAGGCCAGAGGAGAGATCGGTTTCATGATCTGAATAAAGGGATTGGCCGCGCGGAACAGCACTTTGTTCAGGCCGAGAACCACGCCCAGCATGATCGCGATCACTGAAGCGGCCAGAAATCCGGCCGCAAATCGGGATACGGTATATAAGACCAAATAGGCGATGCCGTGATCGTTGGTGCCTTTTTTCACGAACGCTTCCGCCAACTCCTCGCGTGCTTTCTCCATCACAGCCAATGGACCGGGAACTCCTTTGACTTTTTCCTTTTCCGGATTCCAGGCGTAACTTCCGTCCGGCAACCGAACGATGTCGCCGTTAAATTCCATCATCTGGAGTTGGTCCTCGTTCAATCCTCTCGAATCGAACGTCGGCCGCAGGGTGAACACATGCCAGACCAGCAAAAACAGCACCAACACGAAGCCTGCAATGAACCATGGATTCCCTTGCGACTGAGCGGCCATCGCTCCTCCTCGCAGAACCGGGGAAGCAGAGTTCCTTGGCCCTCTCCGCGGCCACAACCTGGCAGCTGTCGACCTCAGCTGCTCCGGGAACCCTTGACTGGAGAGCATCAGTGATGAGTCAGCTCGTTGCGGCGCCACTTCAGACACTATGGTTCGGTTGGTCGATTCCATTAATCTCACGCCATACTGTGAATTTTGAAACTTTTGGCATAGGCGTCCGCGTTGTTCGGATCAAATTCCCTGCCCATAATGGTATGTTTCATCGACGTAGACTGATGTGTCGGGTAACCGAGTTCCTTGGCGATCCGGTCGCAGTCCGCCGCCCGATACACCTGCTCCGCCACCGTCTTGTAATTCACGTCACCCTTGAGGTGCCCCCAGCGTTTCATTTGCGTCATGATCCAGATCGCCATGGAATGCCAAGGATAGGGATCGAAATCGATGCGGTTGGGCTCTTTCCTGATATTGCCCAGTCCGTCGGCATAGGTGCCAGTCAGGATCTGCTCAAGCACGATCACCGGTTGGTTCAGGTAATTGGTCGGTGCGATCGCCGCGGCAATTTCTTTGCGATGCGCGGGATCGGATGCGTAGTGCGTGGCGTCCACGATCGCTCGCCACATGGCGAGAAACGTGTTGGGATAGGTCGTTGCGAATTCTTTGGTCACCGTAAAGGCACAGCAGGGATGACGGTCCCAAATATCCTTTGAGAGTTTATAGATAAAGCCGACGTTCTCATAGACCGCCCGTTGGTTGAAGGGGTCCGGACCCAGGTAGCCATCCACGTTTCCGGCCTTGAGATTCGCGACCATTTCTGGCGGCGGCACCACTCGTATTTGGACGTCCTTGTCGGGATGGACGCCGCCTTCCGCCAGAAAATACCGCAGCAGGTAATTATGCATGGAGTAATCGAACGGGACGCAGAATCGGAACCCTTTCATCTCGGCGGCAGTCTTCACGTTCTTATGCTTGATGTGCAGCGTAATGGCTTGGCCGTTGATGTTCTCTACCGCCGGCATGTAGATCGGTGTCGGCATCGACCCCGCCCCCAGCGTGATCGCCAAGGGCATCGGGGTGAGCATATGCGCCGCATCGACTTCTTTGTTCACCGCCCAATCGCGGATCATCGCCCAACCCGCCGCCCGCTTCACGGAAGCATTCAGTCCGTGCTTTTTGTAGAATCCGAGCGGTTCCGCCATGATGATCGGCGTGCCGCAGGTAATCGGGATGAAGCCGATACTCACATCGGTCTTTTCCGGTTTGCCAATCGGATCGGCAGCAAACGCCTTCAGCTTTGCCAGCGGAACAATCTCGGACAGCAAAGCGGTGAGGGTCGCTGCTCCAAGTCCGGCGAGCAATTGCCGGCGAGTCGGTCCGGCCGCCTCAAGGACAGCAGCGGTGACCGTCCGATCGAGCGTCTGCCCCAAATACTGTTCGGAAGAAGGTACGGCAGTCATGTCGCAATCCTTTCGGTCCACCGCCCGGAAGTACAAAGGCGTCCCTCTCTCGCGGGAGAGAAGGACGCCTTTGTCCATCCTTGCAGATCTTCACCGATCCGCCACTGCTGTCTATTTCAAAAAAGAAAGCGTCCGCCATCCTTGGAAGAATGACGGACGCCTTTGTCCGTTGCCGTATGTCTGGAGCATCAACGAGGCGCCGTTGCCTTGTCTAGCTCATCGATTGATCTTCTACCACGCTCGATCCCTTCTCGTCAACCATACCCTCGTGTGAGGGCACAGTGTCGAGTTCTAGAGGTCGTAATACAAGAAGAACTCATACGGATGCGGCCGCAAGCGCATGGGATCGACTTCCTTGC
>CAMLHQ010000067.1 GCA_946479785.1 uncultured Nitrospira sp.
CGTCGGTCGGGCAGCTTCACTGCTGCCGCGACATGTGCGACGAACTCAGCGCGCGGAATTTCTTCTGCGCCGAGACGTATGACATGTGGTGAGGATTGCTGGCAGTCGACGATGCGAAAGCCCCATGTCTGCAGCTGCCGGACGAGCGAGACCAGCGCCACCTTTGAGGCATCATCCACCTTCGTGAACATCGATTCCGCGAAGAACGCTCCACCGATCGCCACTCCGTATACACCACCTACTAACGAACCCTCCTGCCAGGTTTCTACTGAATGGGCATAGCCCTGCTCGTGAAGTGTCGAATACGCCTCGACCATCGCTGGTGTGATCCAGGTGCCGCCTTCCGGATATTGCGGCCTTGGGTCCGCGCAGTGTTGCACAACATCAAGAAAGCACGTATCGAACGTCACCGTGAAGAGCCCCGGCCGAAGACTCCTCTTCAGGCTGCGTGAGATGTGGAGCTTTTCGGGGAAGAGGACCGTGCGTGGATCGGGAGACCACCATAAAATCGGCTGCTCCTCGTTGTACCAAGGGAAAATGCCGTGGCGGTACGCTTCGAGCAGCCGTTCCGGCCTCAGATCGCCGCCGATGGCGAGCAAGCCTTCGGAGGAAGCTTGCTCAACGGGAGGAAAGGTGAGATCGCGTGGATTTCGGCTCAACCTGATCATGGCTGAGCGGCGCTCGTCATCCTTTTTGGGAGGCTCCTGAGGCCAGGAGCGGTTGAAAAATAGGATCGGCATCGAGGACGGATTTCAGCGAGTCCGCTCCGATGAAGAAATCCCATATCTCTTGGTTTGTCCCCGGGATCTCCGCAAACCATCGTTTCGCTTCGGTGAGCCGTGCCAGGATAGCATGGTTGTCCCGGTCCGGCGTGAAGAGAAGACTGTACGCTTTGGTGTATTCGGCGATAAATTTGTCGAGCGGGATTTCGGCGAACGTAAGCGCCTGATCGGCGTCCTGATAGGCGGCCCGGACATCTTTATCGTCGAGATTGCGGTTCCACGCCACCTTATTGATGCGTGACCAGGCAAGTTGCAACAGCGCTTCCGCTTTCGCCGTTTTACGCTCGTCAGGAACATCCTTCACGAGTTGCTCGTGAACCTCAATTGAAAGATCTTGATCGAGATTCCATCGGAGCGCCGCGCCCCATCGGAAGCGATTGTCGAGTTGCTCCGGCCGGACCTCTGCCAGCGTGCGCAGCGCCGGGAGCAGGCGATAGAGGTAGTCGGCGGTCGTGGGCTTGTCCAATCCTCCCATCTCCATGTTCAGTGAAAGGTCAAACCGCTCGTTCTGGGCATACACGTTCCAATACTGCTCGTTAACGGCCATCGCGAGCGCGGGGTCCTTGACAGTCAATTTATGCGCAGGGAGGGCCTCGCGTAGGATGACGGCGTAGAGGTCTCTCGTGAGGACCGTCAGCGCCTCAGCTTGATTCGGGTCGATGATGAGGACACGGTTCAAGAGGGCGACGCGATCGCGCAAAGCGGGAAACGCTGCGGCGCGTGCGGCTGAGGCGACCAACAGGCCGGGAGCATCCTCCGGTCCCCACCAGAGGACCGAGTCCGGTACGGCTTTGCTCGATTCGGTGACAAAGGGAACGATTTCTTGTGGGATGCCATCGACGGGAGCTCCATCATTGATCAAGAGGTTCACCACAGCCGAATCTCCGGGGAACCCGTGCTTTTTCAAGCCGGACAGAACCACCCATTGCGTGTTGAGGCTTTTGACGGCCCGTCTAGCCGGTTTGACTGTGTTCGTCCATTTATAGCTGCCCGGGGCTTTGGTGATGGGAGCCGTCAATGGATCTTGATATGCGACAGTGATCGTGACCAGCGTGGTCGGGATGGATACCAACGGTGAATGCGGACGCAGGTGAAAGGAAGCATTCGGTAAGGTCTTAGTGGACACCGCCTTGAGGTGGAGACCGCTGCCGGGAGGCGAAAGACCGACTAGATCCATCACAAAGGCAGAAGCCGGGTAGCGAGAGAGGTCTTCGCGAAAGAACGGCAGAGCACCATTGCTGGGCCAGAGCACGTCCATGCCGACGTCGACTCTGGTCAAGGCTGCCTCATGGGAAGCCTTAATCCCTTGCCAACAGGTTTCGTAGGATGCGTCCGACTTGTCGGGATAAGAGGCCAGTCCTGATCGTGTGGCCGCAACCAGCCGATATTGGCAGGCGAAATCGAGTTTGGCGGTCTGAACGACGTCGCCTTTGGAGATGGCTTCAGCGTACTGCAAGGCGATTGATGCGCTTGGAGCAAGACCTTTCGACTTTTTTTGAGGGGGAGCCGCACTGGCAGTTGAAAAGGCCAGACAGAGAGTCGCCGCGAGTACGAGGAATCCCAAACCGCATCGTGAGTAAGAAGCCGGACTGATCATGAACATTCACTCCTTCACAAAAAATGAAACGAAGTTCGTACTCTACCATGCGGATTTTGCGATTCGAAAGAGGCTTGGAGCGTCGATGTGCCCTTATGGTGCTGGCGGGAGAGGTGTAGCCGAGCGCGTGAATCGCACAAGCGAGCGAATGTACGCGAGGACGGCGCGCTGCTCATCGTCTGATAACCGTTCGTTCCAACCTGCCATGGCCGTGCGAGGCCGACCATTGGCGATGATTTTGAGGAGGTCCTGGTCGGACTTGGCGGAAGTCTGGGCGGAAATTAAATTGCCGGGTCGCGGCGACAAGGAGATGGCCTGGATGCCGTCGCCCCGACCTTCCGGGCCGTGGCAGCCGGCGCAATGTCGTTCGTAGATAGCTTGTCCCTGTTCGAGCGCGATCGGTGGGAGAGGAGTCGCCAGCGAGGATCCGATGACGCCCAGAAGCCAGCCGAGCAAGGCTCCTATTGCCACCCGCCGCTTCACCGTTGATCTCCTCCCTTCGACGCCTGGAGAACTTCCTGCCGGAGCCTCGCCCGTTCGTGCGCTGACAGCGGCGGCGCCTGATGGTGGCGACACAACGTCACGGTATTGCGGAGCGACTCGATGAAGACTTCACAGTTGGGACAGGCGCCCAGGTGGCGGCGGAGTTCGGCGCAAATGTCGGAGGGCAGCTCGTCGTCGATGTAGGCGGACAATTGCTTGAGGATATCGAGGCAACGGCCTTCGCCGGGCTGATGACGATGTGGAGATGATTGGCTGTGTCCCACCGATTTCTTCCTGGTCATGAGCCGGACCCTCCTGGTTGCCGGTTCGGTCGAGAGTGATGGTCTTGTTGCCTGATCCCGCGGGCGCTCAGTTCCCGTCTGACGAACAGCCGCGCTCGATGCAGGCGAGATGTCACCGCGCGTTCATTCAAGCCGACGATCGCCCCGACTTCCTTGGCGCTCAACCCTTCCATGTCGCGCAGGACCAGCGTCATACGATACTTCTTCGGCAGTTTGTTGATGGCCTGATCGAGTGCCTCTCGCAATTCCTTGTTCTGCATCGCCTCCTCCGGGGTGAGCCCGTCCATTGGAATCTGCAGGCGGAACTCTCCTTCTGAGGTCGGCACGAATTCATCCAGAGACAGTTCGCGTTCCGGCTCTCCCTTGCGCTTGCGCCGCATGCGCATGCAGGCGCGGGAGGCGATCGTGTAAAGCCAAGTCGAGGCCTGCGACTCGCCGCGAAAATCCTTCAGCCCACGATAGGCATTCAAAAATGTTTCCTGCACCAGATCCTTCGCCGCTTCCGCTTCTCCGCAGAGCCGATAGGCATAGCGGTAGATCAAATCGACATGGTCTCGATACAGCTTATCAAACCCTTGAGGCTCCTGGGGTGGCGGCGGCTCTTTCAGCTGTGGAGCGACGCGATGCATCATCGTGCGCTGAGTCTAGGGAGTCGAATAGGAACCTGTCAAACGAGGCGAACGGGTTCTAGAACGGTGCAGTCGTTGGAGCGCCCGGGGCGGCACCAGGTTGCGGCGCTGGTTTGGAAACCTTGGTCAATTCGACGACCACCTGTCCGTCGTCGATATGCAGGGTGATAGATTGACCGACTTTTACCGGAGGCACCCCGATCTTGGCATTGACCATCACGACGCCGACCGGCGTTCTGAAGAACACAAAATTGGATTTCAGTTTAGAGACCGAACCGGACAGGAGCAAATGGGCTGGGGAGCCTGCCGGTGGCGCCTGGCTGACCTGCAAATCGAATTGAAGGTCATGCACCCCAATGATGGTCTGCGATTCGTCGACTTCGACCGTCAGCATGTCCCCTTCATGATATGCGGACAACTTCTCTTCCTGTGTGCCGTAGTGGACGGTCTGCTCGCCTTGGCTGGTCCAGCAGCGCAGCGTTTTTGATGAATCCGGTCCGAGCGTCAACGGTCCACTGAGATAGCGATGGACCAACGAACCGTCGCTTCGCCTGCGGATTTCGACTACCGAATGACGTTCGTGCACCCAGAAGGCGACCTCATGCGAGGCCTTCAGGTCCTTCAACGTCGTTTTCGAGCTAAGCGTCAGTAGTCCTACAGGCGTTTTCAAGAACACGATACCGGCCTTGGTGCGCCAGACAGATCCTCTCAATGTGATGGAGGGATCGACTTCAGTCGGCTCTGTATTGGCCGGCCTGCTGTCGGCCGGCGCCTCAGTTGCAGGAGGCTCCGATGCCGAGGGCGGGTGGCCGGGAAGCAATCCGATGGCGAGACAGCTGGCCAAGATGACGGGACGAATCAGTCGCAGACTGACAGTATCGAGGGTGATACGGTTCATGCGCCTCAGCATCTTTCAGGGAATTAACCACGATGGTTATGAGGAGTCAAGCTGAAAGCCGCGAGGCAGCCGTTGTCTGAGTTCGTCGAAATCCCGAGGAACCGCTCGAGAGGTAACGGGCTGGTCGCCGGTCCTGCCTGGTCAGGAATGGCAGGGTTGAAGGATGAGAATCATTCGAGGGTCACGTCCATCGGTTTCCGGCATGCCGAATCCACGAAGTAATAGCGCAGGGGTCACCATGTGACAGACCCGCCGTATGTCGAGCGCAGTCCATTCCTTGCTGTCGGCGTGACGACGGAGTTCCGACAACACATTGTCACAGAACTCGGTGAGAATGGCTGGCATGGATTCCGGCGACAGATGAGGCCAACGCTCATACGCTGCACCAAAGTGCGCCATGAGGGCTCGAGCCGGTCCATTCATATGGAGGATATGCATCGACGATGAGAGGACCATCATGCCTGCGTCGAGGGGCATAACAGAAGGGGAAAGGGTTTCTTCCTGAGCGATGGTCCTTAGCGAGATAGAGGATCTATGCGTTGGCTGTTCGACCAATTTTTGTCGTGTCGGTGGGATCACTGCGTTCCTTCCGGGAAATGTCGTGGGACCGTGCAAGTGTTGAGCCTCACGATCTCAAAGATCCCGTCCACGAATCATTGGGAAATAGAAGCGCCGAGCGAACCAGGGAACGATTAAGCGTACAAAGGTCGCTTGTCGGCGGACGGAACTGTCCGCTATTTCTTTCGGACAAGGAGGCGAATGGGCGTACCGGAAAAACCATAGGCCTCACGGAGTTGGTTTTCCAGGAAGCGAAGATAGGCGGGCGTCATATTCTCCGGATGACCGACAAAAAGGGCGAAGACCGGAGGTTGGACTGCCACTTGGGTCATGAAGGCTGATTTGGTGATCTTGGTCGGTTTGCCTTTCCGAACCGGCAACGGATGTGTGGCCAGAATCTGTTGCAGCAACTGATTGAGTTGCCCCGTGGGAATGCGTTTTGAAAATGATGCAAAGACCTCGTCGATCGTCGGAAAGAGGTCACGGAGGGAATGAGGTTTGACAGCGGCGGCGAACAGTACCGGCGCCCAGGACAAAAATGGGAACCGCCGCCTGAGGTCTTTCTCGTATTGCTGCCTCGCCGCGGTATCGCCTTCCCGGAGGTCCCATTTGTTCACCAATAGGAAACAGGCACGGCCCTGTCGAATGACGACTCCGGCTATCTTTGTGTCCTGCTCCGTCACCCCTTCCTCTGCATCGAGCAACAGGACGGCCACATCGGACCGGCCGATCGCACGGAGCGAACGTGCCACGCTGTAGCCCTCGATCCCACGATCGATTTTTCCCCGACGGCGAATTCCGGCAGTGTCCGTAAAGAGATAGCGCCGACCTTGGTAGACCGCCAGCGAATCGATGGAGTCCCTGGTGGTTCCTGGCACGTCGCTCACGACCACACGGTCCTCTCCCAGAACGGCATTGACGAGCGTCGATTTTCCCACGTTCGGTCTGCCCACCACCGCAATGCGTGGCATGCTGTGTGATTCTTGCAGTTCATCGGGAGGGAGCAGGGGATAGATGGCATCAAGCAGTTCGGCGACGCCAATCCCGTGTTCGGCCGAAACGGGATAGAGCTGTTCAATCCCCAATTGATAGAAGTCTGCGATCAAAGTTTCGACCTTCGGCGTATCGATCTTGTTGACGGCGACAAACAAAGGTTTTGTCGTCCCGCGCAACAGGCGGACGACTTCCTGGTCCTGCGGCATCAAACCCGTCCTTGCATCCATGAGGAGAATCAGGATGTCGGCTTCGGCGATTGCCAGTTCCGATTGACGCTTGATGAGCGCCAACATGCCCTCCGAGGCGGAAGGATCAAGCCCGCCTGTATCGACTAAGCGAAACGGCCGGTTCCGGTAATTGGCATCGGCATAATTTCGATCACGGGTCACACCCGGTACGTCGTCGACGATGGCTGTTTTCTTCCCAAGAATCCGATTAAACAGCGTCGATTTCCCTACGTTCGGCCGGCCGATGATGGCAACTAAAGGGACGAGTGCTGAAGACTGGGGGCTGAGGACGGTGGGTGAAGGCATGGAATCAGACGTAAACACGATGGCTGGACCGTAGCATAGGGTTTTTCACAAAGACAACTCACCTCGTTTTCTCTCGAGGCCTTCCGGTATACTTTCCTTCATGGCTCCCTCCTCTACTCTCAGCCCCCGGCCCTCTGTCGATTGGCACCAGATCGATGACGTCCTTCTTGATATGGACGGGACGCTGCTCGACCGACATTTCGACAATTTCTTTTTCGAAGAAGAATTGCCCCGCCGCTATGCGGCCATGCAGGGCCTCTCGTTCCAATCCGCCCGCGATCATCTCATGGCCATGTACCGGTCGGTCGAAGGCGAGTTGGCATGGACGGATTTGGATTACTGGACCAAGCAGGTGGGCATTGATGTTGTGGCTATGCACAAGGAACTGGACCACATGATCGGGTTTCTGCCGGGGGCCGAAGCCTTTCTCAGCGAACTCCGAGCTAAAGGCAAACGGATCACGGTGCTTACGAATGCCCACCAAGCCGGCGTGGCGGTCAAATCGGCCAAGACCGGCCTCGGACGGTACGTGGATCGGATTGTGGATGCCTTTGAGGTGGGCTATCTGAAAATGCGACCCGAATACTGGCCGGCCTGCAACCGGCTGGTCGGGTTCAACCCCGCACGCTCGCTTTATGTGGATGACGATGAAAGTTGCTTAGGTGCCGCGAAGCAATTCGGCATCGCCGGGATCGTCCACAGCGCTAAGTCAAGCTCACAGCTGCCTCCTGCCCCTTCAAACCGCTTCGCCTCGGTCGAACAATTGCCTCAGCTCGTCAACGGGAAACGGTAAGCTGGTTCTCGTCTATTGACCTGCAGATGACGAAGCCCGGCCCTGGTACATTTCGCCGAAGATCCTCGGAACATTGCGCATCTGGAATCGATCGAGATTAAGAATGTGTAGGCCGCTCTGTTCAATAAGCTGATCGATCCGTCGATTCAAATTGCACCCACATCCGATGATGTTTTGAAGAGGATTGATTCGATCCTGCCAGGCGGCGACGCGGGCGTTGTCGCTTCGACCATGCTCCAGAAAAAGAAAGGTCCCATTCGGCTTGAGCACACGATTGATCTCCCGCAGCGCTTTTACGGGATCGGGAATTGTGCAGAGCGTCCAGGTGCTGACGATGGAGTCGAATTGCCGATCAGGATTGGGCAAAGCCTCGGCCGTAAGGTGATCGGCATGGATAGGAAACGGGACCTGCGCCACCCGCTCTCTTACTCTCTGCGGGAGCAGGCGGGCTGGATCGACAATCGTAAGGTACGAGATGCTCGTAGGATAGTGGGGCAAATTCAACCCTGTTCCGAAGCCGATTTCCAAAACGTCGCCGTGGGCGTCCTTCAGCAACCCCGCCCGCAGTTGCTGAAACACTTCGCCGCTCATCACCCAATCCATAACGCGTGGGAAAATAAAATCGGCATATAACTTCATCGATCACCTCTCCGTAGTCACGAGCCACCTCTCCCGTACCTCATCAGCGAAATACGTGTAATTTGTAAGATAAATCATGACGTTATGTTTGACGAGATAAGAACAACATGATACAGGAGCGACCGATTATTAGGGAAGCAATCAACGGCCGGATGATTGTTCAACCTCAATTCATTTACTGAAGGAGGGATACCATGGGGAAATGGACGAATCATGGCTTTTGGTTTCTTGCGCTGGGAATTTTGTTGATCATGAGTACTGCGGCTCAGGCGGAGATGTATGTGGCCGGTCAATTTGGTGTCACGATCCCGAACAACGTCACAAACATCGAAGGTACCGGTCCCAATGCAGGGTCCAACCTCTCAGACTTAGAGCTGCATAAGTCAGTGATGTATGGAGCCAAGCTGGGATACTATTTTGATTCTCTAAAATGGCTTGGAGTGGAGACCGAGGTTTTTAATACGAACCCAAATATTAAGCAACAGACTGCCACTCAAAGCGGCGCAGGAGGCACCTTTACAGGCACCTTCACTGGTTTAGATTTGCGTGTGCTGACATGGGCACCGGTGAATGTGGTGGTGCGTTACCAGGCGGGGTCGTTCGAGCCGTATGCGGGGGTGGGAATGGGAGTGTTCTTCGCACGTCTTCACGATGGGCAGACTGGCGAATCCACCTCGAGTACAAAAGTCGGTCTCAATACACAACTCGGCTTACGCTTTCTTGTGACGAAACACATGTCATTGTTCGGCGAATGGAAATACAACCGTGCCAGCTTCAATTTCGACGCTTCGACCCCCACTCAAGCGACGGGAGGATTCAAGGGAGACTACAGCGCACACATTATTGCCTTCGGGCTGGGCTACCACTTCTAGCTGAAGGTTCCGGGTCATTCATTTCTTGTGACCCGATGAGTGGCCGACTCCTCCCTCCTGTGGGAGTTGGCCACTTTCCTTTCCTATCATCCTGTCCTTGTTGGGCTTTCCTGCCTGTGTTAGATTCGCTGTTCGCTGAGGGCCGAGTGTCGATCAGTCTGCCCCGGGCATTATCATGAGCAAGACCTACGACCATCACGCCATCGAAGCCAAGTGGCAGGCCTACTGGGAAGGGCACCGTCCGTTTCGGGCGCTTGAGGATCCGGCCAAGCCAAAGTTCTATTGCCTCGATATGTTTCCCTATCCTTCTGGTTCCGGACTCCACGTCGGCCATCTCGAAGGGTATACGGCGACAGACATCGTGTCACGCTACAAGCGGATGAAGGGCTTTAACGTGCTCCATCCAATGGGATGGGATGCTTTTGGATTGCCGGCCGAACAGTACGCGGTCAAGACAGGAATCCACCCCGCTATTACGACAGCACAAAATATTGCCACGTTTAAGCGGCAGATGAAAGCCGTCGGACTGTCTTACGACTGGGACCGCGAACTCAGTACGACAGACCCAGACTACTACCGCTGGACCCAATGGATTTTCCTGCAACTGTTCAAGCGGGGTCTGGCCTATGTGGCGGAGGTCCCGGTCAACTGGTGTCCGGCACTGGGAACCGTGCTAGCGAACGAAGAAATCGTCGATGGCAAGAGCGAGGTGGGCGGGTTCGACGTCATCCGCAAGCCGATGCGGCAGTGGGTGCTGAAGATTACGGCCTATGCGGATCGTCTCTTGGACGATCTCTCGCTGGTTGAATGGCCGTCAAGTACGCTGGAGATGCAGAAAAACTGGATCGGCCGGTCGATCGGCGCCGAGGTCGAATTCGGGATTGCTGGAATCAACGGCACGATCAGAATCTTTACTACCAGACCTGACACCCTCTTCGGTGCGACGTATATGGTGCTGGCGCCGGAACATCCGCTTGTCGAAGTCGTGACCAGCGCCGAAGAGCGGAGTGCCATAGCCGCCTATCGAGAGGCAGCCGCTCGGAAAAGCGATTTGCAGCGGCAGGAATTGGAAAAGGAGAAGACCGGCGTCTTCACCGGCGGCTACGCCGTGAATCCCGTCAATGGCGAGCGGCTGCCGATCTGGATCGCCGACTATGTGTTGATGGGTTATGGCACCGGGGCGATTATGGCAGTTCCGGCGCATGATGCGCGGGACTGGGCGTTCGCCAAAACCTATTCATTGCCGATTCGAGAAGTGATTGCCGGCGGCGATGTCGACAAGGAAGCCTTCGTCGAAACCGAGAAGGGCCGCGTCGTCAATTCGACTGCGCCGGACGGACACTTCTCCATCGACGGCCTGGCGCCGGTCGATGCGATCCCTAAAATCACCGCCTGGCTCGAATCCAAGGGCAAGGGTCGCAAATCCGTAAATTACAAACTGCGGGACTGGCTGTTTGCTCGCCAGCGTTACTGGGGCGAGCCCTTTCCCATTCTCTGGGTGGATGGCGAAGCACGGCCGTTGCGTGAAGAACAGTTGCCGTTGGTGTTGCCGGAGACGAGCAACTTCAAGCCGTCGGGGAGCGGCGAGAGTCCACTGGCGAATTTGGAAGACTGGCTCGCCACGACGGAATCGACCGGAAACCCAGCGAGACGTGAAACGAATACGATGCCGCAGTGGGCCGGCTCCTGCTGGTACTACTTGCGTTTCATCGATCCGAAGAATGCCATGCAGTTGGTCGATCCAGCCAAAGAAAAGTATTGGATGCCCGTAGATCTGTACATCGGCGGCAGCGAACATGCGGTGTTGCATCTGCTCTATTCGCGATTCTGGCACAAGGTGCTGTTCGACATCGGCGTTGCCAGTACCCCAGAACCGTTCAAGAAACTCGTCCATCAAGGCATCGTTTTGGGCGAGGACAACCAGAAAATGTCCAAGTCCAGAGGCAATGTCGTCAATCCCGATGAGATGATCGACCGGTTCGGGGCCGATGCCGTCCGCCTCTATGAGATGTTTATGGGGCCGCTCGAGGCAATGAAGCCCTGGAGCACGAGAGGAGTCGAGGGCGTCACCCGCTTTCTCGAACGGGTCTGGCGTCTGATGGTCAATGACGAAGGCGGCTTGTCGAGCGCGGTGGTGTCGTCGGCTCCGCCTCTCGAGCACCAGCGGGTCCTTCATCAGACCATCAAGAAGGTAACAGAAGACATCGAGCACCTGCGATTCAATACGGCGATCTCGCAAATGATGGTCTTTACCAACGAACTGACCAAGGCCGAGCAGCGGCCGCGGGCCTTGATCGAGCCGTTTGTGCTGATACTGTCGCCATTCGCACCGCACCTGGCAGAAGAATTGTGGGCCCTGCTGGGACACAAGCCGAGCGTCTCGCAGCAACCCTGGCCGGTCTTCGATTTGGCGCTGACGGTGAGCGATCGGTTGACAATTCCGATTCAGATCAACGGCAAGCTGCGCGGGAAGATCGAAGTTGCTACCGGTGCGACGCGCGAGCAGGTAGAACGCTTGGCCAGGACGGAAGCGGCCGAATGGCTCCAAGAGAAGGAGCCGAAGAAGATTGTGTACGTCGAAAAGAAACTGATCAATTTTGTGGTGTGATAGTAGAGAAGGACTGAGGACCGAGTGCTCAGGACCGCGCACAAGCAGACGATGAACTTAAAGGGTCTGGCCTCACTGCTTTGCCTCGCCCTTTTCTTGCTCACCGGCTGTGGCTATCAGTTTCGGGTCGAAGGGGCCGGTCCAACCATAGGGGGCACGACGGCAGCAGCCTCGTCCACTCCACCGCCGCGTGTGGCGATTCGCACATTGAAAAATGCCACCTTCGAACCCAACCTGGAAACGCGGTTCACCAATTATCTTCGGCGTGAGTTTTCATCGGGCAGCGGTGCTCAGGTAGTGTCGGAAGGTGAAGAGGCGGATCTCGTTTTGTCAGGCGACATTCTGTCGGTCCTCTTGCCAACTCTCAGCTTCACGCAAACCACGACCTTGGAAAGTCGGACAGAAGTCGTAGTCGCCATTAGAGTGGAAGAGATGAGAA
The DNA here is from genome assembly GCA_946479785.1 of uncultured Nitrospira sp. The sequence goes on from CAMLHQ010000067.1 coordinate 12,130, forward strand.
CAAAAAAGGTCCTGTGGTCTCACTTGGCGAAGGGCAGCTCGGAGTTTTACGTGACGCCGGACCTGCAATTCAATCGCGTGCTCCAAAACCGGGCCCTCGAACAGGCGGGACGATATGTCGCTGAAGATCTCGCCTCCCGCTTTCTGTTCCAGTTAGAATCCGGTCGATTGTCAAAACCAGAGGCGAATTCCACACCTGCCGAATCGAATAAAACGGAATCGAATAAACCGTAAGCACGAGCAGACCGCATGCCTCAAGCCCTTTCCATAACCCAGCTGACGACTCAACTGTCGGAGCATGTGATCGCGCCTCTCTACGGACTGATCGGGGAAGAGGATCTCCTCAGAGATTCAGTGTTGGCCCAACTCAAACTAGCGATCCTGGGGGCCGAAAATGATGACTTCAATTGCGACGTATTCTATGGGGATGAGGCGGACGGAGCGGAGATCGCCTCCTGCGCGTCTGAAGTCGCCGTGTTCGCGCCGCGGCGTCTGGTGATCGTGAAGGCTGCGGATAAGCTTCCTGCGAAACAGTGCGAAGCCTTGCTTTCCTACATCAAGGACCCCAATGAGTCCACGACGATGGTATTCGTCGCGTCTAAGCTCGACGGGAGGCTGAAATTTACTCAAGCCTTGATCCAGGCCTCCGTGATCGTGGATTGCGGCCCGCTCAAGGATTCACAGCTCATGCCTTGGTTCAAACAGGAAGCCACTCGCATCGACGTCCGGATCGACGAAGAGGCGCTGTATCTGCTCAAGGAGGCTTGCGGAGGTTCGCTCTACTCAGTCCGCCGTGAAATGGAAAAGCTGGCCTCTTATGTGTCCGGTGAGCGTGCCGTCACGGCGGCCGACGTGGCGATATTGCGTGGGGTCGAGCCGGGCGCGTCGGTATTTGATTTAGCCGCTGCAATCGGCGCGAAGTTTCGGGGGAAGGCGCTGGCCATTGTGGCCCGCAATCTCGAGGCGGGAGAAGCGCCGCTGAGAATTTTAGGTTCACTGGCTTGGCAATATCGCCGACTCTGGAAAGTGAAGGAGCTGATGCGACAGGGTGGCCGTGAAGGGGAAGCGGCCAGGACTTTGCGGATGGACCCCTACAAGGTTCGCGCCTTCATTGGGCAGTTTTCCGAGACGCATCTCCAAGAGGCGTTACAGGCATTCCTGGACATCGATGGGCAATTGAAAGGTGGGAGCGCCGGCAAGGCAGCGATGTTGCTCGATCGGCTCATCCTGCAGCTCTGCGACCGCCCGCAGCCTGATTCACCGAAGACCGCAGCCACTTCTGCGGCACCGGCCACGGCGCCACGGACGAAACCATTATCAAATGTTCGGACGATTAGCGTGAAGCGGCCAAGGAGTTGACGTGCTGGGTGAGCCTCGAAATGCGGCGAGAAGCCGTGTTCGGTTTCATCACTCCTTTGGTCACCGCCTTGCTAAGAGCCGATGTCGCCACACGCAACGAGGTCTTCGCTTCGTCGACCTTCTTGTCGGCGACGGCGGTTTGGACTTTCTTCACCAGGCTCTTGACAGCGCTGAGCGCAGCGCGGTTCCGAGCCTGTCGCCTTTCGGCCTGCCGGGCTCGACGGATCGTAGATTTGTGGATGACGGGCATAGCAAACTCCTGTACAAAAGGAGCGCGTTTGTACCATATGGCTTGCCGCATCGTCAAGGCGATGCTGAAGGCCTCCGACCGCATGGAGGGACTGACTCGTGAAGGTCATCGCGCGCGACCGGTTAATTCTGGCCCTGGACGTCCCCTCGACGGTTGAAGCTGAACGGCTGATGGATCAGGTGCAGGACCAGATCACCTTCGTGAAGGTGGGACTCGAGCTCTACACGGCGGCGGGTCCTGAAATGGTTCAGCGTTTAATCAAGCGGGGCAAGCGGGTCTTTCTCGATCTCAAGTTTTTGGATATCGAGGAAACGGTCCGTCGAGCCACCGAACGTGTGGCGTCGATGGGAGTAGAATTCCTGACCATTCATGCCAATCGAAAAGCGCTCGCTGCGGCGGTGAAGGGGCGAGGCGAATCGCCGTTAAAGCTCTTGGCCGTCACGGTCCTCACCAACTTCGACAGCCATGATTTGCGAGAAATGGGCATTCAGCGCACGGTCCAAGAATTGGTAACCGCCCGCGCGTTGCTGGCAGCCGAAGTGGGATGCGACGGGGTGGTGGCGTCCGGCGAAGAGCCTGGCGTGCTGCGGCCGAAAGTCGGTCCTCGATTCCTGATCGTGACACCGGGAGTTCGGCCTGCCGGAAAGGATGTAGACGATCATGCAAGGGCAACGACACCAACCCAAACGATCGCGGCCGGCGCCGATTATCTGGTGATCGGTCGTCCGATCCGGGCCGCTGCCGATCCCGCCGCCGCTGCCGCCACGGTTCTCGCTGAGATGCAGGCCGCTTTCGACGCCAGAGGCTGAGCGCCTACACGAGTTGCGGGCCTTCTTCGCTCTTTGCTAAGATCAGCTTCCTCAGTTCTTCCATCTCTGTCCCTCGCATGGTGGGTGTAGCTCAGTTGGTTAGAGCGCCGGATTGTGGATCCGGAGGTCGCGGGTTCGAAACCCGTCATCCACCCCAATCCCCCTCCGCATAACTCCTGGATAGATCGCATGATCACCACCAGCCAGTCTGGCCCCGCCTTAGGCTGTTGTAGAACCTTTGCCTAGTCGAAGCCTATAATCCAAGCCTATTCAATAATTGACGTAGGCGACAAGATGAACCCGGATTCCAGAAAAGATCGGCGCTTCGCGGTCCAACTGCCTTCCGTTTTTCGTGAGGGCGAACAGATGGACCAAGCCACGGTCTTAAACCTTTCGCTGCAGGGTTGTGCTCTGACTGGCGAACGCCTCCCCAAGGCTCAGTCCTACCTGTCGTTGCAGGTAGACATGCTGAACGAGACCGAACCAGTCCTGATTGAATTAGCAGCGGTTCGCTGGGTATCGGGATATCAATGTGGGGTGGAGTTTATTCGAATGGCACCGGAGATGGCGGCTCGCCTCCGCTCATTCGTCGCCTTACTGGAGGAAACCCCCTAGATCGGGAGAAAAGAGATAAAAGACCTCTATCTCACTTGCATTATTTCATCGCGACGGCGCGGACCCGATCATACGTTGTGATGCCTTGCAGCACTTTATGTATACCATCTTGTAGTAGTGTGGCCATCCCTTCCTGCATCGCGACATTGAGAATTTCCGCTGTTCTCGCCTTGGTTTGAATCAGGCTCTTGATCGCTTCTGAACCCACGAGGAGTTCGTGCAAGGGCACCCGTCCACGAAAACCCGTGTTATTGCATGTCTCGCAACCTCGCCCCCTCCACAACGTCCACTCATCTGTGAAATTGACACCGAGTTTCTCCCAATAACCTGCGCCATAGCCTCGAACGAGTTCATCATATTCTTGACGAGTCGGATGATAACGTTCCCTGCACTGCTGGCAGATACGCTTGCAAAGCCGCTTGGCGAGCACGCCCAACATGGCGTCGGCAAAATTGAATGAATCGCACCCCATATCAAGCAGTCGCGTGACCGTCTCCACCGCGCTATTGGTATGCAGAGTGCTCATGACGAGATGGCCCGTGAGGGACGCCTCAATGGCGGTATCAGCGGTCTCTTTATCACGCATCTCTCCGATCATGATTACGTCGGGGTCAGCCCGCAGAAAGGCGCGCATCGCAGCCGCAAAGGTGAAGCCAATTTTGGATTGGACCTGGACTTGCCGCAGGCCTTCTTGGGTAATCTCAATCGGATCCTCCGCTGTCCAAATTTTTCGCTCATCCGTATTGATGTGCCGGAGCACGGCATGCAATGTCGTCGTCTTGCCCGACCCAGTCGGGCCGACGCAGAGCATGATACCGTGTGGTTTTACAGCAAGTTCTTTGATGGTACGTAACACTTCAAGCGAGAAATCCATCGCTTCCAGCGGTATCGGATCCTTCGCGGTGAGCAGCCGCATGACTGCATCTTCATTGCCACCGGCGGTAGGTAAGGTGGCAATCCGCAGCTCGATCTCACGATCTTTGGCCAATTTGTAGCGGATCTTTCCATCCTGCGGTTTGCGCCGTTCCGCAATGTCCAGGTTGGCCATGATTTTGATGCGCGAAATGATTGCTCGTCGGTAGACAGCGGGAATCCGCATGTAGGTAAAGCACATACCGTCCACACGAAGGCGTACGGCAGTTTCTTTGCGCTCCGAATACGGCTCAATATGGACGTCCGATGCCCCCAGCCGATAGGCTTCCACAATGATGTGATTGGCCAACCGGACAATGGCGGAATCGTTTTCATCAATACCCCCGGCGTCGATGTCGTCCCGGTCCCATCCCGCTTCATGAACCAACTCTCCCAGAATGTCTGTGAAGGAGCCTTTGACCTGGCCAGTGGCCTCGAGCAGGTACTGCTCGATATCTCGGCGCAGTCCGACGGAAAACCGGATGGTAAAGCCGGGAAATGCGCGGCGAATATCGAGTCCTCTGTCCAAGTCGTGAGGATCGTTGGTGAGGATATCCAGAACGGTGCCTTGGCGCTTTAGAGGGACCCAGGCATTCTTTTTCAAGTAGTCGAAACTCAGGGTCTTAAGGAGATCGGGATCGATGATCGTCCGCTCATCATACGGCACATATGGGCACTGGTAGAACTCACTCAGGGCACCGCCAAGAGCGGCCTTCGAGACGTGATGTTTGTCGAGCAAGATGGTTTCCAACTCCGTTTCGCGGGCCAGCGACTCTTTCACCGCTGCCTCTAAATCGGTCTGGCTCACCAGCCCGCGGTAGGCGAGACTGTCGAGCAGGCTGCGTTCTGTTGCTCGGCGAAAGTGTTTGGCCATGATTGGTCTCGTTACAGAGGCGACTGCTGTGTGGCAATTCTATCTCATCCCTTTGGATGGGCAATAAAGTATTTGTTTTCATCTACACAACGCGGTGAGCGGACGATGTTGCGGAACGCAGGCGTGGCAACACTGCGGGCGGGGAAACGCGCAGTTACCATTGGAGTTGTGTCACCCGTTTCCATCGCTCTTTGAGCTCAGCTTTGGGTAGGTCAGCGCCTTGATCACTGATGACATAACAATTTTTCCTTGGGCCTTGGCACGGTACATGGCCCCGTCGGCATCGCGGATCAAATCCTCAGCCCGTTCGTGGACATTGGTACTCAAGGCGATCCCGATACTCGCCCCGACCTTCACGGACTCGCCCACATTGATGGGGGCTTGGACTTTCGTCAAAATACGCTCAGCGACGCGGATCGCGTCCGAGGGGCCCTTCACATTGTTCAGCAAGAACGTAAATTCGTCTCCGCCATAACGCCCCCCTGTACCAACGCAGGACCAGCGAACGGCTAGCCATACAGTTTAGAAAATCGCCTATCAGAAGCCTATAAGACAGTGAGGGGTTGGCTCTGCAAGACAGCCTTCCACTGGATTCTCGTCCTGCCTTGCGATCTTACGGGTCGCCTCTTTGGAGGTAATTCCTTCGGGTCTTTCGGAGGCGGTCGGAGGAGAATAGGCTTTCATCAGGAGATGAGGGAAGATCGTGCACAGCGCAGCATTTGAATTTGTCACCCAGCAGCGAGGCCGTCCAGTTGTGCAAAAGAGGTCAAAGGGGCACTCATTCCATGAATTGTCAGCAGGAACAGAGCATTGAACATTGAGGAGGTGCACCATGACCACAGCCCCTCCACTCACTTATGACGAACACAAAG
>CAMLHQ010000068.1 GCA_946479785.1 uncultured Nitrospira sp.
AAGAGAAAAAAAAGAAATGGGAAGATCCACATCCACCCCATACCTGTCCCAGGTGCGCACCATCCCCACATACCACACCCCCCTCCAGAGTCTGAACCCTTTCATCGATAACCCGAGCAAAGTTCACGCCACAACCTCGTTCGCCGGAAGCTTTCATAACCAGTGGTAAGTAAACGATCACTATGCCTGACGATGTTTGGTCGGGAAATTAAAATGGGCCTCGCCGAGTCAATACGCAACAAACGAAGTGCGTGACCTGTAGAGATAGGCCACAACAAAACGGATGTAAATCGTGTGCTTAATCCGCTTAAAAAGTATTCGTAAGGGGGAAAGAAGAAGGTATCAGGAACCATTTCGCGGCGCGTGGCGGGCCGATTATTCCGCCCCCTCCCCTCGCTGCTCACGTACAGCGACGGACCAAGTTGACCCGAGAACATAGAATGCCCCCTTGCTCTTCCTCTTTTCTGATGGAGACCGTAAACAGGCGACGTCGTCTGAAGACTTCCGCGCACCCGCCCCAACTATCGTAGATGGTGAGCGTGCCGCTCCCCTCTTGAATCTGCTTCTCATCTCGCCTCATAATTCGCCCCATGGCTTCCCCACCACTTGATGGCGCCACGCCACTCCAGGATCTTGAAACCGACGAGGCGTTGCGGGCGATTCTCCAAGGCACTGCGACCGAAACGGGACATCGGTTCTTTGCCGCGCTGGTGCAAAATCTGTCGAAAGCGCTCGGCACGCATGGAGCCTGGGTCACAGAGTATTTTCCCGAGACGCGCCGTCTTCGCGCCCTCGCATTCTGGATGGACGGCCAGTGGGTCAACGATTATGAAGTGGATATCGCCGGAACACCCTGCGAGCAAGTGATTGACACGGCCAAACTGGTGCATTTCCCCGACCGCATTCTGGAGATCTATCCTCATTCGGATGGCGTGAAGGCTACCGGAGCCGTCAGCTACATGGGCGTCCCACTCCAGCATACGGAGGGGCATGTTCTTGGACACATAGCGGTGATCGACCGCCGTCCGATTCCTGCAGAACCCCGGGTCCATGCGATCTTTCAGATCTTCGCTGCACGGGCTGCGGCTGAGTTGCAGCGCCTGCGGGCTGAGACGGAGGTGCGTGAGCGGGAAGAAAAAGTCGGGCGGCTTCTCAACAGCGCGATGGATGCGATCATCGAGCTGGACGATGACCTCCACATCACCCGCGTGAACCCTGCCACTGAAAAAGCATTCCGCTGTCGAGCGGACCACATGACCGGTCAGAACTTCCGGCGCTTCGTGAGTCCGGATGATGCCGGCAGGCTGGTGGCCCTGGTCGCCGAGTTGGATGGACGTCCCGAGGGTCAGCAGTCGCGCTGGATTGCCGGCGGCCTCGCCGCCCGCTGTCCCGACGGCGAGGTGTTTCCCGCCGAAGCGACGCTCTCCCGTTTCGAGCTGCATCGCCGGAAATTCACGACCTTGATCCTCCGCAACGTGCTCGATCGGGTGGAAGCGGAGCAGAAGATCCAGTCGCTGACCGCTGAGACGGAATTATTGCGGGAGGAATTGCAGGCCTTCCACCACGACGAAGCCTTGATCGGCGAGAGCCAGGCGCTTCGGCAGGTCTTACGCGACATCGGTCAAGTCGCGGAGACCGACGCGACCGTGCTGATCCTGGGTGAGACCGGCACCGGCAAGGAACTCGTGGCACGCGCCATCCATACCGCCAGTACACGCCGGGCGCGCCAGTTGATCACCGTGAATTGTGCGGCGATTCCCCCCACACTTATAGAGAGTGAATTGTTCGGTCATGAAGCCGGGGCCTTTACCGGCGCGACCAAGAAACGTGAAGGCCGCTTTGCCCTGGCCGACAAGGGCACCATCTTTCTTGACGAGATCGGCGAACTCCCGCTCGGCCTGCAAGCCAAACTGCTCCGGGTGCTCCAGGAAGGCGAGTTCGATCCCGTCGGCAGCGCTTCTGCCAGGAAGGTGAACGTGCGGGTCCTGGCCGCCACGAATCGCGACCTGGAGAGATCCGTCCGCGAGGGACAATTCCGCGAGGATCTGTTTTACCGGCTGAACGTGTTTCCTCTGCGTCTGCCGCCTTTGCGCGAGCGCGGTGACGATGTGGTGCGTCTCGCCTCTGCCTTTGCCCGCCGGTTCGCCACCAAAATGGGCCGCACGATCGTACCGTTGACAGGCGATCATGCGCGCCGGCTCAAGGGTTACAGTTGGCCCGGAAACGTGCGGGAACTGCAGAACGTGATCGAGCGGGCCGTGATTACAGCCACCGACGGCCAGCTGAACCTGGATCGCGCCTTACCGGAGGCAACGACCACGCCACCCTCATTCGACCATACAAGCGAGCCTAGGTCTGGGCTCATTCGCACCGCGAAAGAACTGGGGGACCTGGAACGCGGAAATATCATGCGCGCGCTCGACGTTGCCAACTGGAAAGTCTCCGGCGAGAAAGGCGCGGCGAAACTTCTCGGAATCAACGCCTCCACCTTGTCGTCACGGATGAAAGCCCTCAAGATTCAGAAGCCCACCGCACTGTGATCTTCATCCATCAGCGATCTCACCCATAATTCTGCTTGGTCTTCATCCCTTCATGAGAATTCATAAATCCGCTCGCGAGATTTCACGACCCGTGAGATTTCACGGGTGGTGGATTTCTCTGCCGTACCTCTAACCTGCTGAAATCCCATCTCGATTCTATTTCACTGTACCGGCATCGAAGCTGCTTAGGGACTCCGCATCGGATCATTCACTCACACCAAGGGGAGGCGGGTGCAGGGATGAACTGGGAATATTTCTGCCGGAATGCCGACCGGCTATTGTTTCGGCAACTAGCCAGTAACCAACACAGTCAACAAGGAGGAGTCATCATGTCGCAGGCAACCATCACTGAAGTCATCAACGGTGTCAATGTGGATCGATTGGGCGGAATGATCCAAACCGTTCAGCAAAACTCGAACCTGGCGACCTTCCAGTTTCGCGCGAAGAATCGATGGATAACGGGTGGGCACAACTGCTCGACGATCCAGAGTTTCTACGGCCCGGGCCAGGAAGATACGAGCCGCAGGAAACCTTTCGTGCTCGATGCCGACGAACCGCGGGTGTTGCTCGGCACTGATCAAGGAGCAAACCCTTATGAGTTTGTGCTGCACGCCCTTGCCGCAGGTCTCACGACCTCGCTCGTGTACCACGCTGCGGCACGAGGCATTCATCTCGAGTCTGTAGAATCCACGTTGGAAGGAGATCTCGACGTACAAGGATTTCTTGGGCTATCGGACAAGGTCCGACGAGGCTACAAGGAAATCCGTGTCCACTTTGCGATCAAGTCGGACGCGCCTGCAGAACAGTTGAACGAGCTGATTAGATTCTCGCCGGTTCTCGACATCGTGTCGAATCCGGTACCGGTCTCGATCCAGATCGACAAACAATAGACCTGACGGCGTGAGTGGCCCTTGATCCACTCACGCTCTTAATAGTAAGGAGGCACGTCATGAGGTCCACCTACATCATCGGATTCGCCGCGGTTGTATTGCTCGCCGGTGCCGCCCCGAGCTCGGGCACAGAGCCGACGGTGGCGCCCGCGCCGCCGAGCCTTTCTGACACGGTCCCTCTCTACACGAACCTCGGCTCCCATCACAAACGCATCTCCACTCGAGTCCCGGCCACACAGCAGTACTTCGACCAGGGCCTGCGATTCGTCTACGGATTCAATCACGCGGAAGCGATCCGCTCGTTCACGCGCGCCGCAGAACTCGATCCCACCTGCGCCATGTGCTACTGGGGGATCGCACTCGCCTATGGCCCGCACGTCAACGCTCCAATGAACGCGGCGAGCGGAGTCGCCGCGTATGCGGCGGCGCAGAAAGCGCTGGCGCTCAAGTCTCACGCCACGACGCCCGAGCGTGTGTACATCGAGGCGCTCGCGCAGCGCTACGAGTCGGTCCCGCCGACCGATCGTGCCCGGTTGGACACCTTGTACTCGCGCGCGATGGAGCGGGTCGCCAACACCTATGCTGACGACCTCGACGCTGCGACCCTGTATGCCGAATCGCTGATGGACCTCCGTCCGTGGAACTACTGGCGACCCGACGGTACTCCCTACCCCGACACCAAGGAAATCGTACGCCAGCTCCGGAGAGTCATCTCGCGCAACCCGAACCACCCCGGCGCGTGCCATTACTACATCCACGCGGTCGAAGCAGTGAACCCGCAGGCTGCGGTGCCGTGCGCCGAGCGGCTCGCTCGGCTCATGCCGGGCGAAGGGCACATGGTCCACATGCCCGCACACATCTATATCCGCGTCGGACGGTGGAACGACGCCATGCAGGCCAACCAACACGCCATCCACACCGACGAGGTGTTCATCGAAGGGCAGCACCCAATGGGCGTCTATCCGCTCGCCTACTACCCGCACAACATCCACTTCCTCGCTTTCGCCTCTACGATGGCAGGCCGCGGTGCGCAGGCGATTGAGGCGTCCAATACACTCACCTCCAAGGTGAACCTCGAGGCCGCACGCCAGGTCGGGATGCTGCAGGAGATGCTGCCGTACCACGCGCTCACGCTCACGACGTTCGGAAAATGGGACGAGGTGCTGGCCGAACCGCTTCCGCCGGAGGATATCCGCTTCTCGTACGCCGTTGCGCACTACGCCCGCGGGGTGGCATACGCCGCCAAGGGACAGTGGGCGGAGGCGCAAGCCGCGCTCGACACGGTGACGGCGATCAACGTCGCGACGCCCGAAGGTGCCGATGGCAAGACGGCGCTCTCGATCGCCGTGCACGCCCTGTCCGGCGAGATCGCCACCCGCCGCGGCGACCTCGACGCGGGCATCAACCACTTCCGGGAGGCGGCCAAGATCGAGGACGCGGGACTCTACTTCGAACCGCCCAAGTGGTACTACCCGATTCGGCACTCGCTCGGCGCCGCGCTGTTGAAGGCGGGACAACATGCCGAGGCCGAGAAGGTGTATCGCGAGGATCTCCGGCGCTTCCCCGAGAACGGCTGGTCTCTGTTTGGGCTCGCACAGGCGCTCCGGGCGCAAGGAAAGAACAGCGAAGCGGCCGCAGCGGAAGCGCGTTTCCGCCGAGCCTGGGCAAGCACAGACGTGACGCTGACGGCATCGAGGTTCTAGCGAATTGAGTTACCTTCTGGTTCGCGCTAGCACACGATACCCCACGATAAGAAAGGGAGGCCTACGATGACACCGCGCGAATGTTTTGACCATCAACCAGAGACACATCACGCTGTCTCCGATGTTTCACGACGCGATTTCCTGATTCGTGGAAGCTCCGTCCTCGCGGCGTTGGCCGTGTCGGATTCCCTGTTGTTTGCCGAAATCTGGCGTACCAACGAGGGCGAGAAGGTGATCCCTTTTCTGGATCAAGCTCCCGCACCTCCAGATGAGGCCATTCGGCAGTACGGCGAGTTGAACACGCGCAATTGGGAACAATTGAGTTCCTGGATGACTCCTAATGAAGATTTTTTCACCGTCAGCCACTACAACCGGCCGATTCTCAAGACCGAAGAATGGCGGCTGCACATCGGCGGTTTGGTCGAGAGGCCGATCTCGCTCACCTTGGAACAGATCCAAGCGCGGCCGCGGCAGGAGGTCACCTTTACGCTGGAGTGCGGCGGCAATCACGGCTTCAACTGGTTCACCGGCGGCATCGGGAATGCGAGATGGGCAGGAACGCCACTCGCGCCAATCTTACAGGAGGCCGGCCTCAAGAAGAACGGGATTGAGGTCGTATTCTTCGGCAGTGATGAAGGCGACGAAGAGGTTCGTGGAATCAAGATGAAGCAAAACTTCAGCCGAAGCATGTCTGTGGAGGAAGCGTTGGCTCCCGCGAATCTTCTCTGCTATGAGATGAACGGTAAGCCGCTGTCTCCGCTCCACGGATTTCCGCTGCGCCTCATTGCGCCCGGATGGTATGGGGTCGCCAATGTCAAATGGCTGAAACGAATTGAGATTGTCGACAAGCGCTGGGCCGGCCGCTTCATGGCCAAGGACTATGTCACGATTCGTGAAGAGCTGCGCGAGAATGGGGAAGTTGTTTGGACGCAGAAGGGGGTCGGGCCGGCCTTGCTGAAATCTGTGACGGCGAAGGTCACCATGAAGGACGGAAAGCATCGAATTTACGGTGCGGCCTGGGGGAGGCCGATCCAACGTGTGGAAGTTCGCATTGACGACAGACCATGGCGTGAGGCCACCATTGATCGTGGGCAGGAGCATGAGTTCGCGTGGAGGTTCTGGCAGTTGGATTGGCAGGATGCCGCAGCGGGCGAGCATACCATCACATCGCGGGCCATCGACAGAGCCGGGGATGTTCAACCAGCCATGAGTGATCCCGTCATCGCGAACAAGCGTACCTACTGGGAGAGCAATGGGCAGATCACGCGCCGGATTCGAATTGCTTGAAAAAACCGCATAGAGGGAGAAGAAAAGGGGACGGGCTACTTTTCTGGCGCCTTCGAGAGTGGGGACAAGCGTGGCAGGCCGGCTAATTCTAGCCTGTCCCCTTTCAATCAGTCCGATCGGAGATTGCCATACTTAATCGAAGCACATATCGATGATGTACGGCCAACGTTAGGTGGGTACTGACCAACAAGGACTGCCTACCAACCGCGAGGTCGTGGTGTCAGGTAACTGAAATTCCTTTCATCTCGAAGATCACAGATGCGCCCGATCGGATTCACTGTTGCACTCATTGCCGGCATTCTGGTGTCCTACACAGCCCGGTCTTTTGCAGCGGGCGAAGCCTGCGCGCTGATCACGCAGATACAAGTCAGCGCGGTGTTGGAGGTGCCGGTCAATGCCGGGACACCTATCGGCAGTCCATCAACGTGTCAATGGACGGGGAAGGGCAGGTTTGCAACGCTGACCATTACTCAGCCGCTCGCTGGCAAGAGCGCCATCGATCGCTTCAATGCCGGCAAGAAGTCGACACTGCCTGGCATCATAAAGGAACCTGTCAGCGGCGTCGGCGACGAGGCGTACTATGTATACTTCAGCAACACGACGCGGGCCGGCTTGGGCCTGGTAGTCAAGAAAGGCAGCTCCACGTTCGAGATCCGCGTATACGGATTCGACGTCGACAAGGCGAGGTCGGTCGCGAAGACGCTCTGCCAGACCGTCGCTGGGAAAATCTGAGCTATGTAGTCGTAGTGAGCTGACTTCTCCGCCCCCCATCGCCGCTCACACCCCCTCGCATGGCCATGGACCCGGCTGGTCTGAGTAAGAGAAAAAGGGACAGGCTACTTCTCTCAATGCCGCGAGTACGGCAGAACAGATCATTGAGATGCTGGTTCACAAACCACGCCCCCGTGTGGGTTCGTCGCGGATACACGTAATCACCTGACACGATGTCATTCGCGGTCTTCAACCCCCACTGAACATCCTACATTGTTTCCTGTAGCTAGGATCTTGCTGCCACTTCCCTACTGAGCCTAGAATATATCCCCCAATAGGAGAGGCAGGCCAATGCGCTACAGTCGCTTTGCCAGGCGCATCGCAGTCACGGGGGAAGCCTCTGTCAGATTGTTATTCACCGAGGACTCCGACGACGGGACCTTGCTTGATGTGTCACGTAAGGGGGCCCGGCTCCGTATCAATCGCTTGTTTCGGCCTGGCCAGAAGCTCACTCTCATGTTGAATCTTCCCTGGGACGAGGCGCCCGTGGAAGTGCGTCTCGCCGCCGTTAAGTGGATGAAAGACAACAATGTCGGCGTTGAGTTTCTCAAAGTCGAAGACGACGATCGTGTCTTGCTCGATGTGTTTCTATCGTCTCGATCCAAACCACAAAAGAGTCCTGCCTGAGTCACTCGCCATCTAATTCGTGCAAATCTAAATCTGGTCTCGCATCCGACCGTAGTGTCGATCGTGCATTTTCGGTGCTTCGTCGCGGAAACCTATTATAGTTAGGTTCACATCCCGCTGCAGGATTGCTTACCGCATGGTGGGCTGAAGTGAGGTAGCGTTGAGCACAATTTGAGCACAGCGCGCCAGGTTATGCACCGCCGCGCGGCAAAATCATCGCGAAACCTTATCAAGTAGATCGGCTCTCGGCACAGGCCGTGTGCCAGGCTTCTCTTAGGTGAGGGAGCTGTTCTTACCTTGAACAGCCCCCTCGCCGCTTGGTGAGATCACTACTCAGCAGCCAGAGCAGGGGCCTGTGGGGGTTTTGTAATTACCCGGCTGCTGCTGCGCCGTGGCTAGGCCATTGTTGACCCCATTTGGGTTGGCCACAGTGACGGCGTGATTCGTGCCCCTGCTATCAGGTTGACAAATCGGATTGCACACCACCGCGCCTCCTGAACCAACAGTGACAAGGGAAATCGAGAAGGTCACTACTACGGCGAGAATCCAACGATGTGCCATCACGTACCTCCTTTTGTTCTTCAGGGTGTCCCTCGCTGAAAGAATGACCGTAACCTTCTACACCTAAGCCGCGTCAAGACTGACCCTTGCCGATAATGCTGAGCATGAGTAATGCCACCATGGTCTTCTGGGATTACAAGGGGTTGGGAAAAGCTTACTCCTAACAGGAGGCACAAACCTGTACGAAGTGTATGGCCAGAAGATGCGACTTCGTCGCGGAAACCTCCCAGCACAAAAATTCCAATTTGTCGGTAAGCCCTAATACTTATGGAGGCTCGGAATCAACGGGACCAATGGTTGGAAAACTCCATCCGCTATTCGGTGGCGAATGCGGATGCCTCCAGGCCCGGTGATGCCGCCGTGCTCGCCAAGTTGTCAGAAGTCTTATTCGTCGAAACGCTGCGACGCTACATCGCGCTGCTCCCGCGAGAACAAATCGGGTGGCTGGCAGGTGTCCGCGACCCGGAAGTCGGGAAGGCCTTGGCCCTGCTGCATCGTCAACCGGCCGATCCGTGGACGATCGCCGGTCTCGCGACAGAGGTCGGAACATCGCGTTCCGTGCTGGCCGGGCGTTTCCGGCGTTACCTCTCAGAGACCCCCATTGCCTACCTCACGCGCTGGCGGCTTCAGCTCGGCGCCCAACTGCTCACCTCCACAAGCAGTGGCGTAGCGCAGATCGCAGCTGAGGTTGGCTATGAGTCGGAGCCGTCCTTTAACCGCGCCTTCAAACGCAAGTTCGGCCTCCCCCCGGCCCGATTCCGCACTCGATCGCAATCATCCCGCAGCAGCGCGGTCCGCCACGCATAAACAAACCGTCGCCGCCGTCCTCATTTCGCGACACGTGGCGATGGCGGGCTAGCTCAGCCTGTCCCCTTTGACGCATCTTCATTGACATCGCGCTGGCGACAGGTTACATGGGGCGCATGAACTGGGATGAGAAGTACCAAAAAGGCGAAGCGGTCTGGGATAAGGGCGTGCCGTCGCCGGCGATGAGGCAGTATCTGGAACGTCATGCGGTGCGTGGGCGCGCACTGGTGCCGGGTTGCGGCCGCGGGCATGAAGTGGCGTTGGCGGTGGAGTACGGGCTGGATGCGACGGGGCTGGACATCGCGCCGACGGGGGTGGCGGAAGCGCGCGCGCTGTATCCGCATCTGGCGGAGCGTTTCGTGACGGGAAATTTGTTTGATCCGCCGGCGGAGATGCGCGGCGCCTTTGATGTGGTGCTGGAGCACACGTGCATGAGCGGACTGCCTCCGACGATGCGCGCTGACTACCGGCGCGGCATTGAGCTGACGCTGCGGCGCGGAGGCTTGCTGATCGGGGTGTGGTACATCAATCCGGCACTCGATCCAGGTTACGAGGGGCCGCCCTTTCCTTTCAGCGTAGCTGATCTGACGGCGCTCTTTGCGGAGGGCTACGAAATTGTAGAGGATTATGTGCCGGATATGGCCTTCGCCGGGCGCGAGGGCCGCGAGCGGGTGCGTGTCCTGCGACGCGTGACAGGAAGCTGATGCCTCTAGTCGTTCTGGTTCATCTCCATTCCTGCAACCTTCTTACGAGTGACTGTTTGCGTGTAGTGGCCCAAGAATCCCGAGTAGAAAAGGGGGTCCGTTCTTGATCTTGCATCTCGGACGAAACCTATAGAGGGACTGAATAACCCGAACCATTTTCCGGTGCGTGGCGGCCCGGCGATTTCGTAACCCTCCCCTCCTCTTCTTCACAAAATTTTGATCTCGGGCGTGATGGATACGCCCCGGAGTTTGCAGTAGACTGAATCCTCTCACCTCCTTACTTGCGAGATACTTATGCTTGCCTCGAAATGGCTCCTCTTTTTGATGGTGATCGGATGCCTGCTGTTTCAAAGCCAAGCGGTTTTTGGTCAAGAGCCTCGGCCCGATGATGAAATCACCAAGCTGGCCGACGACGTGTACCTGTTCAGGCATAAATTCCATCAGTCTATTTTCATCACCACGCCAAAGGGCGTCATCGTCACCGATCCAATTAGTTCCCACGCGGCAGCCTGGCTGAAAGCGAAGATCAAGACCCTCACCGATCAGCCCGTGCGCTATGTGATCTATAGCCACCACCATAACGATCACATCACCGGTGGCAGCGTCTTCGCCGATACAGCTCTCTTCGTCAGTCAAGCTGCCGCGAAACCGAAAATTCTCCAAGCAGCGGATCCTCAGACGCCCGTCCCCGATGTGACGTTCACCGATCGGATGTCCATCGATCTCGCCGGCAAGCGCGTCGAGCTCATTTACACCGGCAGGAATCATTCGGACAACAGTCTGGTCGTCCTGCTTCCGCAGGACCGGCTCCTCTTCGCCGTGGACTTCATTCCGGTCGAGACGGTGGCGTACCGGGCGATGCCGGACGGCTATCCGGACGAATGGATCGGGTCGCTGAGGCAGGTCGAAGGTCTGGAGTTCGACACATTAGTGCCGGGACACGGGAAGATCGGCACGAGGGAACATGTCCGCATGTTTCGCGGATATCTCCAAGATCTCAGAGCCGCCGTGGAAGAACAAGTACAGAAAGGCGTGAGCCTAGAGGAGACGAAGAACACCGTTCAGCTTCCCAAATACGAACAGTGGGCGCGCTATGCCGACTGGTTTCCGGAGAATGTTGAAGGGATGTACCGCTATCTTTCAGAGCAGCCGAGGGGCAATCAGTAAACTCTGGCCACTGTTTGAGATGCAAGACGATCTAAGAGGAGCAATACCATGAAGATCGCATTGATCGGAGCCACCGGCTTTGTTGGGTCGGCCATCTTGCAAGAAGCCTTGAACCGGGGCCACAAGGTGACTGCTATCGTGCGGAATCCGGAAAAATTGCAAGCGCATCCGAAGCTTCACCCTCAGAAGGGCGATGTCTACAACGAAGAGGAAGTGGCTCGATTAGTGGCGGGCCACGATGCCGTCATCAGCGCCTTCAATCCAGGTTGGAGCAATCCCGACATCTATAACCAGCAGGTCAAAGGTACACGAGCCATCATCAACGGCGTGAAGAAGGCGGGCATCAAGCGTCTGCTGTTCGTGGGTGGCGCCGGCAGCTTGGAAGTCAAACCGGGTGTCCAGTCGGTGGATCTTCCCGGGTTTCCGGCCGAATACAAACAGGGGGCGCTGGCGACCCGAGAAGCGCTCATCATGCTCCGGCAGGAAACGGGCCTTGAATGGTCGTTCCTCTCTCCATCGGCCGACGTATTTCCCGGCCAGCGAACCGGACAATTCCGCCTTGGCACGGACCAGCTACTCAAGGATGCGAAGGGGGAGAGCCGCATCTCGGTTCAGGATTATGCTATGGCCATGATCGATGAGGTGGAGAAACCGAAGCATATTCGGCAGCGTTTTACGGTGGGATATTGAAACGAGGTTTTGGAGGCTTCACATCAGCCGGTTCTGATCATTTTCTCAGGATAAAAATACTTCTCGAATCCTTCTCTCGCCTTCCGGTAGTCGTTGTCCGTTGCATACTTCAGTCGGTAATTGAACCGACAACTCTGGTCTTTCTCGTATTCATAGACGTCTTGAAGGAACGGCACAATCTGGTCTAGGTCCGACGTCTGATCCCCCTTCGCCAAATTCACTCTCAAATCGGAAGGAATATCTCCAATGACTTGCATGGTCTCCACACCACTTTGCTCGCTGACTTCGATCAACGTATTACCGTTCTTCTGACAGAAGGCATACCCTCGTTTTAAGCTTTCAATGGCTTCTTGAAAGCCTTCTTTCGTTGAACCCTTCGCGCCCACCATGACCTTCAATTCATTCACAAACTGCGTCATGTCGTTCAGCTGTTGTTCTAAGTCACTGTTCTTCTCCGTCGCCACATCGAGTCTGGCTTGAAGGTGTGTGTCTACACGCTGGGGTGCGTCAACGATTTGCTGCGTCTCTTGTCCCCCACCCTCCACCGTGTCCGTCACGTAGACCATCATCGCCGCAAAGAAGAGCAGCAGCATCACTTCGACAAGTGACAAGCCAAGTGCCCAACCTGAACGCGAGTCACTTTCCATCGAAGGAATGCTCCTCGGTCACTCTTTCCTTCAAGAAGAACATAACTCCCCGCATGGTCGATTCGATGGCTTTGCTCGCCTCGAGACTTGACTGTATGGCCTTCTGCACATTCAGAACCCCATTCCTGACATCGGCCCTTAGCGAATTTGACGACAAGTCCCTCAGCTCTGTTTCCAATGTCGACAATTGTGTCGAGACCTTTGCAAATGCCGATCGTAATGACTGCAAGCTATTGAGCTGACTATCCAGTTCTGTACGACTATTCTCCAACGCCGTGGTCATTGTGACAAATTCGTCGGTTCGCTCTTTGATCGTACTGGACAAATCATTTACGGCGACTCCAATTCGCTTCGCGGCCTCTGATCCATCCAGCGAATTCCCAAACCGGGTCACGGTTTCGACCGCTTGCATCAAACTCTTCTCCAGTGTTTGTACTGCCTCTTCAACGTCATCTCCCCGCCTCCCTAACGCAGCAATGAGTTTGGCCACTTCTGTTGTGAGCATTTCCTGGGGAATCTGTATGGCGGCGAGCCTGCCAAGAATATCTTTTAACGAAGATTCAAAGCCTGCACTCATCGTCGTAGTCATCGTCCGATGTTGCTCGGTGATCGTTTCTCGAACATCTTCCAGTGACCGCACAAGATCCCGGAGCGTGCCACCGAGCTCACTGGCTGCCCGTTCTCTGAAGGAGGCGATTTCCATCGTCGCTTCGCTGATCTGCTGGGTGAGAGCCGCAACGCGGCGATCAATCGTCTCTTGGGCATGAACAAGCCGATCTGGAAGCGTGTCTTCAAATTGGATGACCAACAGTCGAAGAAGCATTCCGGAAAATGTCGCGACCAGCGCATAGCCAAATGTCGTGAGCACTGCGTCAGCGGTAAGTTTAGGAGCCGGCCAGACCACGAAGGTCGCAATCAGGGCAAAGAGTGCCCAGAGAAAACCCATATAATAGAGCGAGTCTGCAAATTGGATGGTGTTCTTCTTTCTCAGAGAGTAACCATAGGCAGCATAGGCAATGAGAAGTCCAATCAGGCCCACCATGGTAAAAGTTGGGGAAAATTGCGAAATCGTTGAGTAGACGAGCGCGACAATACCCGTCGCTGTCGCACACAACCACGCTGTTCCAAGTTTTATACGATCCTGCAGCGTGGAAGGGTCGCTGGATAGCCCGCTCTCTTCAAGCTCATCAGGCTCGGGCATTGGACGTTCGAAGGATATGGTTGTAAGCCGTTGCATAGCTCCCTCCTCAAAGCATGATGAGGCTCCCGCCCATATCTTCTGATCTAGCCCCATTTCCAATAACTGGGGATTCCCCTAGTGCCGGATATCCTTGATATTATTTTGCATGTCCCGGCATGTCGCCGCGCCCTTCCCAAACAGAAGGAATAAGAAGCGGGGACATTCTTAATTTCCCGCGCGAAATTTTAGTCCTTACAGACGCGCAGGCCCAGGGAGTCTCCTGGTGCGACCGTGCAAAGGTGTCCACTGACTGATGGGCAAAGAGTACAGCAACACATGTTCCGCGTGACTGCGTGAAGCTGGATCGAGATGCAACGCATCAATAAATCCCATGTAAATCTCATGGAGTGACCACCTCTAGATTATTTGGGTACGTCGAGACCACCGTGGCATCGTAGTTGCTCATACGTATCACCACGTGTCGAGGGACCACTGGGGTCCCCTCCCATCATGAGAAGAGTGAGATCGATGTCTCAAGGCTCTTGAAGGAATGCAGATGGCGCTGGTTCGGATGTGGCGACGATTGCGGAGTTTTCTGCGATGGAAGAAAGCCACCACCCCCATCCTGCGCAACACTGACACGGGGGAGTTGATCTCCTTCGCCAGCTACACCGCGCTCCCGACAGGGAAGTGGAGGCTTCGTCGTCCACTCACGCTGCCCGAGAGTACGCTGCCGCTCTTCCTCGAAGCTGCACTCATTCCTGGGGGCCTCGCTGGGCGGAAAAGCGCGGAGGCCTCCAACCCGCCAGGCCATCAGATCGGACTCCAGCACAATATAGGAGCTCAGCTCCCTCACTCGCCCCCGCAGTAGTCCATTTGGTTTTTCCCTTCGCCAGTATTCCCTTCCACTCCAACTTCCCAATCCGTTCCTCGGCCAGCGCCTTGCTCACCATCCCACCCTCCCACCCTCACCGTCCTTTTAATCGCCTCCGGAGTAATAGATACTCCTCCGACTTTCCGCGAAGGTCGGTTTGGGACTTTGGAACTTCCCCGCGTTCGCCTTTGGACTGGAATCCGCTTTGCCCTTCGGAGGGCTCTGGTTCTGTCTCCGTGGACGTCTAGTGCACTTGCTCGGGACGCTGGCATTCGGAGTCCTGATGCTCGCGATCCAAACCTATGTCTTCTTCGGGCGCCCCCATCCTTGGACCGAGCAGCAGCGTTAACGGCGCTCATGGCATATGCCGTATTTGCCACTGCGATTTGGTGGCTACAGGATCGTCAGCCTGTCACGGCAGCCGTCTGACTCGCGCTCATAGCCAACTGGTCGGGAAAATGAAACAGCATCGAACCCTTTCACGGCGCGTGGCGTTATAATGTTACGGATGGCTCGCCCTACAGGTGGTCTCAATTGCTAAATGTACTAGAACTTAAAGTACCACCCGTCGCGCTAGTGTTTTTGTTCGCCGCAATGATGTGGCTCGCCTCTGCCTATTCACCGCTCGCCATGGCACTGCCATGGCGAATTGCCATCGCCGTTATTTTCTGCAGTATAGGCCTAGCGATAAGTTTGGCCGGCGTCTTGGCATTTCGCCGGGCGAAGACAACAGTCAATCCGATCACACCTGAAGCGACTACTGTCATGGTTACTTCGGGCATTTACGGCTTCAGCCGCAACCCCATGTACCTTGGCCTTCTCTTTGCTCTCGCCGGATGGGCAACCTTTCTGTCCCATTTATTGGCCTTTGCACTTCTTCCTCTGTTCGTCTTGTACATGAATCGATTTCAAATCATGCCTGAGGAAAGGGCTTTGTCCGCCAAATTCCCGCATCTATTTACGGCGTACAAGAATTCCGTTCACCGATGGTTATGATGACCTCCCACAAGATAGACTAGGCCGAGAATAAAAAGTAGAATGGCTCCTGTTCTTCTTGTATCCCGCCGCATGAATTCGTCATAAGCCTGTGGGCCTCACCTCGGCTAGCGAGGAGAGGTCAGTGTCCCGGAGAGCACGCATGCAAAAGACCCGCATCATCTGCACGATCGGCCCGGCTACGGAATCCTACGAGATGTTGGAGAAGATGTATGAGGCCGGCATGAACATCGTGCGACTGAACATGTCCCACGGCGACCACGACTCCCATTCCAAGGTCATCCAGCACGTCAAGACGCTCAACAAGAAGGTGAAGTTTCCCATTCCCATCCTCCTGGACACGCAAGGCCCGGCAATCCGCACCGGGGACCTCTCCAACGAGCTCGATCTGCGGCAAGGCGACATCGTGTCCGTCACCACCCGCGGGCCGATGGACGTTGAAGAGAGCTCCATTCACATCGACTATGCGGACTTGCATGAGGCGGTCAACGTCGGGGATAAGATCACCGTGGACAACGGGCTGATCAATTTCGAGGTTCTGGAGAAGCATGAGCGCCTCATGCGATGCCGTGTCTTGGACGGTGGGCTTTTGAAGAGTAAGCGCCACGTGAATCTCCCGGGCGTCCGTGTCAATCTGCCGGCGATCACGCAAAAGGACACCAAGGATATCCTGTTCGGCCTGGAACGGGATGTGGACTTCATCGCCCTTTCTTTCGTGCGCGAGGCCGGGGATATCCAGCAACTCAAGGCGCTCATGGGCGAAAAGGTCGGGAAGGTGAAGATCATCGCGAAGATCGAGGACCAGGAAGGCGTCCGGAACCTCGAAGAGATCATCAAAGAATCGGACTGCATTATGGTCGCGCGTGGAGATCTGGGCGTGGAGATCAACCTGGAAGATCTGCCGAATGTCCAGCGCACGATCGTGCAAATGTGCGCCGAGTACGGAAAACGCGTGATCGTGGCGACCCATCTCCTCGAATCCATGATCCACAACCCGCACCCCACCCGCGCCGAGGTCACCGACGTCGCCAATGCGATCTATGAGGAAGCCGATGCCGTCATGCTGTCCGGAGAAACCACGGTTGGGAAGTATCCGGTGAAGTGTGTCGAATACCTGCGCAAGATCGCGCTTAAATCCGAAACGATACCCGGATTGCAGTTTGCAAAACGTTTGCGCAACGCGGGAAATAAGCAGCAGCTGGCGGCGGCGGCCGTTCAGCTCGCCGAGGGGATCAAGGCCAAGGGCATCGTCGTGATCACCAGGCGGGGACTCATGGCCGATCTCGTCGCAAACTGCCGTCCTTTCTCGACCAACATCTACGCCTTTACCAATATGAGCCAACCGCGACGGACCATGATGCTCAATCGCGGTGTCTTTCCTTTCAAGATCGATTTCAGTTCGGACCCTGAAAAGACTCTACAAACGGCGTTCCGGATCCTGAAGGACCGTGAACAGTTTCAGGCCGGGGACAAGGTTGTGATCATCTCGGACGTCCTGGCACAGCAACGGGTCGATTCGATTCAGATTCGTGACGTTCCTTCGG
>CAMLHQ010000069.1 GCA_946479785.1 uncultured Nitrospira sp.
AAAGCCTATTTCGAGATGCTGCGACGAAACCCCGATGCCGCGCTTGAAGTGATCAAGTACTTGGGCAACCGACTGAACGAGGCACAGGAAAGGACTAAGGTCCTCGCGCTGGACCGAACCGATCAACGGCTCGCCGCCCTTCTAGCCGACCTCGCCGCAAGAAACGGAGTTAGAGAGCATCAAGGGATCAAGCTGCCCATGCGTTTGACTAGACAGGATATGGCCAACATGGTCGGAGCCACTGTGGAAACGGTGATCCGGATCATGAGCCGTTTCAAGCGCGACCGTCTGGTTTCTGGAACCGCCAATCGACTCGTCATCTTGAATCTCGAACGGCTCAAAACCCTTGCCGTAGGGTAATATCTCGCAAACTTTCCTTAGGTTTCTCTAAAAACATGACATTCATCATGTTTTTATTGACGATCCTTTGAGTATGTTTGTCCCGATCATCGTTATTTCGAACATCAGGGCGGCTGACCCCTAGTCCCTGTCTGCCTTAATAGAAGGAGAGTGTCCATGTCAACGATTCGCTCATATCAATACCTTATCCTCGCCGGAGCACTGGGAATGTGCTTGCTGGTAAACCTCACAATTCTGTCCATGTCGGCATTCGCCAAAACCCATGAAGTCTCGATGACGGCGGTTGAAACCGATGTCATCATTGACGGCAGTGGTGAAAAATACGCAGCCTGGACGTTTAACGGTACTATGCCGGGCCCCGTTGTGCGTGTGACCGAGGGAGATACGGTCAAGTTCACCTTGACCAATCCGGAGACCAATAAGTATCCCCACGCAATGGATTTTCACGCGGCAGAGATTGACTTCCTCAAAAATTACAGGGCAATCAATGCCGGCGAAACGATCAGCTATACGTTCGTCGCGAAGAAACCCGGCATTTTCTACTATCACTGCGGCGCCCCACCGATGATTCAACACATCGCCCGCGGAATGTTCGGCGCCATCATCGTTGATCCCAAGAATGGGAAGGCCTGGCCGAAAGCGGATCGTGAGTATGTGCTCGTCCAATCGGAGTACTTTAAGAATCCTGACGATGTCCAGGGGATGTTCGACCGGAAATTCGACGGCATGATGTTCAACGGCGGCATCTTCAAATACCATCCTTTTGTCACGGGGGGAGGAAAATTGGATGCGAAGCCGGGTGAACGCGTTCGCATCTACTTCGTCAATGCAGGACCGAACGAATTTTCATCGTTCCATCCAATCGGCGAGATCTGGGACAACGTGTATGAGAGTGGTAATCCGGCCAACAAGCTCACCGGTGTGCAGACCTATGTAGTCGGACCAGGCAGCGCAGCGACCTTCGATGTGGTCGTTGAATCAGCAGGCGCTTACCCGCTCGTCACCCACTCGTTGACCGGCGCGCTCCGCGGGGCCATTGCGGTGCTTTTGGCATCCCCCGACGCCAAGCAGCAGCCACTCATGCCGATGGTCCCTTGGAAGGTATCGACGCCTCAGACCGAGATCACTCCTGTTCCTACACAATAACGGTCCAGAGTACCCCGCCGGCTCCTCAAGAGTCGGCCGGGTACTCTACAACAACTCTTACACTTGCCTTCCTATGTCTCACTTGCTCACAAGATCAGTGGTCATCACTTGGATGTCGCTCATGAGTCTCTGCGCGGCATCCCTTTACTCTTTTCCTTCGGCCGCAGCGGCCTCCCCAGTCGAACGCATCGCACTTCAGCTCAATGGCCCCCTATGCGTCTCTCAGCACACGAGCATCCTCTCCGTTCTTTCATCCTTACCGGGAGTTCGAGCCGTTGATCTCTCATCCGTTCCCGACCATGCCCTGGTCGATATTGATACAGCGGCTCTCTCCGCTCAGAATTTGATCGAGACCGTTCGCCGTCAGTGGCACCACCAGGACGCATGCCTTGTTGAGCCGATGGAGTCATGTATCTCGGCCAGTCCACTCACCCACGGAGTCGTCCGTCGGCAGGTCTTCTAGTAGACAACTGCCGGCCGGTTGCCCTGAACGATCAGCATCAACCGCTTTCGTCTCAAGGGCCGATCGGGATCGCGTGTATAGTGGAAGAAATCTTCAGAGAGTTCGATATCGCTGAAAGGCACGGAAATCTGCTGCTTCACGTGCGGCACCGCTGTATCGAATGACAGAAAGACAAGCTGTTCGCTGCAGCCGGTCACTTCTGCACTCA
Source organism: uncultured Nitrospira sp. (assembly GCA_946479785.1). The sequence goes on from CAMLHQ010000069.1 coordinate 2,178, forward strand.
GATCGCGCTGATCGTCAAACTGTACCGTCACCCGCTCCTCGGGATCGATCCACTTCTTGATAATCGCCGCTTTATCTTGGTTGCTCAACACCGGGTTATTCTCCATGGCTTCCTTTACGCCGCCCGATAGCTGCCCGCCGCTTTCGTCTCGGCTTCGGATACTACGTGCGATCCAACCACAGCTCCCCAGATGGTGGTCCCAAGGGAAAGCGATCCGCCGATGGCGACGAACCAGGCAACCGACGAGAGGACAGTCGGCAACAACAGGGATTCTGAGTCCACCGCACTGATGCCCATTGTGCTGGGCGGCAGGAACATAAGGACAAAGGTCAAGACCCCCCAAAGAACCAAACCGTGAAACAGGCTTTCGGCATAGCGGGATGCATCGGCCACCCAGGCCGTCACATAGCCACCGATAAACGACGCGGTGATCCAGACCAACCCACTCCAGATTAGGAGCCCCACAGCGGCCATACCGCCTCCGTCCACAGTCCGACTCTCCGTAAACACTATCCCAAGGCCGAATGCTGTAAGGACAATATGGATTCCCAATGCCACAAAGAGCCCGGCGGCAATTGCCGGCCAGCGAAAAAGCACGAGCTTCGCTCGATCATGAAACGGTAAAAAAGCCATGACGTTCCTCCCTTCTGATTCCAGGCCGATGGTTGTTTCTCCACAACCGTCTCAGCACGAGAAGACCGACAACCACCGCGCCACCGATCAGCAAAGGTATTGCCCGCCGAGGTGGTTCCGATAGTTGGTTGCGCGCCAGATAGTCCGATTCCGGAAATGCCGCATGGACATCCGATTGACCGTCTTGTTGCAATGCTAAATGGAGTACTTCAGCAACATGTAGCGCCTTTCGGTTTGTTCCCTGCGCGATTTGCTGCCGGCAACTGAAGCCATCCGCGACGATCAGACTGTCGACTGGAGCTCGGCGGACGGCCGGCAACACAACCAGCTCCCCGACACGTTGTGACACGTCATAGTGCTCCCGCTTGAAACCGAACGAACCGGCCATTCCACAGCAGCCGGAATCGAGCACCGCTACGTCAAGGCCGGTCTGCTTCAACACATCCGGTTCGGCCGTAAACCCCATGACGGCTTTCTGATGGCAATGCCCGTGTATGATCGCTTTTTTCTGTAGCCGAGGCGGATGCCAATTCGCCCTCTTCAGGTATTCTCCGATTGTCGACGTTTGACTCGCCAATCGCTTAGCGGCTTCATCGTGCGGAAACAGGTTCACAAGTTCATCCCGAAAGACCGCCATGCAGCTGGGCTCCAACCCCACGATCGGCGTTCCGTCCCTAATGTCTGTATGTAGATTGTCCAAGATTTGCCGCAGCTGGCGCTTGGCTAAATCGAGCATGCCGAAGTCATAGAGGGGTCGCCCACAGCAGAGCGGGCGCGATGGAATCACCACCCGGCATCCCGCTGCCTCCAGAACCTCGACGGCCGCTTTGGCCGTCCCCGGGTAAAAATAATTGTTAAAGGTGTCGGGCCAGAGAATGACCTTGTTGCCCTCCTGTCGACCCGATCGGCGTCGACTGAACCATTCTGTAAAAGTCGGCGAGGCAAAGGCCGGCATGCGCCGCTCTTGCGCAATGCCGCCGATCGCCTTGACGAGAGAACTGACCCCGGCAGTCTGTGTCAGCAGATTGGCCAGATCGGGTGCGTGGGATGCAAGCCGGGCCCACCAGTAGATCAATCCCATTGAATAGGCATGAGCCGGCCTTGGCCGGCCTGCGTAATAATGCGACAGGAATTCCGCTTTATACGTCGCCATGTCGACATTCACAGGGCAATCGGTTTTACAGCCCTTGCAGGCGAGGCAAAGATCCAACGATTCCTTTACATGTGCATCCCGCCAACCTCCGTTTACCGGATCGCCTCGGAGCATCTCGAACAACAGGTGTGCACGGCCGCGGGTCGAATGCATTTCCTCCCTCGTCACCCGATAGCTAGGGCACATCGTCTCACCCTGTTCCCTGCGACATTCCCCGACTCCGACGCAGCGAAGGGACGCACGGGCAAAACTAAACTCATCATCCGGAAAACGGAAGTGTGTGGGCGGATCGGGCGGACGGTAATCGGTCCCAAGACGAAGGTTTTCATCCACGCGATAGGGACGCACGATTTTCCCCGGATTCATCTTCCAAGCCGGGTCCCAGATGGATTTAAATTCTTCGAACGCCTGAATAAGATCCGGGCCGAACATCTTGGGCAGCAATTCGGCACGCGACTGCCCGTCGCCATGCTCACCCGACAAAGAGCCACCGAAGCTCAAGACGAGATCCGCGGCGTCGAATAGGAATGAACGGAATTTCTTGATGCCATCTGCCGTTTCCAGATCGAAATCGATCCGCGTATGGACGCAGCCCTGGCCGAAGTGGCCGTAGAGGGCGCAGCCATAGTCGTACCGATCGAAGAGCTTGCGCAACGCGCGAAGATAGTCGCCCAGCCGCTCCACCGGCACCGATGAATCTTCCCAACCTTCCCAGGTCGGCGGTTCGCCAGGGACATGCGCCGTCGCACCGAGGCCGGATTTGCGTACGTTCCAAATCACGTCTTCCGCCGGCGGATCGTCGTACAGCTTCATGCTGGGGGGGTGATGGACTCCTCGTAGCGCCTCCATCATGCCGCGGGCATATTCATCGGCCTCCTTTCTTGTCTCACCACCGAATTCCACGAGCAGCCAGCCACTTCCCTGTGGCAAGAGCTGTACATCTTTCGGATGAATTCGCATTTTGACCATATCGGCCACCAACCGGTCGTCCATGCCTTCCAACCCGAGCGGCTTATGACGAAGGATGTCCGGAATATGATCGCCGGCACTATAGACGTCGGGATAGCCCAATACGACAAGACAACGGACGGGCGGACTCGCCACGAGGCGTACGGTCGCTTCCAGGATGGTGACGCAGGTGCTCTCAGAGCCGACCAATGCCTGCGCTATGTTGAATCCGTTCTCCGGCAGCAGCGCCGGCAGGTTGTAGCCGGACACACGGCGGGGAATTCTTGGAAAGTGCGCGCGAATCTTGTCGCCGTAGCGATCTCGTAGCGTCCGCAAGCGGCGATAGATCTCTGCCCGGCGACCGCCTTGGGCGAGAATGTGCCGATATTGCGCCTCGTCCGTTGGCCCAACACTCAGGCGAAGACCGTCATAGGTCAGGATGTCCAATGATTCGATGTTGTCGACGGTTTCGCCGGCCATCACCGAGTGGACGCCGCAGGAATTATTACCGATCATGCCGCCGAGCGTACAGTGATTGTGGGTGGACGGATCCGGGCCGAACGTCAGGTGATGCCGCTCGGCCGCATGGCGCAGATCGTCCAGGACCAACCCGGGTTGCACGCGCGCTCGTCGGCGCTCAGGATCAAGTTCGAGCACCCGGTGCAGATACTTCGACCAGTCAATCACCACGGCGACGTTACAACATTGGCCGGCCAGGCTCGTGCCGCCCCCGCGCGAGAGAATCGGTGCGCCATGACGCCGGGCCAGGGCGACTGTTCGCTCTACATCTTCCACGCTACGCGGAATCACCACTCCGATCGGGACCTGGCGATAATTGGACGCATCGGTTGCATACAGCGCGCGGCTGCCCCGATCGAAGCGAACCTCTCCTTGCACAGCGGTGCGCAGATCTTTTTCCAATGCTTTGGTATCGACAACAGGCCGATCCGACCGGATATCGCTGCTCCGATGCGTGCCGGTCAGTTCTTCTACTCCGATAAATTGTTGCATGGTGCCTCACACCGCGTAGCGTTCCGCATCCGCGCGCTTGAATTCGAGGCCCAGTCCGGGCCGTGACCGATCCGGTCGCAGGTAACCGTTGATCGGCCGGGTGGCTCCGTCAAACAGCATCTGCTCGATCCGCACATGATCGTAGAAGTACTCCAAGTGGCGCACGGACTTTCTCGCGCAGCAGGGATGCAGATGGAGTGAAGGCGCGCAGTGCGCGGACAGTGGTAGCGGCTGCGCCTCGCAGAGCGTAGCGGTTTTCAGAAATCCTGTGATGCCGCAGCACCTGGTGGCGTCCGCCTGCAAAACATCCACAGCCTGCGCGGCCAACATCCGGCGAAAGTAAAACACGTCATACCCGTATTCTCCAGCCGCTACCTCGATCGGCGCCGGCATGCGGTTTCGCAGTAGTTGCAGACCATCGAGATCGTCCGAGGATACCGGCTCCTCGAACCAGGTGACGCCGTGATCAGCCGCCGCTTCGGCCACCTTGAGCGCTTCCTTGGTCGAATAGGCTCCGTTCGCATCGACAAACAGTTCCGCGTGGTCGCCAATCGCGCGGCGCGCGGTCCTGATGCGCCGGAGGTCCTGGGCGGCATCGCGGCCGATTTTCATTTTGACCCGTGGAATTCCCTCCGCAACCCATCCCCCCAACTGCCGCTCCAGCCTCGCGTCATCATACGTAATAAAGCCGCCGCTGCCATAGACCGGCACCGCATCGTGGACGGACCCGAGCAAGGTGACCAGCGGTAGATTGAGCAAGCGGGCTTTCAAATCCCACAAAGCCGAGTCGACGGCTGACACCGCCATCGCCGCTGCGCCGGGACGACCGATATTCCGCACCGCATGCAACATCGACCACCAGGACTCTTCAACTGCCAACGCATCGTGTCCCACGACGATGTCAGTCAGCAGCTCTTTGACTACATAGGCCGATCCATAGCTGGCATAGGTATACCCTAGGCCTGTCATGTCGCCAGCTCGGGCTTCCACCAGGACCAACAAGGTGTGATGCCATTCAAGCGTCCCGTCCGATTCCGGTCCATCAGTCGGAATCAGATAGGCTGACACATCGAGCCCGGTAATCGGCGCCTCGACATGCTGCGGCCGATCGAATGGACCGCGGTGCTGCTGCCGGAGAGCTTCAGTAATTGTTCCCATATCTCACTCAGTCAAACCTGAGGAAACTCGCATACTCCGTACCATGGGAACGGACGTCCGATCTCGAAGAGTTGTGAGTGGGAACGGCGAACGAGCTGGGTCGCCCGGAAGCGATTGTCCGTTGTATGGGCAAATTGTCCGTCGTCGGCTCCGAACGACCGGCTAACCGGTCCCGGGGAGAGGCCTGTCCTTTGCACGACAGACTGGGAAGAGAGGAGCGCAATGCACGACTTGGACTTTCCTTTTTGGCTGCGCGTGAATCACTTCATCAATCTGTTTTGCATCTTCCTTCTGATGCGCAGTGGTATCCAGATCCTTGCCGATCATCCCAAGCTCTATTGGAATGACCACACGACGCCAGGTAGCGAATGGATCAAGTTTGGGAAGAAAGTCATGCCCAAGGATCGCCTCTGGACGTCGATGGACGAAGCGGAAGAGGTCAACTCCATTATTGCGCTGCCAGGCGGTCATCACAATCTTGGTACGGGGCGGCGGTGGCATTTCTTGACGGTACTGCTGTGGGTGGTCAACGGTCTGACCTATGTCACGCTCTTGTTCGTGACCGGCCAGTGGCGGCGACTGATTCCGACCGACTGGTCGGTATTACCGGAAGCCTGGCACAGTCTCATAACGTATCTGACGTTTCACATTCCACCGGAGAGCGCATTTCATCCCTACGATGCACTGCAACAACTGGCTTACAGTGCCATCGTGTTTGTCGTGGCGCCCCTCATGATCCTGACCGGTCTTTGTATGTCCCCAGCCTTCATTGCGCGCTTTCCCTGGTATCCAAAATTGTTCGGCGGCAGACAGGCCGCACGCAGTCTGCATTTCCTGGGACTGATCACGCTCGTGTTCTATGTCATCCTTCACATTACACTCGTCCTGATCGTTCACTTCTTTCACAACATCAGCAATATGGTCTTTGGATCGCCGTATTACTATCCGGAAATGGCCGCGCTGATCGGCTTCCTTGGCCTGGTGGCAGTCGGTTTGTTCCATCTCGTCGCGACGGTGTATAGCCGGCGTCATCAGCGGCGCTTTCAGCAAATCGGCGACCGGCTGCTCGTGCCGGTTCTGCGCACACTCTTTGGCCATCTTCGATCGCGCCAACAATACACGAAGGCCGACATTTCTCCCGCTCATCGCGTGAACGGCTACCCGCCGGTGTCATCGGAATACCTCCGGTTGGCCGATGACCGGTTTGAGACATGGCGTCTGCGCATTCACGGCCTGGTAGAACGCCCCCTGGAGCTCTCCTTGAGCGATTTACGCCGACTTCCCAGGCAAGAACAAATCGTCAAGCACAATTGCATTCAAGGCTGGTCGGCGATCGCAGAATGGGCGGGCGTGCCAATGAGGACGATTCTCGATCTTTGCCGTCCACTGCCCTCTGCACAGTTCGTGGCCTTCCATGCCTTCGGGCAGGCTGAGTATGCCCCCGATACCTATTACGAAGTCTTGACCATGCAGGACATTCTCGATCCCCAAACCCTCCTCGCGTATGAAATGAACTGGCGGCCGCTGCCGATTCCCCACGGCGCGCCATGCCGGCTGCGGGTGGAAACGAAAACCGGATACAAAATGGTCAAGTACCTGCGAGCCATTGAATTCATTCGGGACCTCCACGACGTGGGACTTGGATACGGCGGATACCGCGAAGACCACCAGTACTACGATCACGTCGCTGCAATCTAACCGTTTCTTCTTGAGCGAATCCGCACAGACCGCACAGCTCAATTCCACACATCGCATAAAAGCGGTGCCCTGATTGGTTCAACGATTCCCCCTCCAGCCATTCTCGCAATCGCGCCACTGGCGCGAACTTGACAGTCTCTTGGTCCCCCTTCATCGCGTTGGCCTCAAAGTTGCTGGTGAGGGGAAATGTGTGATCCAACGAAGGGGCAATAGCTATGGCTCAACAGTCGGCTCAACCGAACCGACTGCTCGACGCCGACTCCCTCGATCCTCGCAGTCCATCCACCCTGGCGGATTTGGGCCGGTCGGCGGATAAGCTGTTGGATGGCCCGCATCGCCCTGAGCGCCATGCGGAACCGGAATCGAACGTCCCATCCAGAAGTCCCGATCTGGGCTCCGCATATTTTCCTCTCTCGCCGGCGATTGGACCTGGTTTACAACGGCTGGGCCCCGCTGCCGGCCACCGCCTTCCCCTCGCAAGCCTTTGGACCGAAGGGAGTTGAGAGGTTACGGGGTCCGTCGATCGGTGAGTCGATCGGGCATATCAGCTCCTCTGACGATTGACATGGCTTCTCCGCTCTACTTACGATGAGGCACAAGGAGTAGGACAGCAGGCTATGCGGAGACGATTCGTTCAGTTTTTCAATAACCTTCCTATTGCGCGAAAACTGCTGCTCACGGCGCTCATTCCCCTGGCGGCTTTTCTGGTGCTGGGCGTCCAAACCTACCGCAGTCTCGAAACCCTGGCCGAGAATGAAGAACAATTGGATCGTGTCTATGTGACGCAACGCGCCGCGGCGGAATATATGCGGTTGGTCGTTGATTATGAAACCGGTTTTCGCGGATACGTCATGACTCGTCAAGACGCTTATCTCGTTCCGTCGCGGAACGCGCATCAACATCTCCCGTCGGTCGAACAGGTGTTGCTGGGCCTCGTCCGTCCTCACCAGGCGCAGTACGAAACCGTGCAAACCGTGGAGCGTCTGGTCAAGCAAATGTTGGATGAGAAAGAAAGCCTCATCCGATCGGTGAAAAAAGGACAAACAGCCGAGGCGTTGCAGTATCTAGAGGAAGGCCGCGGGAGAGCCCTCATGCAGCAGGTTCGCGAGCATATGGCACGTTTCGACCGGCTCGAGCAGGATGCGCTCAACGACGCACTCGCCGACATGACCCGTTCGCGTAAATCGCTGGTCGCCCGCGTCCTGTGGGGCATCGCGCTGGTGTTCGTGCTCACGGTGCTCGCCTTGCAGCTCATCGCCCGCTCGATCACCGGTCCGTTGATCAGTCTGGCCAAATCGGTTCGTTCGTCCGACGGCCTCGTGCCTGCGGATGTGCCGGTGCTCTCACGGCAGGATGAGCTGGGGGAACTGACCCGGGTGATGGGCGCGATGAGCCAGCAAGTGCGAGAACATCTTGCGAGCGTTCAGACGAACCAGGCGGAGCTGCGCGCACTGAACGAGGACCTCGCGGCCTCCGAGGAAAAATATCGCAGTATCGTCGACCATGCGCCCTTCGGGATTTTTTCCACCTCTGGCATGACCGTAACCTTCAGCAATCGATACAACCGGGTCCTGGCCGGTTTGAATCCCGACGACGCCAGCGCCCCGGACGCCTTCCGTCAGTGGATCCATCCGGATGATCGGGATCGGGTGCTGCGAGAATACGCGGAAGCCGTTGCCGGAGACCGACCCTACGAGACTGTGTTCCGTTTTCTTCATCGCGACGGATCCGTTCGGAAAGTGCTGAGTCGGCGTATTCCGATCCGCAACAAAGAAGGGCAGACGACAATGTATCAAGGATTCAATATCGACATTACTGCGCTCGACGACATGCAGCAACAGCTCAGCCGCGCGGAACGTCTGGCGACGTTGGGACAAGTCGCCGCGGGCATCGCGCATGAAATCCGCAACCCGCTTGTCGGTATCGGGTCGACCGCCGCGCTCCTCCGAGACGAGATCGATCCGTCCGATGAGAAACGCGCGGACCTCGACATCATCTTGAACGAAACCCGCCGATTGGACCGCATCGTCAATCAAATCATCGATTATGCCCGGCCCCGGGATCTGATGCCGACGACCTGGCCGGTGGAAGGGATCGTCGACGAGGTCTTAAAGCTGCTGGACACGCGTCTGGAAACTCAGCGAATTGCCATCGTTCGATCGTGTCAGCGTGACCTGGCCGTCTATGCGGATCGCGACCAGATCAAACAAGTCTTGCTCAACTTGTGTCACAACTCCCTGGATGCCATGTCTGCCGGAGGAGAACTGCGCATCGCCGCCGGACACTCGGCACGCGCCGGCCATCCCGGCGTCTTCCTCGAAATCTCGGATACTGGTTCCGGCATTGCGCCGAAGGACCTCGCTCAGGTGTTTCAACCGTTTTTTACGACCGGGAAACACCATGGAACCGGATTGGGACTGGCCATTTGCAGGAACATCGCCGAGGCGCATGGCGGAGACATCACGTTAACCAGCGAACCAGGCCGCGGGACCACAGCCAGGCTGTGGCTGCCGCTTCAGCCGTCACCGGACCAAGCAGGAATCGCACTATGAACGCCACGATCTTTGTCACAGATGACGAGCCGGCAATCCGATCGGCCCTCGTCAAGCGCCTATCCCGCCGCCACCATCGGGTGACAGCCTTCGAATCGGGTGAAACCCTGTTGCAGGCGCTGGATCATGAAGTGCCGGATCTGATGCTCCTGGACGTGAAGATGCCCGGCATCTCCGGTCTCGAGGCCTTGAAAGCCTGCCGCGCGAAGGCGCCTTTTGCGCTCGTCATCATGCTTACCGCCTATGGAACGGTTCAAGACGCGGTGGAAGCGATGAAGCTCGGCGCCTATGACTTCGTCATCAAGACGGTGGATCTCGATGGGATGGAACAGGTGTTGGACCGGGCGCTGGAGCTGTTGGCGCTTCGGCGCCGCATGACCTATCAGACCGAGCAGGATATGGATGCGTACGGGATCGACCATCTGGTTGCCGACAGTGCTGCGATGAAGGGCTTGTTGGCGCAGATTCGCGAAATCGCCCACAATCCAAAGAGCACGGTGCTCATGCTGGGAGAAACCGGCACCGGCAAGGAATTCGTCGCCCGAGTGCTGCATCACAACGGCAGCCGTGCATCCAGTCCCTTCATCGGCGTCAATTGCACGGCCATTCCACGCGACCTGTTCGAGAGTGAATTGTTCGGCTACGAGCGCGGCGCCTTTACCGGCGCTCACCAGCGCAAACTCGGCCTCCTCGACCGGGCGGAGGGCGGCACCTTATTCCTGGATGAAATCGGCGACCTCGATCTGAGCATGCAGGCCAAACTGCTCAGAGTTCTACAAGAAAGGACATTTCGCCGCCTGGGAGGGACAAACGACATTGCCGTGGATTTTCGTCTGATCGCTGCAACGAACCGTGATCTCAAGAAAGACATCGGCACCGGAAGCTTTCGGGAAGACCTCTTTTTCCGCCTGAACGTCGTCGCCCTTGAGCTTCCACCGCTCAGACAAAGGACGGAAGACATCCTTCCGCTGAGCATGAGAGCCTTGATGCATTATGGAAAGGAATTCGGCAAGGAGGTGACCGACATCGATGCCGAGGCCCGCACCCTGTTGGAGCGCTATCACTATCCCGGAAATATTCGGGAGCTTCAGAACATCATCGAACGAGCCATGATCTTTTGTACCGGGAGAACGCTGATGGCCAGTTGTCTCCCGCGCGAATTGCGCGACCCGGTCAAACAGCCGGCTACGTCGGTTTCTCAAGGAGACCGGCAAGTGATTCGCGTCGAGATGGAGGTCGGCAAGCAAACACTGGGAGAGATCGAAGACAGCATCATCGAAGAGACGTTGCGATTGGCTGACTATAACAAGAGCCTCGCCGCCAAACAGCTCGGCCTAACGCGCTTCGCCCTGGATCGACGATTGAAGAAGATTAAAGAGTGACGTCCAGGCCATCCCGCTTCTCTGCTGCGGAATTTTTCAACAGCCTGTCACGGGTTCGGAGCCACAAAAACCAACACTTTGAGTCGCTGTCCACTGTCATTTTTCACCCCGTGTTCTTCTCCGGCAGAAGCCATCGTTCCTTGGCCCGGCCCTAACACGCGTTTCTCGGTTCCGACCTGGAACGTGCCTTGTCCCTCCAGCACCAGATAGACTTTATCTTGTTCGCCGTGGATATGACCTTTTTGTTCCTGCCCCGGTTCAAAACAATAGACATCACAGAAAAACCGCGGAGTTTCAAAGATATTGTTTTTCTTCATCTTCTCTAAGCTAAACTGTTGATATTCAGATAATTGTATAACTTTCATTTATGCTAAACCCTCCCTATGACGCTCCTGAATAATTTTCAGCTTCACTCAGCTCTCAGCCCATACTCCCTTTGACCCATCGAACAACTTTCGGCTACTCTGCCAGCCACGCTGGTGAGGCATCATGAATCGAGCAGAGCGACGCCGTCAAGAAGCCCGACGAGGTATCGGACACCGAGCATCCGGCATGACAATCCAGGCGTGGCTCGATCAAGGACGAGCTCACCAGCAGGCCGGTCGCCTAATCGAAGCCGAACAGGCCTATCGCCACGCACTCGAGCTTTCTCCTGAACATCCTGAGACTCTCCATTTGCTCGGCTTAGTCACCTATCGGCTCAACCGCATCCCAGAAGCTCTAGACTTCCTCCACGCCGCCGTGGAGATGGAATCCTCAACCCCTGTCTATTGGTTCAATCTTGGCGTCGTGTCGCAAAAAGCCGGCCGTTCGCAAGAGGCCGTTGAGGCATACCAAAAGGCCGTCGCACTCAACCCGCGTTACCCCGAGGCCTATGGAAACCTCGGCAATGTCTTCCGCGATGGCGGAAACCTGAAGGACGCCGTGGCCGCCTATCAGCAAGCGTTACAGTTGAATCCTTCGCAAGCAGACATCCATAACAATCTTGGCGTCGCCAAGAAAGAACAGGGCTATATCGAGGATGCCGTCGCAGCCTACCGCCGCGCGCTCGAATTGAAACCGACGCATGCGGAAGCCCTCAACAACCTGGGTCTGGCACTGATGGAAGTGGGGACGCTTCGCGATGCCATCGCGTCCTTTCAGCAAGCACTCTCAGTCATGCCGGGTTATCAAACGGCGCGGTACAACCTTGGAATCGCCTGGTCATGGGCCGGCGATGACACAAGAGCCGTCGAATGCCTGCAGCAGGTGGCACACGCCAAGCACGATCAGGGCAGGACCATCGCCGAGACAGCCATCTACCGCTCCCGCGTCAAACACGATCTGGAACAAATCCAGTACCTGTTCGATCAACAAAAGCTGGGAAATGACCAGCGTTCGTATTTGCAATCGCTTATAGAGTTCCAAGAACAATTGCACCGCAACCCGACTCCCGGAAACCGTCTGGCGATTGCGCCGGAGGATCTCATGGGCATCGCTCCCTCGTTCAACCGCATCCTGTTCTGCGTCCCGCCGGCCAGAGTCGACCAAGGCGCGTTGAACCTCTCCCTGGACCCGGCATCCATCGAAGCGCGCTATCATGCGACGCGTCCGGAGGTCACGTTCATCGACGGGTTGTTAAACGAGGACGCGTTGAACTCGTTGCGACGCTTCTGTTGGGAAGCGACGATTTGGAAGAAGGACTACGAAAATGGCTACACAGGGGCATTTCTCGGCGACGGCTTTGCGTCCCCGTTGCTGTTTCAGATTGCCGAGGAATTGCGGCTGAAGTTTCCTCGCATTTTCCGACACCATCGGCTCACACAAGCCTGGGCCTTTAAACACGACAGCACCAGGCGCGGGCTGAACATCCATGCCGACGCCGCAGCGGTGAACGTCAATTTCTGGATTACACCGGATGAAGCAAATTTGAATCCGGACACAGGCGGGCTTGTTGTCTACGATAAAGAGGCGCCCAGAGAGTGGAATTTCAAGGAGTACAACAGCGATCGTAACAAACCGAAGATCCACGCCTGGCTGAACGAGGTGGGAGCACAAGCCATCAGGATTCCCTATCGGGCGAATCGAGCCGTCGTCTTCAATTCAGATCTGTTTCACGAGACCGATGATATCTCGTTCAAAGACGATTACCGCAGCCGCCGCATCAATATTACGCTCCTCTATGGCTACCGCCTGCGAGACTAGAGATCGCGAACAGATTCAGGGATCGGGTACCGGCCGATCACAAAGGCGCCGTTCGACCACTCGGTTACGGTTTAGGCCGCTTCGGGAGGCTGATCAACCGCTTTCTGGTAGGGATGTAATTCGAGCTGAGTGACCGTATGTTGGAGGCGCGCCCACTCTTCAGGAGCCATCGTCACAAACTCCAATCCGAACTGCTCTACTCGGCTCCAGCGAACCACCGCTTCTTGAATTTTAAGAGGCGGCTCCTCTTCTGACGTTTGTATGCGGAGTTCCAGCGATGTACCCGGCCTGACTTCGGTCTGACTCTCCACACGGCAGCCGCGGAGAGACAAATCAATGATGTCTCCATCACCTCCGACAATGTTCAGCGATGTAAAAGAACTGCGGAACCGCACCGGGAACCGAGGATTCTGCCGTTGCTCCATCTATATACCTCACATCATGAAAGAATGGATGACCGTATTGTGCCAAGCTGGCGCCGATTCGCCACTGTTTTCTCAAAATCGACATCCAATCAGCTGCATGCCTATGAGGAATGTGTATTTAACCTTTGATGTTGCCGATGGGACGAAGCTCCGCGACTTTCCTGGTGATGCCGGCTTTCTCAACGGTCTCTACGACTTCGGAGATGTTCTTGTAGGCGAAACCGGCTTCCTCGGCGAGGCCGGACATCGACACGGCTTTTACGAGAATGCCACGCCGTTTCATTTGTTGTTGCAGTTGCTCGCCACGAACTTGTTTTTTGGCTTGCGCCCGCGACATCGTCCGTCCGGAGCCATGCATCGTCGACCCGAACGTGTCCCGAGCGGCCCGATCCGTTCCAACCAGCAAGTAGGAACCGGTCTCCATCGACCCCCCGCAGATGACCGGCTGTCCGGTCTGCTGAAACTCCTGTGGCAACTCCGGACTCCCCGGGCCGAACGCCCGTGTCGCGCCCTTGCGATGCACGAGCAGTTGTCCTTCCGAATACCGTTCCACTTTCGCAATGTTGTGGGCAACGTCATAGACCAGCTCCATGCCAAGTTCTTCCGCTGATCGCCCGAAGACCGCAGCAAAGGCTTCCCGAACTTGATGCGTGATGACCTGGCGGTTGGCGAAGGCGGTATTTGCCGCACAGTTCATGGCTGCAAAATAGTCCTGTCCCTCCGGCGATCGGAACGGCGCGCAGGCCAGTTGCTGGTCCTTTACCGATATCCCGTACCGGCGCATGGCCTTTTCGAACACTTTGAGATAGTCGCTCGCCACTTGATGGCCGAATCCGCGCGACCCGCAATGGACCATGACGACAATTTGATCCTGGCCGGTAATTCCCAAGGCCGCTGCCGTCAGTGGATCAAAGATCCGATCGTTCGACACCACTTGGACTTCGAGATAGTGATTACCCGATCCTAATGTCCCGAGCTGGTTGATCCCGCGACCCACTGCATGGTCGGATATCTTTGAAGGATCAGCGCCGCCGATGCAGCCGCCTTCCTCGATATGGATGAGATCACGATGCCATCCATAGCCTTGCTCAATACACCATCGAGCGCCTTTGACCATCACCGAATCGAGCGATTCCCGATTGAGCCTGACAAAGCCACCCGCTCCGACTCCGGCCGGCACCCGCCGAAACAACTCGGTCATCAACGGTTCCAATCGCGGCTGCACGTCTTCTAACGTCAGATCCGTCCGGATCAGTCGCATGCCACAATTGACGTCATAGCCCACGCCTCCTGGTGAAATCACTCCGTCACGCACATCGAACGCAGCCACCCCTCCGATAGGAAATCCATACCCCCAATGGCCGTCAGGCATGCAGAGGGCATAACGTTGAATTCCCGGCAAGCAGGCCACATTGGTCACTTGATCGAACACACCGCTGTCCATCGATTGCAAAATGGCCGGAGTCGCATAAATTCTTGCCGGCACCAGCATGCCTGATTTCTCCGACGGTGGAATTTCCCACACTTCGTTGGTGATCCGATTCACCTTCATGTTGGTGTTCAGTTGCATGTCAGTTCAATCAATCGTCATTGGTCCAACGGTCAATTGCCCGGAGAA
>CAMLHQ010000070.1 GCA_946479785.1 uncultured Nitrospira sp.
TCCGGATCAACGGCCATCGGGCCGTCTATCTCCCGATCATGAAACAAGCGGGGGCCAATACGATCCAAGTGATTGATGGAATTAAAACCGTCCTGCCGAATCTCATCGGCCTTCCCAGGGAATTGTCCGTTAAACTGTTGTTCGATCAATCGCTATACATCAGACAAGCCATCCAGACCCTGGAACATGAAGGGCTGTTAGGCGGTGGATTAGCCTGCCTGATGGTACTGATCTTTTTGGCGAGCCTGCGATCGACCTTGATCATTGCGCTCGCGCTTCCTCTCTCTATCATGGCGGCCTTTGTCCTACTGTATTTCACGGGGCAGTCGGTCAACGTGATGACGCTCGGAGGGCTGGCGTTGGTGATCGGGACGCTGTTGGACAATAACATCGTGGTATTGGAAAATGTGCACCGGCACTTGGCGATGGGGAAACCGCCCGCGCAGGCGGCGGGCGACGGAACAAGCGAAGTCGCGCTGCCGATGCTGGTCATTACGATCAGCATTCTGATTGTCTATCTGCCCATTATGTTTTTCACCGGCATCATCCGCTTTTTGTTCGTGCCGCTCGCGCTGGCCGTTGCGTATACGATGGTTGTGTCCTACTTCTCTTCCATGACGGTCGCTCCCATGGCAATGGCCGCTCTGCTGAGACCGGCCAGCCATCCAGGCAGCGGACTTCACGCCCATTCATCGCGATGGTTCGATCGCTGGTTCGGCAGTCTGGTGAGCCGGTATGTCCAGACCCTGCGCTGGTGTTTGAGGCACAAGGTCTTTGTGATCCTTGGGGTTGTGGTGATCTTTGTTGCCTCGTTGCTGGCCGGAACGCAGCTCGCCACAGAGTTCTTTCCGAAAGTCGATGCGGGATCCTTCATCCTGAATGTCTCCGTTCCTGAGGGAACGCGTGTGGAAAAAACCGAAGCCATCGTTGCGCGCATCGAACAGTTCGTTCGTCAACATGTACCGGCTACCGATTTGGAACAGATCGTGTCGAACATCGGCCTGCCCCAGGGATGGATGGTGCTCTACACCCCGGTCAACGGTCCACATCAGGCGTTTATTATTGTGAGTCTGAAGAAAGAACATGCGACCAGGACCGACACGATTATCGAAACGCTCAGGGAAGACCTTCTCCACAAGCTGCCGGGCATCAAATTCAGTTTTCAGACGGGCGGGATTGTCAGCGACGTGGTCAATTTCGGAGTGCCGGCGCCGATCGATATCAAAGTGACCGGACGTGATCTCTCCACATTGGCCGAGGCCGCCAATCAGATTCGAAACGTTGTGGCACGCGTTCCCCAAACGACCGATGTGCAGGTCCGGCAGGGCATGGACTACCCGGAAATCCATCTGGATATCGACCGTGCGAAGGCTGCCTATGTGGGCCTCAAAGAGAAGGACATCGTGTCGGATCTCATCACGGGGCTGAGTTCTAACGTGACGTTGAATCCAGGTTATTGGATTGATCCGCGTTCCAACAATGCCTATTTCGTCGTCACTCAATTTCCCGAACAACTGCTCGTCGAGTTCCAGGATTTCTTGAATCTTCCCCTCGTCGGCACTCCGGTGTCACTGCGATCCGCCGTCACGGTCGGAGGGACGTTGCGTCGAGGCGGGTCTCTCACGCGGTCGCAAACTCCGTTTCCTGAGCGCCCGGAGTTGCCGATACTGGGCGGAAACCGAAGCCACTCCATCATGCTGAGAGATATTGCTCAAGTCTCCCGGACATCTGGCCCGGAAACGGTGGACCATTATAATCTCCAACGGACAATCGATGTGCTGGCCAATGTCAAAGGCTATGACCTGGGACGGGTGGCGGCACAGGTTGAACAGGCGGTCGCAGGTGTTTCGCTTCCAAAAGATGTCACGGTGATGTTCAAAGGGGAAGTGGACAGCATGAGATCAGCTATCAAGGGCTTCGCCGGTGTGCTCCCCTTGGCCATTGTCCTCGTTTATCTGGTCATGGTCGGCTTGTTCCGTTCCTACCTTGCCCCTCTCATCATTATTTTTGCGGTGCCACTGGGATTTATCGGGGTGATATGGATGTTGTTGCTCTCCCACACCTCGGTCAATGTGGAATCCCTGATTGGGACGCTCATGATGATCGGCATTGTCGTGGCAAACAGCGTGCTTCTCGTGGACTTTGCCAACAATCTCATACGGGATGGCACACCGATCGAGGAAGCCGTCGTGGAAGCCGGGCGGCTTCGGATCAGGCCCATATTGATGACGGCACTCGCGACCGTATTCGGCCTGGCCCCGATGGCGCTCGGGATCGGAGAGGGCAGCGAGATGAATATGCCCTTGGCACGGGCGGTTATCGGAGGCCTATTGGTATCTACCGTGATGACCCTGCTCGTCATTCCCGTCTTGCACACGTTAATTCACAGAGGCTCGACGGAGTCATCTGCATCGAAGGTCTAAGATGAATGAGCATGGATCACCGAGAAGCATGAACACAGGCTGGTTCTTTGGATACTGGCAGAAGAAAAAGGAGGCCGTATGGCGGCGCCGTCTCAGCTTTCGATCGGAGAAGAATTCATGATGCAGCCACGGACGATGAAACGTCTTTATATTGTCATGGGGAGTGTGCTGGCCGGGGTGTTCATTGTCATCATGACGCTGGTTGGGCCGCACGGGCGAGACGAGTCTGTTTCGTCTCCGCCCCAGGACAACCGAGAGACGGCAGAGACGGTCAGGGGTCCGGCGGTTCAAGTGCTAACCCCACAGCGGCGCGATATTGTGAGGTCGTTGACTATTCCAGCCAACATTTCTCCCTGGCAGCAGGCCACGCTCTACGGAAAAGTGTCGGGTTATCTTAAATGGATCGGATTTGACAAAGGCGATGTCGTCAAGCAAGGGGAACTGCTCGCCGTGATCGATGCCCCCGAGATAGAGGACCAATACAAGCAGGCCGAGGCCGACTATGCCATCAAGAAAGTCACCTATGAGCGGTACCTGAGCGTCTGGAAAGACAATCCAGATATCATCGCCAAGCAGGATGTCGATGTGGCAAAGGCTACGGCGGAATCCGCCAAGCATCAGCGAGACAGCCGGCGGAACTTGATGGATTACACCAAAGTGTACGCACCCTTTTCTGGCGTGATCACGGCGCGATTTGCGGATCTGGGAGCGTTGATTCAATCTGCCACCGGTTCCGCTACGCAAGCCGCCCCCCTCTTTACGGTTATGGATCTCAGCAAGCTCCGAGTTTACGTCAGCGTTCCTCAGGAATCTGCATTGCTGGCCAAACCTGGCATTCCGGCGGTGTTGACTGCCCGAGAGATTCCTGACAGAGAGTGGAAGGCTTCGGTTACCAGAACCACCGACTCCTTGGACCCAGCAACCCGCACCTTGTTGGTCGAGATTGACATCCCGAACGAAAAGCACGAACTCCAAACGGGAATGTTTGTGATGGCGACTCTGTTTCTCGAGCAACACCCCAACAGCCTTGCACTTCCGCCTGCCGCCGTTGTCTCCGGGAAAACACGCGATGAGAAATGGGTGTTCGTTGTTGAGCAGGGGAAAGCGCACCGAAGGCCTATTCGGACCGGCATCGACGACGGAGTGTGGATCGAAGTGATCGATGGTCTGAAGGGCGAGGAAGAGGTCGTTGTCGTGGGCAAAAGTGGCCTATCGGATGGTCAAGTCGTGACGGTCTCAAACTATGACCTGCCAGCTGGCCAGCCGGCCCGGCAGAAGATGTAACGAGGAAGATTGGTGATCTGCGCAGACAGAATCTCGACCAGGAGCATCGGGCTTGTCATAGTCATGGCTCTGATTGGCTCGACGAGGGCGGGGCACCAGTGCTTTGCTGCAACCGAAAGCGTTGCCATCGCGGTCAGTTCGACCGTCGTTCAGCCCCTCGCAACGCGTCAGGGCGAGGTCTTACGGTTAGATGAAGCGATCCGCATCGGATTAGAACGTCATCCGTTGATCGAACGCTCACGCTATAGCTCACTGATCGCGAAGGCCCTGACCCGCCAAACACAAGGCGAACGCTACCCCTGGCTAGAGGCCTCGGTCGCGGAGAGCAGCGGTTCTCTCCGTATCGTGACCAGCGATGGCAAGATCGTTCATAACCAAGGCGGTCATGGGTTCGATCCCGGCGGAGCTTTGGCCAAACACAACCAGAACATGTTAACGGGGGGGCTGATTCTCAACCAACTCATCACGGACTTCGGCTATACCGCCCACCGCATTTTGGCCAATGAGGCCAATGAAGCTGCAAGCGAGAAGGAAATTCTGACGAACAAGGCCTTTGTGATTCTGACTGTCCAGAAGGCCTATTTGGATTGTCTCCTTCAACAGAACCTCGTGGATATTGCTGGTGAAACGATCAAGACACGAAAAGCGGTTCGAGACCTAGTCCAAGCCCTGTACAAGAACCAACTCAAGTCGAAGGTGGACCTGGATCTCATTCTGGTCGAAGTGTCGAATGCGGAACTGGTGTTGATCAGGGCGCAGAACGATCTCAAACAGGCGTTTGCCACATTGAACAATGCCATGGGGATCCAAGGTGTCAATCACTACGAACTGCAGAAGATTCCTATAGCGATCACACCAACTATGGCCCCTGAATCACTGGTGGCAGTGGGGCTCAAGGACCGGCCTGAGTTGCTGGGCAATCGTGACCGTCTGGTGGCCAGCGAAGAATTGCTCAAGGCAGTCAAGGCCCTGAATTTTGGCTCCCTCTCTGCTGTTGGTTCGATCGGCATCACGAAATACGGCGATGTGCATGATGCCGGCATTCCTTCCGATGGCGTGGCCCCCTTCTGGGGGGGAGGCGCCACGATGAAATTTCCAATCTTCACAGGATTCCGGATTCAGAATCAGATCAAGGAAGCAGGCCATCATAAGGGAGAAACGGAGCAGGAGTTGCAGAACCTGGCGAACGAGGTCGTTCTGCAAATTGTGCGTGCGTACCTGACCCAGACAACGAATGCAGAGCAGATTGCGCTCGAACGAGAGCGCGTCGCGTTTGCCAAAGAGGCATTGGTTCTGGCGCAAGAGCGGTATCGACTGGGTCTGAGCCCAATCATAGAAATCGTGCGAGCGACAACTGCACTGTTTGAGTCGGAGTCGCGCCTAGCAGAAGCGCTCTACATTTATAAAACCAGCGAGGCTGTGATCGCGTATGCCACGGGACAAGATTACAAGCGTTTCTAGACACCTGGTTATCTGGCTGATCGTTAGTCTTCCAGCGTCAACATCGTTTGCCGCCGACATGACACCGCCGCGCTCCCTGCCTGTGGCTGGGGCCATGCTCGCCTGGGAGCAGGCTATCCAGATGGCGATCGAGAAACAACCGCTTATCAAAGCGGCACAACACGAGGTTCTTGAATCCCAGGCTGTGATGAAGCAGATCGAATCGGCCAATTATCCTCAAGTCACCGGCCTCTATGCGAGTACAGGGGGCAACACGCGGGTCCTGGCGAATCTAGGTATCTCCGGTTCGCTACCGAAACCGACCAACTATCTCACAACGCCTGGTCTGCGCGTTGACCTGCTCATCACCGACTTCGGACACACGGCTCACCGCATTCTGGCGCAGAAATCGTTTACAGCCTCTGCCGAGAAGGCCGTGCTCACCACGAAAGCGCTGACGATTCTCAATGTGGAACAAGCCTATTTGAATTGCCTCAAGCAACAGCGGTTGGTGGACATCGCACGAGAAATCCTCAAGGAACGGGAGCTGATCCGGCAACAGGCAGAGACGTTTTATCGGCACCAGTTGCGGTCCAAACTCGATCTCGACTTTGCCTCGGTCGAAGCGAACCGTGCAGAGGTCGTTCTGATTAAAGCACAAAACGATCTCACGACAGCCTTCGCGGCGCTCAACACCGCGATGGGCATCCAGCCGGGAGCCGAGTATGTATTGGATAAGGTCACGCTTGCGGTCAAGCCAGCGGCGCCGCTCGAATCGCTATTCCCGGAAGCACTGGAGAAACGACCGGAGTTACTCGGGAGCAAAGATCGGATTCAGGCGGCAGAGGAAGCGGTGAAAGCTGCCAAGGCTCTGAACTACGGTAGCATTACTGCCATCGGCACAGCAGGATACACCTGGTGGGGTCGAGAGGAACAGCCCAGCGGGAAGGATGTGTCTAATCCCGGAGCCAAGCTCGGCTGGTGGGGAGCCGGGGGAACCAGCTCCTTCCCCTTATACACCGGGGGCCGGATCCAGGGCCAGATTGAGGAATCGGAAGCCCGCAAGGGTGAGACCGAATCAGACAGTCGAGCCATCGCGAACGATGTCGTACTCCAAGTCGCCCAAGCGTACTTGAGTCGACTGACGGCAGAGCAACAAATCAAAGTTGCAGAAGAAAAGGTCGCCCAGGCACGAGAGGCGCTTACTCTGGCACGGGAACGATATAAGACGGGGCTCAGTTCCGTTCTTGACGTGGTCACTGCAACAGCGGATCTCCTGAGCGCCGAAGTCGGGTTAGCGCAGTCTCAATACGACTATCGGGCCAGCGAAGCAGCCCTCGCCTATTCCACCGGAGCTGAGTATGCACGCTACTGAGCGTCGACTGCTGCGGTGCCTGCGGGCCGCGTCAACCCACGGATCGAGGCCGCGATGGTTCGTAGCTGCACTTGTCTTGACAACTATCCTCGGGGTGGCCGAACACGCCTGGTCAGGTACGCCTCCACAGGATCCTGCTGCTGCCCCCTCGAAGGACTCGCCAGACAAGCTGCCTCAGACGAAGGGAGCGTATTTGGGGTATGAGAACGCTATTCGCATTGGGCTTGAACAGCATCCCACACTCCGGAGAGCCAAAGAGACAGCGATGGCTGCGGACGCGGTCACGGAACAGGCGAAATCGAAATACTATCCTGAACTGAATGCGTATGCGATTCAAACAGGCGGCACCATCCGTCCGCTAAGCGCCTTCAATATCGCCGGTGCACAAAATAAACCGACCTCGTATGTCGAGAGCGCAGGTTTTCGCGCAGACCAGCTCATTTATGATTTTGGCCAGACTGCCCATAGGACTCTGGCTGAGCGAGCTGGCCAAGAGGCAGCGGAAAAGGACATTCTCACTCACAAGGCGTTGGTAATTCTCAGAGTCCAGCGGGCGTACATCCACTGCCTACGGCAGAAGCGTCTCGTCGAGATCGCGGAAGAAACGGTCCGGGAGCGTGGAGTCCTGCGCGATCAAATCGCGCTTCTGCACAAGCGTGAATTGAAATCCAAGCTGGATCTTGATCTGATCTCTGTGGAGTTAAAGAACGCTGAGGTTCAACTTGTGCAGGCGAAAAACGAATTGCGCGCGGCCTTCGCGAGCCTGAATAATGCGATGGGGGTGCGGGGACCAGAAGATTACACGCTCGAAGATGTCCCTGCCTCGGCGATTCTCTCAGGTACACTGGAATCGTTGATTCAGCGAGCCATGGAAGAACGTCCGGAACTGCTCAGCACGACGGACAGGATCAGGCAGGCTGATGAGAAACTTAACACGGCACAGGCCCTTAATCTTCCTACGATCTCGGCTCTCGGCATGTACGGCGTCATTCACTTCAGCGACGCGCCGACGAACCAATATGGCGGTGCCCATCCAGGACAAACCAATCTCTGGTGGGGCGCGGGAGCGACGGTGTCCGTGCCGCTGTTTACCGGATTTCTCATCGAAAATCGCACAGCGGAGGCTCGTCAGCAGAAATACAAGGCGGAACAAAAGAAGATCGACTTGTCTAATCGGATTGCGCTGGAAGTCACAGATGCGTACGTCACGTTGCAGACAGCCATGCAGCAGATCAAAGTGGAAGAGAAAGAAGTCGAGTCGGCACGCAGCGCGCTCACTTTAGCGAAGGAACGGTACCGGCTTGGGCTGGCGTCGATCGTTGACGTCACGACAGCGACCATGGAGCTCCTGATGGCCGAAGTTCGTCTGTCGGAGATAAGTTATGCAGTCCAAGCCGGGGTGGTTGCCGTAGCCTATGCGACCGGGCAAACGTATCAGAACTTTTAATGAGCCTTGGACCGTTGACGGTGGTGATTTGCGATTTTCTCTTCTTTGTAGAATCGGGCTAGAATTCTTCCACGATCACGCGCAATAGTCCCGAAACGTCTTGCAGATCCGTGACCGCCGCGATTCATGAGTGTCCGGGGACTGTCGAGGCGGCCCGTGAGTCATCCACGGACTCAGTATTTTCGGTAGGACTTTCTTTTTTCTTCACTGTTGCTGCTATCGGAATAAGGAGATTCCGCCGGGCGATCCATCTCATGGACCAGAAAACGAAGCACTTCTTCCACCTCTCCCTGATGGTGGAGATAGAATCTGGCGTGCGAGCCGGCGTGTTGTCCGACGCGGACCCCCATTGTCAATCCTCTGGTCAAAGCGAATACGGTTTCGTCCGTGTCCTCGTCGCCGATATAGAACAATCCGGTCAGTCGAAGATGCTCCATTAACGCGAGCGCGGCAGGGCCTTTCCCTCCCTGTCCGGAAGGCAGCACATTAATGGAGTATTTTCCCGGAATGAGATGAGGTCTTGGGGTAAGACGGCTGAGCAACATGAGCGCCTTCGCGGAAGACTCGACCGGGTCCGGCGCCCGGCGAAAATGCACCGTCAGAGAGTAGCGTTTGTCTTCAACCTCCGCGCCCAGTGCCGTCAACGATTGTGCCATACCGGTCGTCATCTCCCCGCTCCAATGCGCACAGATCGCTTCAGCGCGATCCAGTGCGGCAGCGGCCACCAACGGGCTCTCGATGCCGTGATTGCCAATCACGTGTGGAACAGTCCCGTTGACCCGTGGCGTCACATCGGAGAGGGCCCTTCCTGAGACGACGGCGCAGGCGGCCAGCTTCGATAGCTTGTGTAACCATTCGAGACAGAGTGGAGACATCTTCACGGCGTGGCGATCGGACGAGATCGGAGCCAGCGTGCCGTCGAAATCGAAGGCATAAAGAATCGACTGTGTTGCGACTGATCGCAGGGCGCAACGGCCTTCGTCGGACAAGAGGTATGTCACACCTGTCCTCCCGTCGTGGTCCGAGCGTCTCGCGTTCCCGTTTGCCGCACCATGCGGGCCCGTTGTCGCATGCGGGCTGCGTCCATGAGCATGCGCCCCGCCCAGCGATAGACATTGAACTCCTGGACGATGCCGCGCATGCTGCGCATCCGGGCCCGCTGCTCCGTCGGCGGCATGGTGAGCGCGACATGCAGAGCTGCGGCGCACTGGTCAATGTTGTAGGGATTGACCACCAGGGCATCAGGTAGTTCGGTGGCTGCGCCAGTGAACTGGCTCAGGATGAGCACCCCTTGTTCGTCGTCCCGCGCCGCCACGAATTCTTTTGCCACGAGGTTCATACCGTCATGGAGACTGCTGACGATGCATAAGTCGGCGCCGCGGTAATGAGTCATGACGTGCTGGGCGTCGTGGTGTTCCATCCGTAAATGAATGGGGAGATAGCCGTCACGACCGAAGCGTCGGTTGATCTGGTCGGCTGAGGCGGTGACCTGCCGTGCAAACTGTTGGTACTCCTCGATTTTTGTCCTGCTGGGGGCGGCTATCTGCACAAATGAAAAGCGCCCGATCCACTGCGGCTCCAGTTCCAGCAAGCGTTCGACCGCCAGAAACCGTTCGAGGATGCCTTTCGTATAATCGAGGCGTTCGACGCCGATTCCCACCCGATGGTCGGACCGAAGACCGTACCGGTCTCTGATACGTTCACGACACACGGCGACGGGCGGCTGCTGCGAGAGTGCGCGGCTCGGCCATTCGATCGAGATCGGATAGGGATTGACCGCCGTCAGTTTGCCCCCATAGGAAATAGTGGAGCTGTCCCAGTCGATCCTCGTTTCGAGAGATCGATCCACGGTGTTGATGAAATTGCTGCAGTGAAAGCGCGTGTGAAACCCCAGAATGCTGCTACCCAGGAGTCCTCCGAGGATCTCCCGATACCAGGGGCAGATGGCATAGCGTTCCGGATTGGGCCACGGGATATGCCAGAACGTAATGAGCGTGGCATGCGGCAGTTGATCTCGGACGATTTTCGGCACCAGCGCGAGGTGAAAATCCTGGATAAGCACGACCGGATTGTCGGTCTTCGCTTCTTCCAGCACTGCCAAGGCGAACCGCTCGTTAATATTCTTATACTGCTCCCAATCGGAGGACCGAAACACGGGACGCACGTGAGCGAGATGGCACAGGGGCCAGATGCCTTCATTGGCGAATCTGTAGTAGTAGCCGTCCTCTTCCTCGGGCGTCATCCAGACCCGCCGGAGGTCGAAGGAAGGACGCTCGGGGGGAACCCGGACGTGGCTGCGGGCATCGACGACCTGACGGTCCGCGGTTCCGCTCCCGTGGGCGATCCACACGCCTGAACAGGCGCGCATGACGGGCTCCAACGCCGTGACCACGCCGCTGGCCGGGACCTGCACTTCGATTTCCTGATCCTTCCAGTTGTGAAGATACGGCTCGCGGTTGGAGACGGTGAGCACTTCATCTCCGGCCAGGTGATCGCGGAGAATCGTCTTGAGCGTGGCCGGCGTCCAGCTGATCTGACTTTCGTCTCTCATGCGCTTGTCCGATTCCAGATTGTGGATGAGGGCACGAAGGTCCTTGGCTACCGGCTGTAATTCAGGGCCGTGGTGCTGACCCTTAATCAACGCGATCAGTCCCTCGCCGCGTAGCATGGCCCGGACATCGGTCACCCATCCCCGCCAGCTCAAATGCGCAACGAGGACCGTGACGAGCGAGATGACGGCGCCGATAACCGCAAACAGATAGAAGAGATACCACTTGGTGTCGGTGCTGCGGCGCTGGACCCAGCTCATGTCGTGGACCAGCATGAGGCGACCTATGACACGGCCGTTGTCCTCGATTCCCACGCCCGACACGTGTACCGCTCCGCGTGGCAACTGCAACAAAGATGTCTGGCCGGCCCTGATTGTGTCGCTGCCGTCGCATGCAATGGCATCTGGGTAGGTTTGCGTCTTGTAGAGCAGCCGGTTGTCCCGGTCACAAAACCCGATGGCAAATAGCCGTTCGTCTTGAATGATGCGGTTAAAATAGGCGAGCAATTTCGCTTTGGGTTCGGCGGCAAGAAGCTCCACTATTGGGCCTTCCACCATGCGACCGATGAGTTCTGACCGGATTTCGGTATCCCGCACAAACCATTTCAGCGTGAGCGTGTCGACCAAAGGGATGACCGCATAGGCGAGGCCAGCGAGCACCAGCGCCAACGGAAACAGGAATCGCAGCGACAAGCGCATGGATCACCTTTCGTTTACTTCGGCCAGAAAATCGCCTATGGTTGGGGCATGTATCCTTATGCCCTCATCGGGAATTGTCATATTTCGACCCTCATCAATGCAAACGGCACCGTAGAGTGGATGTGTCTGCCGCGACCCGACAGTCCGCCGATCTTTGGCCGATTGCTGGACCCTGACGGAGGCCATTTTGCCATTACAAGTCCGATGGTCTCGGCGCAACCATCCTACCGCCAAAACTATATACCCAACACTAACATTCTTACCACGACCGTGGCTTTGACGAACGGCGATGCCTTTCAAATCACCGATTTTTGTCCGAGGTTCGAGCAGTATGGCCGCATCTATAGGCCCCCTGCCCTGTTCAGAATTGTTGAGCCTTTGCGGGGCACTCCGGCCATTCAAGTGAGTTGTCGGCCGGTCTCCGGATGGGACAAAACCGTTGTGACCCCTGTACGGGGCAGCAACCATCTGAGGTACGACATCCGCGGGGAACCCCTTCGCCTGCTGACGAACATGCCATTGACCTATTTATGCGAGGAAATCCCGGTCGCACTGACTCGGAAATTTTACTTTGGGCTGACATGGGGACTTGGCGTAGAAGACGACCTCATCAAGGTGACGCACGACTTTCTTGAGCAAACCACAAGGTACTGGCGGACATGGGTCAAGCACTGCTCGGTGCCCCTGTTGCATCAGCAGGAGGTCATCCGGTCCGCGCTGGCTTTGAAGCTTCACTGTTTCGAGGACACGGGAGCGATTCTGGCGGCAATGACGACCAGCCTGCCGGAGCAGGTGGGTGGACCACGCAACTGGGATTATCGTTATTGCTGGCTGCGAGACGCCTATTTTACACTGACGGCGTTCAACAACCTGGGTCATTTCGAAGAGATGGAAAGCTTCTTGAACTTCCTGCTGAACCTCGCCCTGACCCATGAACATTCGCGTGATCGGCTTCGCCCTGTCTATACGTTGAGTCAGGGATTACCTCTTCCGGAGATCGAACATGCGAATTGGGCCGGATATTCGGGTAGCACGCCGGTTAGAAGCCACAACTTGGCCGCCGATCAGGTGCAAAATGACGCCTATGGTGAAATGATCCTCACGTTCACGCCGATTTTTTTCGACGAGCGGTTCGTCGATCTCCGGACGAGAGACCTCGACGGCCTGTTAGCACACTTGGCGCAGCTCTGTGCGCGCAGCATCGGCAAGCGGGACGCTGGTTTATGGGAAATTAGGAGCGGCTTGCAGGAGCATTCCTTTACGAATCTGCTCTGCTGGGCTGGGATGGAACGGCTGGAGCGGATCAAGCACGCAGGTCATCTCCGTGCGATCTCGATGGATCTGAGCGCCGAACGACTGCGTGCCGCACAGGCCTTGCTTCGCGGGGTGCGAGATGGCGCCGTTCGAAACGGGCCGGACGATTCCAGTCATGATGCGGCGCTGGCGCAGCTCGCCATCCTGGGCTATCCCGATCGGAAGCTGTGCGAATCCACCGTGTCCCAGATCATCCGCGCGCTGTCGCTAAAGCAGGAGAATGCCGAGACCGGGTTCTTTTACCGTTACATCCGCGACGACGACTTCGGGAAGCCGAAGGGAGCGTTCGTGATTTGTTCGTTCTGGATCGCACAAGCGCTCGCCCGCCTGGGACGGGTCACCGAGGCGCGAATCATTCTCGATCGCGTGTTAGCGGCGGCCAATTACGTCGGATTGTTCTCCGAGCATTTCGTCCACGAAACAAGCACACAGTGCGGAAATTTTCCTCAAGCCTACTCACATGTCGGCCTTATCAATGCCGCGTTCGCCGTCAGTCCTCCCTGGAGCGATGTGCTCTGACAGTTCCAGGCGGAGTCACGAGAAGACATCCCAACGCAAACAATTGGCGGCGGCCCGCCGGCATCATTCACTGACAGCCGGACTGTGATGACAGGTCAGGAGGACGCTCTCCAACTACCGTGGTCTCTTTTCAGGATTGATCGCAAAGGCTGGGATTCTTACGGCCGGGGATCCAACTCGATTAAGCCTTTCCTGATCGCAAGAATTGCGGCCTGTGTGCGGTCGTAGACTTGGAGCTTGTGGAAGATATTCCGCACGTGATTCTTTACAGTCTTCTCGCTGAGGTCGAGGCTATTGGCGATCTCTTTATTGGTTTTCCCATCCGCGACCAACCGCAATACGGTTATCTCGCGCTCGGTCAGATCGTGTTCCACCCAGGCCGGCTTTTTCCCCTTTTTTTGTGCCATAAGCGAAAATTCGGCGAGGATTTTGCTGGCCACGGAGGGATGAATCAATGACTCGCCTCGGTAGATGGCGCGGATGGCGGCGACGATTTGCGACGACTCCGAGTCTTTCAAGAGATAACCGGTAGCCCCGGCGCGGACCAGATCGAAGATGTATTGCTGTTCTTCATACATGGTGAGGGCGACGATGCCGATATGCGGAAACTCCCGCTTGATTTGGCGCGTAGCTTCGACGCCACCCATACGCGGCATGCTGACGTCCATGAGAATCACGTCGGGCATCAATGCCTTGGTTTTCTCGACAGCCTCTATTCCGTCCTGAGCCTCACCGACGACGTTGATGTCGTCCTTGGTCTTGAGGATGGCGGCCAGCCCTTCCCGTACCACCCGATGATCGTCTGCGATCAGGACCTTAATCTTTTCCATCGTCCACGCTCTCCTTCTTCCCGAGCGGCACTTCGACGACAATCGTGGTGCCGCGTCCCTTTTTCGAATCGATCCTTGCTTCGCCTCCGACAAGTTTCGCCCGCTCCACGATGCCGCGCACGCCGAAGTGATCCCATTTTTCCGGATTGTGAAGGACCTGTTGCATGTCGAATCCGACGCCGTTGTCTGTAATTGTGACCCTCAGTGTATCAAGCTCGATCACCAATCGCACGGAGACGCAGTCGGCCTTGGCATGTTGGACGACGTTGCTCAAGGCTTCCTGGACGATACGAAACAGGAAGATCTTGGTGCGAGGAAACAAAATCTGCTCATCCCCGGACGCGGTGAATTCAGTCTTGATGTGGTATTGGGTCTCGTAAGATTTGAGATAGTTCGTGAGACCCGGAATCAGCTCCATCTTGTCATACTGGAGGGGCCGGAGGTTAAAAATGACCTGACGCGCCTCTTGGATCGCCAGTTTGAGTTGCTCCTTGCTCTCGCGCAGAGTTGCCAAACTGGCTTTGGGATTTTTGCGGATCAACTGCTGACAGAGTTCCAGCTTGAAGTTGACGCCGGCCAGGCTCTGGACCAGGCCGTCGTGAATTTCGCAGGCGATTCTCGTTCGCTCCTCCGTGACGGCGGCGCCTGTTTCCTTGACGTAGAGGCGATACAGTGATTGATATTTGTTCAGTGTCTTCTCGATTTCCGCGGTCGCTCTGATGCGCGCCTCGATCAATTCCCACATGAATTTTGCGCTGGCGCCGCCGAGAATCGTGACACCCATGCGGTGCACATCCTGAAGAGATTGCCAGACCTCAGAGCTGCCGGACACGTCGATGATGAGGTCGACCCGCTCCAGGTTCAACAGCATGCGATAGTCGCGCGTGACGGGAATCTTCAATCGTTTGGCGAGCGCAAGTCCGGGCGCGGCGGCATTGATCTCGGCCACCGCCACGATATCCACGAGAGGATCGTTGGCAAAAATCTCCATGAGGGCTGTGCCGCCCCGTCCGGCCCCGATGATCGCCACGTGCGTGGCGCCGGATGCCGCCGTCTTCTGCGCGCGTTTCGACGCTTTAGCCTGTGCGGTCGGCATGTGCCCCTGTCCTCTTGACGGATCCTGCGTACGTTGCGAACGAGTCGGGTAGGAGAGAAGAGAAGGCCGAGCCAGAACGATCAGACGGCACCGTCACCGCTCTCGGCGTTGCTGGGCCAAGGTTCTCAGCTCGTCCATGAACTGGTCGATGTCCTTGAACTCGCGATAGACGGAGGCGAACCGGACATACGCCACTTGATCGAGTTGATGCAATTCCTTCATCAGCTCTTCGCCGACGATACGGCTTTCGATCTCCGTCTCGCCCATCTCCTGAATGCGTTTCTCAACGCGGTCGGCCACCGCCTCGATCGTCGCGGTGCTGATGGGGCGTTTCTCGCATGCCTTCTTGAGTCCGGAAAGAATTTTCGACCGGTCGAACGTCTCGCGCCGTCCATCTTTCTTGACCACGACGGGAAGAATTTCTTCCACGCGTTCATAGGTCGTATAGCGGCGCTTGCAGCCGAGGCACTCGCGGCGGCGGCGGATGACCTCGCCCTCCTTCGCCATGCGCGAGTCGACCACCTTGTCTTCCAGCTCATCGCAGAAGGGACATTTCACCGGCGGTGGCCCTGCCCTGGTGGTTAGTAGGAGTGAAAGATCGGGAAACGGTTGCAGAGCGCTTTGGCTTGCGCCCGGACCTCGTCGAGCACCGCCTGGTCCTGTCGATGCTGCAACACACGATCGACTAAGGCGACGATCTCCTTCATCTCTGCTTCCTTCATCCCGCGCGTCGAGACGATGGGCGTGCCTAGCCGGATGCCGCTCGCGACGGCCGGCGGCTTCTCGTCATAGGGCACGGCATTCTTGTTGACGATGATCCCGGCGGCGTCCAGCGCGGCGTCCGCTTCCTTACCGGTGATGCCCTTGTTGGTAAGGTTCACCAACATGAGATGCGTGTCGGTGCCTCCCGAAACGATCTTATAGCCTCGACCAAGAAGTCCCTGCGCCAGCACCTTTGCGTTGGCGATCACTTGTTGCTGGTATCGCTTGAACGCCGGGGAGAGCGCCTCCTTGAAGGCGACGGCTTTCGCCGCAATCACATGCATCAGCGGTCCGCCTTGCATGCCGGGAAACACGAATTTGTCGATGGCCTTGGCATGCTCGGCTTTGCACATTACGACACCGCCGCGGGGACCTCGGAGGGTCTTGTGCGTGGTCGTTGTCACAAAGTCGGCATAAGGGAGAGGATTCGGATGCAGACCCGCCGCGATCAGTCCCGCAATGTGGGCAATATCGACCATCAAATACGCGCCGACTGATTTAGCGATCGCCTCGAACTTGGGAAAGTCGAGCGTCCTCGCATAGGCGCTGGCGCCGACCACGATCATGCGGGGGCGGCATTCTTCCGCCAGTTTCTGAACGGCCTCATAGTTGATGGTTTCCGTTTGGCGATCGACGCCGTAAGAAAAGGCGCGAAAGATCATCCCGGAAAAATTGACCTTGCTGCCATGGGTCAGGTGACCCCCCTGCGCCAGGTCCATGCCGAGAATCGTGTCCCCGGGTTTAAGCACGGACAGGTAGGCCGCCATATTGGCCTGTGAGCCCGAATGGGGCTGAACGTTCACATGCTCGGCACCGAAAATTTGCTTACATCGTTCAATGGCGAGGCTTTCGACGGTATCCACGTGCTGGCAGCCGCCGT
>CAMLHQ010000071.1 GCA_946479785.1 uncultured Nitrospira sp.
CCACGTGTAGCCTCCCCTTCGCAAGTGGGACTTCCGTCACATTGACGGCGAGCGCGGCAACTGGGTCGACTTTCGCCGGTTGGAGCGGGAGCGGGTGCAGCGGGACTGGGACGTGCGTGGTGGTGATGAGTCAGAATAGATCGGTCACGGCCACGTTCAATGCGGTCCCTTCAACTCTCACTGTGACCAAGATGGGAGGAGGAACGGGCACCGTGACGAGCAGCCCGGCCGGCATTAGTTGCGGGACTACCTGTAGTGCCTCGTTCCCAACAGGCAGTTCGGTGACGCTGACTGCCACCGCGTCAGCAGGGTCGATTTTCGTCGGCTGGAGTGGAGGCGGCTGCAGCGGGACTGGAACCTGCACCACGGTCATGGCCACCAATCAAACCGTGGTGGCCACGTTCGATCTAGCCCCGACGCTGACTGTAAATAAATCCGGAACAGGCAACGGCACCGTGACGAGCAGTCCGGCCGGTATCAACTGCGGGAGTGACTGTAGTCAGAGCTTTGCGCAAGGCACCGTCGTGACGCTGACGGCCAACCCTAATGGGACTTCCACATTTGCTGGATGGAGCGGGGCAGGTTGTGCGGGAACTGGCACTTGCATAGTGGTCATGAACAGCAATCAGACAGTGACCGCCCCGTTTAATAGAAAGTGAGTCCATCGTGATGGGAGTTTTCAGTGTGGCGTAGAGGCTTGCAACTCTCGAAACCCTAGCATCCGTCCCGTCGGGGCGGCGGTGCGGTGGTTCGCGATTCTGATCGTGCGGCTCAGGACGGGCAGGTGAAAGGCGGTGCCGATCTTGGGGGATTGGCCGACCCGGATCATCTGATAGGCCGCTTCGGCAAGGAGTTCCTTGGCCGTTCGGTCAGAGGTGCCGCGCGGAAAGAACGTCTCCAATTCGTCGATGCCGAATTTCGAGAGGCCGAGCGTGTAACACCAGACCTCGTCAGCCTTGGCCTGATCGTCTTGCGCAATCATGACGTGGTCGTCCACCACAAACTCGGCAAGCCCTCGGTCTTTCCAATCGGACGGATTCAGGTACTGTTGGGTGGTGCTATCGTATGCTGTGCCCTGAGTCAGGAGCGTTAGGCCGCGCGAAACTCGGGCGGCAAGCAGAACTGTATCCGGCATATCGCGCGGCGGCACCACTGACGGAGCCACGGCGCCGATGAGGTCATGTTCCCATGCGAGTTGGTCCTTGAACCCGGCCTGGTGCGTCGCAGGTAGCGGTATCACAATATGCGCTGTCCAGGGTCCATGAGTTGCTTGCCAGGACTCCGGTGCACCCTCCTCGATTCGAACGATCAACGGTCCGCCATACTCCAGATCGTACCAAGTCTTGAGTTCATCAGGTTGTGGAGCTGTCCCGCGGTAGCCGATGAAATACAGCGGCGGCCGTTTTGAGGAGGGTTTGGACGGCTTCTTCTTGATGCGCATGACAGCGCAGCTACTTTCCGGATTTCTTGGCCTTGCGCCGATCTTCGGGGTGCAGGAGCCGTTTTCGGATGCGCAAGCTATTCGGCGTGACCTCGACGAGCTCGTCGGGACCGATATATTCGAGAGCGAATTCCAGCGACATCTCCTGCGGCGGCGTGAGAATCAAGGCTTCGTCTGACCCGGAGGCACGCATGTTTGTGAGGTGTTTTTCCTTGCACACGTTCACATCGAGATCTTCGTCGCGGTTGTTTTCTCCCACGACCATGCCCCGATACACTTCAACGCTCGGACCGATGAACATAACGCCGCGTTCCTGGGTCATGAAGAGCGCGTAGCCGGTGCTCGTTCCGTCTTCGAACGCGCAGAGCGAACCGTGCGGCGCGACAAACAGGTCCTGTTCGTTGGCGGTTTCGTAGGCCTTGAAGACGTGGTGCATGATGACGGTACCGCGGGTTTTTGCCAGGAGAATGTTTTTCAAGCCCATGATGCCGCGCGTCGGAATGTGGTACTCAAGGTGCATCTCGCTCGGCCCGGCATCGGAATGCACCAGTTTCATATGTCGCATCTCGCCCCGGCGCTTGCCGATTTCTTCGATGACGGCGCCTTGATAGGTTTCCGGCACTTGAATCGTCAGCTCCTCATAGGGCTCCGTGACCTTGCCACCATCCCGATGCAAAATCACTTCCGGTTGCGAGACTTGCAGTTCATAGCCTTCCCGGCGCATCTGTTCGATCAACACGCCGAGATGCAGTTCGCCGCGGCCAGCCACCAGGAACCGATCGGGACTGTCGGTCTCCTGTACGCGGAGTGAGACGTTCGTTTCGAGTTCTTTGAACAATCGCTCGCGGAGGTGACGCGACGTGAGGAACTTGCCTTCGCGGCCGGCAAAAGGGCTGTTGTTCACGGAGAAGGTCATCTGCACGGTCGGCTCATCGATCGTCACGCGGGGAAGTGCCAGCGGCTGCTCAGCGTCGGCGATGGTATCGCCGATGCTCACCTCGTCTAATCCTGCGACCGCGACAATCTCGCCGGCGTCCGCCTGCTCGACATCCGTCCGTTCGAGGCCCGAATAGACGGCGAGGTCGGACACCTTGCCGGGAACCTGTGCTCCGTCCTTTCCGAGTATCAGCACATTTTGCCGGCGGGCGATCGAACCGGATTGAATCTTTCCCACGCCCATCTTGCCTTTATAAGAATCATAGAGAAGGGCCAATACCAAAATCTGCAACGGTGCCTTCGCATGGATGGCCGGTCCCGGTATATGCTCCAAGACCGTATTGAGCAGGGGATTGATATCCGTGCCGGGTTTGTTCACGTCGAGCGTGGCGATGCCTTTGATGGCTGAGGTATAGACGATGGGAAAATCCAGCTGTGTGTCGGTGGCACCAAGATGGACGAACAGGTCAAAGGTGCGGTTGACGACGTCGTCGATCACGGCATCCGGGCGATCGATTTTATTGATGACGACGATAGCTTTGTGGCCGAGCGCCAAGGCCTTGCGCAGCACGAATGTGGTCTGCGGCATCGGCCCTTCTTTGGCATCGATGAGAATAAGCACGCCATCGACCATCCGGAGGGTGCGTTCGACTTCACCGCCGAAATCCGCATGCCCTGGTGTGTCGACGATGTTGATTTTCACGCCATTGTAGATGACGCTGGCATTCTTGGCTCGAATCGTGATCCCGCGTTCGCGTTCCTGATCCATTGAATCCATGATGCGTTCGCCCATGTCGTCGATCTTGCGATGCACATGGGTCTGCCGAAGGAGGGCATCCACGAGCGTGGTCTTGCCGTGGTCAACGTGGGCGATGATAGCGATGTTCCGGATATCGTTCCGGCGGTCGTGTGGTGCGCGTATCTGTGACATGGTCCTGCTTATCTACGATGTTTGTTGAAACGAAAGAGCTTAGCCGGCGGACTTTTTTAGCAGCCGAGCGGCGAAAAAAAAGACGCCCGACTTGGGGCGTCGAGTGCTTATTATACCCGAAGGGCCGAAGGTTCTACAAGCCGTGCAACAAGCCGTGGGACAACGGCAACTTGCTTGAGTTTTGGCGGCCTCCACGGTATGGTGAACCGGAGTCCTTCCAAACCATTTTCCCATGACAACGATCGATCGACCGGTCCAACTCTCTGATCCGCCGCATCAGCCGCCGCGCCGTCCCTGGCGCAGGTGGCAGATCGTGCTCATTTCCGTGGCGGTTCTGGCTCTCCTTGGGGTGCTGGCGGTCGTTGGATTGTTGTGGCATTACGCACAGGATCTCCCTGACCTCGGTCAGTTGCAGAACTACCAACCGAGTCTGGTCACCCAGGTCTATTCGAATGACAAGCACCTCATCGGCCAATTTTTCATCGAACGCCGGATTCTCACACCGCTGCCACAGATTCCGGAGCATTTCCGGCGGGCAGTGATTGCCGTTGAAGATGTTCGATTCTTCGAACATCCCGGTCTGGATTACATCGGCATTCTCCGCGCGGCCTGGACCAATCTGCGCCGGGGCGGCAAAGTCGAGGGCGCCAGTACCATCACGCAGCAGTTGGCGCGTTCGCTGTTCCTGTCGTCCGAACGGACCTTTGACCGGAAGGTCCGCGAGCTCGTATTGGCCTACAAGATGGAATTGGCCTCCACGAAGGAACAGATTCTCGAGACCTACCTCAATCAGATCTATTTCGGCCAAGGAGCCTACGGCGTGGCATCGGCGGCTCAGTCCTACTTCGGCAAGGACCTTTCCGGGTTGACGGTCGCCGAGGCCGCCTTCCTGGCCGGACTTCCGAAGTCCCCGAACCATTTTTCGCCGTTCAAAAATTACGCACGGGCGAAGAAGCGACAAGAGCATGTCTTGACGCGTATGGAGGAAGCCGGTTTTCTCACTTCGGCGGAACGTGAGCAAGCCGCGGCGGAACCGCTGAGCTTCCGGCGACCCGGGAGTGAACAGACAGCCCCGTACTTTGTCGAGTACGTCCGACAGCTCCTTATCGCGAAATACGGAGAGGCGATGGTGTACAAGGGCGGGCTCAACATCATGACGACGTTGAATCTCGACATGCAACGTGCAGCCGAAGCGGCATTTGCAACAGGCCTGCGCGAACTGGACAAGCGACAAGGATGGCGCGGTCCTTTGCGCACCGTCGATCCCGCCTCTCTTGCGACCGGCAATGTGCCGGTGGTGACGACCGATCAGCCCGTCGTGGTCGGGGATGACCGCGAAGCGGTCGTCACCAAAGTCGGCAAGGAATTCTTTGGGGTCCAAATCGGAAATAGCACGGCCAAGTTGCTGTTTGATGACATGGCCTGGGCGAAGAGACGCCTGACAGGACAGGATACGGCGAAAGACGTGGTTGTCAGCCCCAATGTGAAACAGATTCTCAAGCCGGGCGATGTCATTGAAGTTCGCGTGAAGAAGATCGAGAAGGATCACATTTATGTCCAGCTCGAGCAGACTCCGCTGGTCGAGGGAGGATTAATTGCTGTTGAACCGGGGAATGGCTCGATGCGAGCCATGGTAGGAGGGTATGACTTCAATCGCAGTGAGTATAACCGCGCGGTTCAGGCTCATCGCCAACCGGGGTCGGCATTCAAGCCGATCATCTATGCGACCGCTGTCAATCAGGGCATGAGTCCCGCCTCGGTCGTGCTCGATGCGCCGGTGGTCTATGAGCAGATTGAAGAAGAAAAAACGTGGAAGCCGGAGAATTATGGAAAAAAGTTCCATGGCATGGTGACGTTGCGTGAAGCCTTGGCGCACTCTCACAACCTGGCTACCGTCCGCCTGCTCGACAAGGTCGGGGTCAAAAACGTGATTGAGTTTGCGCGGCAGGTCGGCATCACCAGCCCATTGGCCGCCGACCTCTCGCTGGGGTTAGGCTCCTCTTCTGTCGGCCTGCTGGAACTGACGTCGGCCTACAGCGCGTTCTTGAATCAAGGGAGCCGGGCCGAACCCTATGCCATCGTATCCGTCACGGACAATGCCGGGCAGGTATTGGAACAGCAAGAGCTGAAAATTGAGGAGGTCGTGTCAAAAGAAACCGCCTATCTGATTACAAACATGATGGAAGACGTGGTCCAGAAGGGTACCGGGCAAGCTGCGAAATCGCTGGGCCGTCCGATTGCCGGAAAGACCGGCACGACGAATGAATTCATCAATGCCTGGTTCATCGGCGGAACGCCGAATTTGGTGACGGGAGTGTATGTGGGATTCGACGATCGTCGTTCGCTCGGCGAGACAGAATCGGGAGCCCATGCAGCGCTGCCGATTTGGATTACCTTCATGCGTGAGGCACTCAAGCGGTTGCCGGTGGTGCCGTTTACCATTCCCGAAGGAATCACCTTCGTCAAAGTCGATCCGTCGACCGGCCTCTTAAATTCGGAACAGGAAGATCAGCCGGGAAATGTGGAAATCTTCGCCAAAGGCAGCGAGCCAACCCAGGCAGCCCAGCGCCGTCTTGATCCCATCGACTTTTACAAGATTGATCAGCCGGAATAAGCGAAAGAGGGGTCAGGACTGCGAGTCTTGGTACTCTTCGTGCCAAGCCATTTGAATGGTTTCAAGAATCTTTTCGTTCGACGTTTTCGGGTCGTCTTTGAAGTCCGGTAAGGCCACGATCCAGGCGTGCATATCGGTAAAGCGTACCGTCAGCGGATCAGTCCCTGGATGTTCTTCAACCAATCTAATGGCGATATCCTCCGTGTCTTGCCACTTCAGGTCCATCTATCACTCCTCAAGATTATAAGCAGAGGGTCATACCTCCGGGCATGTAGGTTATCTGATTTCAGAGATCTTTTTCCCTTGTAGACTCCGCTTGAGCGAATCGTCCAGCAGGGCAACCGAGAGGGGCTTGGCTGCTTGCTCGAGGTCGGCCATGCGTGCGCGAATGGCCTTCGGGTCATTGCCGTCCCTTGCCGTGGCTAGTGAGGATAGGGCACGTCGAATCGACTCGGCTTCCGCTTGAGCGATAAGATGGCTACCTTCTCCCAAAGATTTTTCTGTCGCCGTGATCAAAGCGCCGGCGTCGAGCCGAGCTTCGATCAGCTTACGGGCATTGACGTCATCAGCCGCAAACCTGAACGAATCCTCGATCATCCGCTCCACTTCTTCGTCCGATAATCCATACGACGGCTTGACCTCGATGGACTGACTCTGTCCGGTCCGCATGTCACCGGCCTTCACGTTCAAGATTCCGTTCGCATCGATCAAGAAGGTCACCTCGATGCGCGGCACCCCGGCTGGCAACGGCTGGACTTTGAGACGGAATCGCGCGAGGCTGCGATTGTCCTTTACGAGCTCGCGCTCTCCCTGAAGAATGTGAATGTCCACCCCGGTCTGGCCGTCGACGTAGGTCGTGAACATTTCCTTGGCGCTGGCTGGGATGGTCGTGTTACGCCTGATCAGGCTGCTCATCACGCCGCCCATGGTTTCAATTCCAAGAGAGAGTGGCGTCACATCCAGGAGCAGCATGTCCGTGGTGCCGCCGCTGAGGATGTCAGCCTGCACCGCTGCGCCGAGAGCGACCACTTCGTCCGGATTCAGTTCCCAGTGCGGCTGCTTGGCAAAGAGTTCCTGAACCCGTTGCCGAACCAGCGGCATGCGGGTTGACCCGCCAACGAGGACGACTTCATCAATCTTGTCAGGTATCAGCCCTGCATCTTTCAGCGCCAGCCGGCAGGGGGCCAATGTTCGCTCGATGATGTCCCTCGTTAAGGATTCAAGCTGATTGCGGGTCAGCTCTCGGGTATAGCGGCCTTTTCCCTCCGGGAGCTCGATCGCAATCTCGGCATTCAATTCCTCGGAGAGTCGAATCTTGGCCCGTTCGGCTTCAAGGCGGACTATCTGCATGTGGTCCGGATAGGTGCTGAGGTCGACCCCATGTTTCTGTCGGATTTCCTCAATGAAGTGATCCGCAATCCGGTGATCCAAGTCATCCCCGCCTAGGTGCGTGTCTCCGTTGGTGGCCAGCACTTCGAAAATGCCGTTCTTGAGTTTGAGGATAGAGATATCGAAGGTGCCCCCGCCGAAGTCATAGACAGCGATCGTGCCTTGCGTGTTTTCTTGAAGCCCATAGGCGAGCGAGGCCGCGGTGGGCTCATTGATAATGCGCAGGACTTCAAGGCCCGCGATCATGCCGGCGTCTTTCGTCGCCTGCCGCTGGCTGTCGTTGAAATAAGCCGGGACGGTGATCACGGCTTTGGTAATACTTTCACCGAGGTGCGCTTCGGCTCGTTGCTTGAGTTCTTTCAGAATCATCGCCGAGATCTGCGGCGGGGAATACGTTTTCTCGCCAAGCTTGATGCGAATGACACCGCCTTGTTCTGCGAGGGAGTAGGGGAAATAAGTTAGTTCGCTCTGGACGTCCGCAAGGCCCTTTCCCATGAACCGCTTTACGGAATAGACCGTCCGTTCTGGATTACGGGTCAGATGTTCCTTGGCAGCATCGCCGACGATCAAACCGTTGTCAGTCATGGCGACCACGGAGGGTACCATCGTGCGGCCGGTATGTCCGGGAATGACAGTAGGTGTCCCGTCCTTCATGTAGGCCACGAGCGAGTTCGTCGTGCCAAGATCAATCCCTACAATACGTGCCATGATTATCCGATAGTCGCGACGAGGTCGTTGACGATGTTGTTCACATAGGTGCGATTGGAGAGGATCTCCCGCATCTGCTTCAATATGCGATCCCGCTCCGATCGGGCCTGGCCGGTCGCTTCGCCGCGATCTTGAAGCGCGTCCCACTCGTTGAAGAGTCGGTGAAGCTGAGTCTCCATATCCTGCTTACGTTGTTCCAGGGTCTGTTGCTCGGTGCGAAGCTTGTCCCGGAGCTGCTGTCCAGTTTGCGACGCACGATCGGAGGCTCGGTACTCCTCGAGCGTCTCTTGGAGCTCGAGAATCTCTTCGAAGAGGTCTGCCGGAGGAGACGAGCGGATCTCTTTCACAGCTCCGGCCTCCAGATCAAGCAGGTATTCGGCTCGTTGAATCGGATCTCGGAGCGTACGGTAGGCAGTGTTGAGTGTCGCCGCGTTACTGAGACTGATGGACTGTTCAGTCTTGCTCTTGTTCTGATAAAAGTCCGGATGAAAGGCGCGGCTGAGTTCGTAGAATTTCGCCTCCAGCTCGGTCGGATCGATCGTGAGACGCCGCGGGAAGCCGAGGCAGGTAAAGTAATCCGTCTCTTTTGAAACCGGCTGAACCTTCACACAGCGTTCGCAGAAATACTCCCCGGCCACTTCGGATTGGCAATGCCAGCACATGCTTCTGGCCATCTGCAGTTCTCGAGGAGTTCTGCTATGGCTGTGATGACGGTCCATTTCTTGATCTACCGTTCTGACAAAACAGGCATGGCTTTCTGCCATGCCTGCGCAAAGATTCACTCTGGTGATGGTGGCAAATTACGCTGAGAACGACTCTCCGCACCCGCAGGTCTTGTTCGCGTTCGGATTGACGAACTTGAAATTCCCGCCCATCAAATCTTTGTGATAGTCGAGCTGCGTACCTTGGAGGTAGATCGCGCTCTTGGTATCGACGATCACCTTGACGCCGTCGAAATCGAACACTTGATCATACTGTCCGATCTTCTCATCGAAGTTGATCGTATAGCTCAATCCGGAGCAGCCGCCACCCTTCACGCCGAGGCGGAGCCCGCCTTCCGTGATGCCCTGGACGTTGATGAGGCGTTTGACTTCCTTGATCGCGGCCTCTGTAAGGGTAATCACCGGAGCCTGGGGCTCTGTGTTCGTGATATCCATGAAACACTCCCTTCCGCTACTTCGGTTCAGCTTTCTTCTTATAGTCGGACAATGCCGCCTTGATCGCGTCTTCGGCCAGCACGGAACAGTGAATTTTCACCGGCGGGAGGTTCAACTCCTGCACGATGTCCGTGTTTTTGATTTTCTGAGCTTCTTCAATCGTCTTGCCCTTGAGCCATTCGGTGGCCAGGCTTGAGCTAGCAATAGCCGATCCACAGCCGAAAGTCTTGAACTTGGCATCGACGATCGTGTCATTCTGCACCTTAATCTGCAGCTTCATGACGTCGCCGCACTCCGGCGCACCGACCATGCCCGTCCCGACGCCTTCCTCGTCCTTTTTGAAGCTCCCCATGTTTCGAGGGTTATTGAAATGATCGACGACCTTATCACTGTACGCCATGGTGCCCTCCGAAATATGTGAAATTTGAGATCTTAAATTTTCTTCTCTCTAGTGCGCGGCCCACTGAACAGACTTCAAATCGACGCCTTCTTTCGCCATTTCGTAGAGGGGAGACATTTCCCGCAGCTTGGTCACAATCTCAATAACCTTCTTAATCGTGTAGTCAATCTCGTCGTCCGTGTTGAACCGGCCGAGCCCGAATCGAATGGAGGAATGAGCCAATTCAGTGCCGACGCCGAGGGCGCGAAGCACATATGAAGGCTCCAACGTCGCCGAGGTACAGGCTGAGCCTGATGAGAGCGCGATGTCCTTCATGCCCATCAGCAACGACTCGCCTTCGACATACGCGAACGAAATATTCAAATTGCCCGGCAACCGATGGGTCGGATGTCCGTTCAGGTAACATTCATCCAATGCCGCCATGATGCCGGCTTCGAGCCGATCACGCATCTTGGAAAGGCGCGCCGATTCTGTCGCCATTTCCTGGTCGCAGAGTTCACAGGCCTTACCGAAGCCAACGATCAGCGGGACGGGAAGGGTCCCCGAACGCATGCCGCGCTCGTGCCCGCCACCATCCATTTGCGCCGCAATCCTTACACGCGGATTCTTCTTTCTTACATATAGCGCGCCGACTCCCTTTGGACCGTAGATCTTGTGGGCTGAAAACGACATCAAATCAATGCCCATGGCTTGCACATCCACGGGAATCTTGCCTACGCCTTGCGTGGCATCGCAATGGAAGAGGATGCCCTTCTCCTTGGCAAGTTTGCCGATTTCCTGGACCGGATTGATCGTGCCGATTTCATTGTTGGCAAGCATGACCGAAATCAGGATCGTCTTGTCCGTGATGGCCTTGCGCACATCCTCGGGATTCACCATCCCCTGCTTGTCGACGGGTAGATACGTGACCGTCGCCAGTCTCTTGCCCTCAAGTGATTTCGCCGTGTCGAGCACCGCGCGATGTTCCGTGGAAGAGGTGATGATGTGATTGCCCTTCTCCTTGTACATCTCTAGCACGCCTTTGAGCGCCAGATTGTCGGACTCGGTCGCCCCGCTGGTAAATACGATTTCCTTCGCATCCGCCTTAATCAGCTTGGCGATCTGCTTGCGGGCGTTCTCGACAGCTTCTTCCGCCGCCCAACCGAAAGCATGGTTGCGGCTGGCCGCATTCCCAAACTTTTCAACAAAGTAGGGGAGCATGGTTTCCAACACACGAGGGTCCATAGGCGTGGTTGAATGGTTATCCAGAAAAATCGGAAGCTTCATCGTTCAACTCCTTGTGCTGTCGGCGACTGAATCGTAATCAAAGGGGTGCCGCCCATCATGTCTTGCAGGGTCATGTTGTTGAGTAATTGATAAATGCTCTCTTGCACTTTCAACAGCGGTGTGCGGATGTTGCAGTGTTCCAGTTGCATGCAGAATTCACCGTCTTTTTCATGCGAACAATCGGTAATGCCGAGCGGCCCTTCGATACTTTCCAGAATCTGGGCGATGGTAATCTGTCTGGCGCTACGGGCCAACAGGTAGCCGCCCTTGGGACCGTTGTGGCTTTCGATCATGCGGTTTTTGGCCAGGGTTTGGAGGACCTTAGCCAGCAACTCGAGCGGAATGTTATATTCCTCAGCGATCTCCTTCGTGTTTACAACGCGCCCGGGGGTCACCTCGCCGAACTGCACCGAAGCGATGTGCTGGAGGG
The DNA here is from genome assembly GCA_946479785.1 of uncultured Nitrospira sp. The sequence continues at coordinate 11,273 of CAMLHQ010000071.1, forward strand.
CCATCAGAGCGTAGTCCGCTTTTTTGGAAATCTTCAACATAGCTATTGCCGATCCATACAGTCGGAGACTATAATGATCTCCGATCAATTAGGTCGGACTAACAATAGCAGGTAAAAGCCCGATCTGTCAACAGCGCGGTCGAACTGGCTATAAGGTCATCAGAAAGGATGGTGCAATGGGTGGAACAAACCCCTATATCGAAAAGGCAGATGTTGAGCTTCCGCAAAAATCTTACTCTGTGACCTATATTGCCCCGACCGGGGCTACCACCAAGGTTCAGGTCGATCCAGCCAAGATTCCTTACGGGCAAACAGGACTGCCGGGGAGCCTTTTGGACATCGCAATGGGTAACGGAGTGGACTTGGAGCATGTCTGCGGAGGGGTCTGTGCCTGCTCGACCTGCCATGTGATCGTGAAGCAGGGATTGGAAACCTGCAATGAAGGAACGGACGATGAATTTGACCAACTCGATGAAGCGCCGATGACGACCTTACAATCACGGCTAGGCTGCCAATGCGTGCCGAACGGCACCAAGGACATTGTTGTCGAAATTCCGGCGGTCAACAAGAATCTGGTTAAAGAGGGACATTAAACGAAACGGTACAGTCATTGGGTCTCGGGATGCCGGGCCTCGAGGGGCTTTTAGTCATAGGTCTCTGTCTTCACTTCCTTTCGATCGTATCCCGCTTCGACGAAATAGGCCCGCAGGGGCCGCACAAAGTTTTTCGTCCCGCAGAGCATTGGGATGACCTTCGGTGCGCCATCGATGAGTGGGCGCAACATTGAGAGCGTCAAATCGACACCCTGCTGTTCCCCGCCAGCGGCAACCAACGGCAAATAACGAAATCCTGGATGGGTGACGGCCAGTGTCAGCAGTTCTTGGTGAAACAACAGCTCTTCCTCCGAGGGCGCGACGGCAATCAATAAGACCGGAGTTCTGTGCTGCTGCGCGTACAACTGTTTCAGCATGCAGCGGATAGGAACTAGGCCGGTAAAACGGGCGATGAACAATAACTCGCGGTTGAGCTGCGTTGGGAGCAAGAACTTTCCATAGGGGCCGGAGAGTACGACCTCGTCGCCTGCTTTGATTTGGCACAGGTAGCTGGAACCCACACCGCCAACCACATGGTCGAGTACCAATGTGAGTTCGCCGGAGGTTGTGCCGGGGGCAGCCATGGAATAAGCGCGATTGAGCGGCAGTTTGGCGCCGACTGGCAGTCTTAAGGAGATCCATTGGCCCGGCTCATACGAAATGCGTTGCTCTCTCGGCAGCAGCACGAGCTGACGAACGCGTGGCGTCAGATAGATAGCTGAGAGGACCGTGGCGGACTGAACGTATTCTGCCATATGGGTTCTTTGGTTCACTCTTATCAGAAGGCTGGGTTGGATGAAAGTGTTGGATTCTGTACAAGACTTTTCCACGCGTGCTATAGATACCGACCTCTCTGCATAACTGAGCATTGCTATGACTCAAGTCCGCGTTCGCTTTGCGCCCAGTCCAACGGGGTTCCTCCACATCGGTGGCGTTCGCACTGCGCTGTTCAACTGGCTCTATGCCAGGCAACAGAAGGGTGTCTTCATCTTGCGCATCGAAGATACAGACCAGAGCCGTTCAACCGACGAATCGATCCAAGCCATCATTGAAGGGATGAAATGGGTGGGGCTCGATTGGGATGAGGGACCCTATCGTCAGACGGAACGCATGGACCTCTATCGGAGCCATGCTATGACGCTGTTGGACCGGGGACAGGCCTACTGGTGCATCTGCAAAGCCGATGAGTTGGAAGCCAGAAGAAAAGAAGCGGAGGCGAAGGGTTTTTCGCCTCGCTACGACGGCCGCTGCCGCAATCTGGGGATCGCGAACCCATCAGGCGAGGCTGCGATGCGCTTTAAAGCCCCGCAGGAAGGCCAGACCGTTGTGGACGATCTGATCAAGGGCAAGATCGTCTTCGATAACAATGTGCTCGATGATCTGATTATTCTACGGTCCAACGGCTATCCGACCTATAACTTTTCCGTTGTGGTGGACGATGCGCTGATGCACATCACACATGTGGTGCGGGGGGACGATCACCTGACCAATACACCTCGCCAGGTGCCGATCTTTCAGGCACTGGGATTTCCGGTGCCCCGCTTCGGTCATTTGCCCATGATACTAGGATCGGATAAGGCGCGGCTCTCAAAGCGACATGGCGCCACTTCTATAATGGCCTACAAAGACATGGGCTATCTTCCCGATGCGATGGTGAACTATCTTGTCCGGCTCGGCTGGTCACACGGTGATCAAGAAGTCTTCACCAGGCAGGAACTGATCGAAAAATTTTCCTGGAAGAATGTGCAGGCCTCAGCGGCCGTGTTCAATCCGGATAAGCTGCTTTGGATGAACGCCGAATACATCAAGACGAGTCCGCCAGGTGAGGTGGCGCAGGCGTTAGTTCCGCTGTTAGCGCAGGGCGGCTTGAAAAACGAGGTCGCCGATGCCTCCGCACAATGGCTCACCCAGCTGGTGGTGTTGGTAAAGGAGCGGGCGAAGAGCCTCGTAGAGATGGTCGAGTGGGTGAAACCCTACTTCGGACAGGCTGTCACATTCGAGGAAGAAGCGGCCAAGAAATTTCTAACACCGGCCATTGCGCCAGTACTTCAAAAGCTGCTCTCGCGCTTTGAAGCCCTCTCCAATTTTTCCAAACAGACATGGGAGGAGAGCTTGAAGAGTCTGGTCGAGGAGGAAGGTCTCAAGATGGGACAGCTCGCGCAGCCGGTTCGCGTGGCTCTGACCGGCCGCACGGCCAGTCCTGGTCTCTTCGAGGTGATGGAAGTCCTCGGACGCGATCGAACCCTCTTCCGGCTTCGACAAGGCATCGAGCGCGCCAAAGCCGGCCAGGCTTGACGGATCAAGCAGTCCTATATTACGTTGAACGCCGGTTGGGGGATCGTCTAGCGGTAGGACGTCAGTCTCTGGATCTGACTACCTAGGTTCGATTCCTAGTCCCCCAGCCAAAAACCTTTTCCCCGCCGTTCCCGATCTACGAATCGTTGTTGTACCGCGCTGGGGGATCGTCTAGCGGTAGGACGCCGGCCTTTGGAGCCGGCTACCTAGGTTCGATTCCTAGTCCCCCAGCCATTTTCTTCCGGGGCGGGCCTATTCATGCCGAGGCTCACGCGCCCAACGACGCCAGGTCGATCACGAAACGAAACCGCACATCGCCCTTGAGAACTCGTTCATAGGCCTCGTTGACTTGTTGTATCGGAATCACTTCAACATCTGACTCGATCTTGTGCTCAGCGCAGAAGTCGAGCATCTCCTGCGTCTCACGAATACCGCCGATGACGGAGCCGGCGATCCGTCGCCGGTGGAGGATGAGTGGGAACGGAGCGAGCGGAGTGGGCTGTTCTGGCGCTCCCACGAGAATCATGGTCCCGTCGTTTTTCAACAGACTTACATAAGCGTTGTAGTCGTGCGGCGCTGACACCGTATCGAGGAGATAGTCGAAATGCCGCTGGAGTTTCGTAAAGGTCTGCGGATTTGAGGTGACGGCGAAATTCGATGCGCCCAGCCGCTCCGCGTCTTTTCGTTTCCCCTCGGAGGTGCTCAACACGGTCACCTCCGTGCCGAGTGCCTTCGCAATTTTCACCGCCATATGGCCGAGTCCACCGAGACCCACCACTCCCAGCTTGTGATATTTTCCCACTCCCCAATGGCGAAGGGGAGAATAGGTGGTAATGCCGGCACAGAGAAGCGGGGCCGCTCCAGCCGGCGACAGTGTAGCGGGAATCCGCAGCACGTAGTTCTCATCCACCACGATTTGTGTCGAGTAACCGCCTTGCGTCAGGTGGCCACTCTTGTCACGGCCGCTATAGGTCAGGAGCATCCCGACTTCACAATACTGTTCCAATCCCTCTCGACAAGCGGCGCAGGTGCGACATGAATCGACGAAGCAGCCGACGCCGACCCTGTCACCGATACGAAATTGTTTCACGGCGCTTCCGATCTGCGTGACTGCGCCGACGATCTCATGGCCCGGCACCATTGGAAAGAGGGAACCGCCCCATTCGTCGCGGGCTTGATGAATATCGGAGTGGCAGATGCCGCAATGCGAAATCTTGATTAAGACGTCGAACGGGCCGACATCCCGTCGCTCGAAGACAAACAATTGCAGGGGTGCCTTGGCTGTCATGGCGGCATAGCCTTTAGTGGCGAGCATGGGATTCTCCTTGGACGATGATTGCCAGGAATGAACCTTAGCAAGATCAATCGAACTTGCCAACGGGAAAGTCCCGAGTCACGTCAACGACAGAGCCTGCCGTTCGTTGTATAGTGCGGAGGAATTTCAATAGAAGAGGGTGGGTGCATGACGCTCTCGTTCCGGGATGCGCGACATTTGTTAGCCCGAACCGGCTTTGGCGGCGATCCAAGTGAAATCAAGGGATTGATGATGATGGATCGCGAGGCCGCGGTCGAGAGTCTCCTCAGTGGCACCAAGCAACTAGCTTTCACCAGCCCGCCCAGAGAAATTCTGACCGCCATGCCTCCACCGCAGGGCATGAGGGGCATGAGCTTTGAACAGAAGAAAGCATTCCAGGAGGAACGACGGGACGAAGCTCTGGCACTTAAGGGCTGGTGGTACCAGGAAATGTTGGCCACCGCTTCGCCGCTTACCGAACGGATGACGCTCTTTTGGCATAACCATTTCACTTCCAGTTTCAAAAAAGTGAAATGGCCCGCGCTGCTCTACCACCAAAATGTGCTGTTGCGCCGCCATGCCGTCGGATCGTTCCGTGACCTGTTGTTCAATGTGGCCACAGATCCAGCGATGATCCTCTATCTGGACACTCAGACGAATCACAAGGACCATCCGAACGAAAATTTTGCGCGCGAACTATTCGAACTCTTTACGCTTGGGGAGGGTCATTACACTGAGCATGACATCAAAGAAGCGGCGCGTGCCTTCACTGGCTGGCGCGTGGCCGTGCACCACGGCGGCGGATTCGTCTTCAACCGCCATCAACATGATGCCGGGGTGAAGCGGGTACTAGGCAGGAGCGGGGCTTTCCAAGGGAACGACATTTTGGCTCTGACCCTCGAACAGCCGGCATGTGCGACCCACATCACAGTGAAGCTCTGGCGAGAATTCGTTTCGGATCAGCCGGATCCAACCGAGATCGAGCGCCTCGCCGGGATCTTTCGCAAGGGCGGCTATCAAGTTAAACCGCTGCTGCGGGCTCTTTTGACTTTGCCGCAGTTCTGGGCAGTAGAGAATCACGGCGCGCTGACGAA
>CAMLHQ010000072.1 GCA_946479785.1 uncultured Nitrospira sp.
CCCACTCATTTGCCAGGCACTACCCGCCTACCTCCGCAACGCCCTCCCCTGACGTTTCACTTCATCAGACGGCTTCGTCGGTGGACCCTTGCGAGTCTAAGGCCGGGATGCCGGCGTATGCGTGGAGCCTCGCGCAGATCATTGTGGCTACCCTCGCAACCATCTTTGCGCTGCGGTGGGCTCAACGGTTTTTCATCCCGCTGTTGCTCGGCATCATCCTCGCCTTCACGCTGAACCCCATCGTATCGTGGCTCGAGCGAATAAAGATCCCCCGTGTCGTCGGAACGACGCTGGTGATGTTGGCTCTCCTGGGCGGGGCGGCACTGGCGACCCTGTCCTTGCGAGGCCAGGTGCAAGGCATTTTGGATCAGGTGCCGGACGCAGCGGGTAAACTTTCGGCCGCGCTTCGCGACATGGGCGAGGAGCCGAACACCATGCAAAAGGTGCAGGCCGCGGCGCGGGAGATCGAACAGGCGACGGCCAAGGCCACGGACGGGGCCCCGCCTTCTCAACAGAAAGCTCCTGCGCGTATCGTCGTTGAGCAGCCTCGCTTCAAGCTGACCGATCTGCTCTGGACGGGATCGCTGGGGATGTTCGGTCTCATCGGCGACGCCGTCATGCTGCTCTTTCTGATCTTTTTTCTCCTGCTGGCCGGCGACACGTTTAAACGGAAACTGATGCATGTGACAGGTCCATCATTGTCGAAGAAGAAAATTACGGTGAGCATTGTCGACGACATCGGCCGGTCGGTCCAAAACTATATGCTGACGCTGCTCGCAGCGAATGTGCTGCTGGCATTGCTGACCTGGATGGCCTTCCACTGGATCGGTCTCGACAATGCCGGCGCCTGGGCCGTGGCGGCGGGTGTCATGCATTTTATTCCCTATGTGGGCCCGGCGTTGACCGCACTGGGCGCCAGCATGGCTGCCTTCATGCAATTTGGCTCACTGCCCATGGTCCTCCTAACAGCCGGCAGTTCGTTGGCCATGGCCACGCTGGTCGGCACCGTCATCGTGACCTGGATGAGCAGCAAAGTCGGGAAGATGAATGCAACGGCGGTGTTTATTGCCCTACTGTTCTGGGGATGGTTGTGGGGAGCCTGGGGTCTGTTGTTTGCGATTCCCATCATGGGCATGGTGAAGGTGTTTGCTGAACATGTTGAAGACCTGCAACCCTTGGCGGAGTTGCTCAGTGAATAGCGCGCGCACGAATGGCTTCATCACGGAGCCTGCCCAGGCTTGGGTGCCCTCTTGCATCGCCGGGGTCCTGTTCTCTGCGATCGCGATGATCACATGCGATGCCGCCGCCGTGCCTGTCGCCGTGCGGTTTCCGGAAGGCATCACGCACGGCTTTCTTCTCGTGCGGTCGATGGCCGGTGACGTTATCGGGCAGGGGGAGCTGACCCAGATCGTCAAACAGGAGGATCTCGTAGAAAGCAGCCTCGTCTTTACCTTCAATGACGGGTCGCTTCATGAGGAGCACGTTGCTTTCTCCCAGCAGCGTGTCTTTACGTTAATACGGTATCAGCTCATCCAGCGGGGCACTTCCTTTCCGAAGCAGATTGACGTGGTGATGGATCGGGGCACCTCGACCTACCGGGTTCGCTCGAGCGACGGTGAGAACGGAAAAGACGAGGTTCTGACGGGTGACGTTGACGTGCCGAAGGACGCCTACAACGGCATGCTCATCACGGCCTTGTTGAACTTACCGAAAGCCGCGAGCGAGACGGTGCATGTGATCGCCTTTTCACCCGAACCGAGTGTCATCAAACTGGAGTTGGCGTTCATCGGGGAACATACGATCAGGATCGGCGATCACTCACGGAAGGCGCTTCGCTATGCCTTCAAGCCGGATATCGGCCCGATTCGAAAATTTTTCGGTCAGGTGCTGGGAAAGTTGCCGGCCGATTTTCACTACGACTGTTACATCCTCGGCGACGAGGTCCCCGCATTCGTGCAATTCGACGGCCCCTTACAACTCATGGGGCCTGCTCTGAGAATTGAACTGATCAGTCCCCGGGTGCACGTCAGTACGGGGAACGAGAAGCATGAGTTGAGATAACTTCTGCGAGAAACCTCCCCATGAATCCAATCTTCCGCCTTATTCTGAAACAGCTTCCTACGCTCCTTCCGGTCGCCCAATCTCTGTTGAGACGACCTCCCTCCACGGCACCGGACGACAGCCGCCTAAGCGCGGTGGAGCAATCGCTGCAGCTGTTGGCCGAGCGATCCGATTACCTCGAGGCGAGATTGAAGCGGATGCGGCTGCTGGTCTTCGTGGCCGGGCTCTTCTCTCTCGTCGCGCTCATTGCCGTCTTCGTCCGCTCATGATCTGAGGCACTGACGACAGTGCAAGTTGTCGCTCATCCAGCACAGGGCTTGCCTTCTTCTTCCATCAGGTTCGTGGTTGAATCCACGTCCATTCCGATGAAGACGCCGCAGCGAGCGAACCAGAATTTCGAAGGGGCCGGAGGTCTTGGCGGTGATGTCGGAGAGGACGCCTCGGGAACTTCGACCGCGATGTTCACGATCGTCATCGATGGAGCTGGAAGGTAGGGGACGAATGGCCAGTACGATGTTCCGAGTAACGCCGGGAAACGCATCATTGGAGAGGACGGCATCCGACTATTATACTGTTGCATCGCATCGCCGCTGAAGTCTCGTGGATACTGCCCGGCTTCTGCGTTTGTAACAAGAAGAGCCAAAAACAAAACCGTCGCCGATGAGCCGTACGCTTTCATGCAGATATCATGACCTGCAGGAACATCGAACGGAACTGGGAGAACCGCTGGTCCGTTCGACAGTCCGATCAAATCACGCGGCGTGCTTCAGCTCGGTACCAACGATCTTCGCGTGAGCCTGTGTGGCGACCAGAACCTCTTCTAAGAGTGGCTCTGGCCACGAGCGACGTATTTGCTCGGCGCATTGCTCACAGATGCCATGTGTGATGACCGTTTCCGACTCGACAGAATCGAGGTAGCACGAACACCATGCACATTGACGTGTCATGAAACCCTCCTGGACCGTCTGGCCACGGTGCCTTACCCCCCATGAAAAAAGAAGGCAACGAAGGCCAGATAATAGAATGACCTAATGAGGTGGACTACTAGGGAGTCCCCTAGATATAAATGCTTCCGAGGGCCGCCTCGAAAATCTGCAAAATACGTGTAATTTCAAGCAGGATCATGGATCTCATTGATCGCCGGGCGCTCTCCACTGCGTATCTGAGGAATAACTGGTCGTCTTCCCAGGCCCTGCTTTTTCGGATCAACGGCAGGGTGACATTACTTTAAACAAGGGTAATGGAAACATTGCCGAATCCGAAGTAAAGAACCCGCTTCCGAAAGGGAGAGACTCTTTTTTTATTGAGAAGAAATCTTCCACCCTCGGCGAACCCTCCAGCGGCCAATTGACAAGTCGGTGTCTCGCGACGAGAATCGCTTCCGCTCATGGCATTTCTCTCCTATGGCTTCAGGCCGTTCTTTCTTGGCGCCGCCTTGTTCGCAGGCGTGGCCGTGCCTGCCTGGGTGTTAATTGTTATCGGCGTGAGCGGGTCCAACTTTCTCTATGCCCCGCGCGAGTGGCATGTCCACGAAATGCTTTTCGGTTTTCTGCCCGCCGTGATCACCGGCTTTCTGCTGACGGCGATTCCCAACTGGACGGGGCGTGCGCCGCTGAAGGGAATTCCGCTGCTATCGTTGTGGCTCTTGTGGCTGGCAGGACGACTGCTTCTCGCCTGGCCGTGGTTCGGTCCGCTCGCGGCCGCCATCGTGGATGGAATGTTTCTTGTCGTGTTGACGGCGTTCGTCTGGCGCGAAATTGCAGTGGGAGGAACCAGAAGCCAGGCGCCGATCGGCGTGGTGATCAGTCTGTATGCCTGCGCGAATATCCTGTTTCACGTGATGGCGCTGCACGGTGCGACGGCCGGTCTCCCTGCGCGGATGGCGCTCGGGCTCATCATGCTGTTGTTGACGATGATCGGCGGGCGCGTGACTCCCAACTTCACCCGCGAATTTCTCGCCCAGGAACGGATAGACCCCGCACGCGTGGCGCCATTTTCTCGCGTCGATGGTCTGTCGATCGTGCTGGTCGTGGCGGCCGCAGTCGCATGGATTGTTCAGCCTGAGAGCGTCGTAGCAGGCGGGGCGTTGGTCGCGGCAGGGTTAATCAATCTGTTTCGCCTCACACGCTGGAGCGGCTGGTTGGCGTGGCGCGAACCGTTAGTGTGGATTCTCAGTGTGGGTTATGGGTGGTTGGTGCTGTCATTGCTGGCTCTTGGAGGAGCGATTCTCGGGATGGGTCTGCCGACGGGGAACGCCGTGCATGTACTTTCCAGCGGGGCGGTGGGCACGATGACGTTGGCGGTAATGACTCGTGCGAGTCTTGGGCATACGGGTCGAACTCGGCACGCCGGTCCGGTGACGGTCTTGATCTACCTGCTGGTCAATTTAGGTGCAATCCTGAGAGTATTTGCGCCGAGTCCCGACGCTCCGACAGCGGTGACGAATCTGATACTTGGATTGGCAGCGGCGGGCTGGAGCGGAGCCTATGTCCTGTTCGCTCTAACCTATGGACCGTATCTCTTGCGCCCCAGCCTCGACGAATGACGGCGATGAAAGACTCGTTTATTCTTTGACGACGAAATGGACGCTTCTGTTCCGCTGCATACACTTTTCACTGTGCTGGACGCAGAAGGGGCGATCCTTTCCATAACTCGTAGTCTTGAACTGGATCGGGAGTTCCAACTCCTGAAGGTACATCTTTACAGCCTTCGCACGACGCTCGCCCAACACGATGTTGTACGCCGCTGTGCCGACTTCGTCTCCACGGCCTTCCAGCACCAGACGCGTGATACCCTCGTCCAAGAGCCGCTGAGCATTCGTGTCTAAGATCGGCAGTGCATCTTTCCGGAGAGTGGCTTGGTCAAAGTCAAACAGCACATCCGGTAACGCTCCTTGCGCCAGTCCCGTCGCATTAATGGCAGCCAATTCCGCGCGGAGGGACGGCCTTGTCCGTGAGGGCGTCATGCTGAACTCCGGGGGCGGAATGTGTTTGATCGTCGGCTCGTCGATATATTCCCCATCGGCCATCAGGTCATCACCCCCAACAGATCCAGACTGGGTGGCGCAGCCTTGAACAAGCAGCCAAGCTACGGCCAGCGTTCCCATGACTAAGAATTCCGGTGCCTTTCGCATGATGCCCTCCTTCTCCGCATGAAGCTCTCTCATTAAGATAAGCAAGGGGAGTGCCATTAAACCGTCACTCATCGTCACCTTTGCATCATATGGAGGATGCCTGAGGACGCGGGGGGGAGGTCTGCGTAAGACTTTGTAAATTATCGAGCTGTCTGGTTCAGGTCGGTGAGAGAAATCCCAAGAGAGCTGAAAGGCCGTCCAACGTTGACTATCTCAGGGGCGGCTGATGCCGTGATTTGTACATATGTCCCGCTTTTTGTTGCCACTGGCTGCTTCAATCTCGACTCTCCTTCGAACCACGCTCAACGAGCACTTTGGTGAAGAGGACCATGCCGAGGACCTGACTCCATTCGGACACGATATTGCCAACGACCTGGCCCCACTTGTCCATCGGATTGAGCGCACTATACAGAACGATCCAACCAATTCCGGAAGCAATGATAAACAAGGTCAGTGAATGCTCGATCAGGAACTCGCGCAGCTGGTTCTTAAAGTGCCGTGGCGCTTTTTTGCTTTCGGTCGATCCCCTCTCGAACAGCCATTTGGTGGCCATGACGATGAGGACTGTGCCTGACCAATCGGCAATGGCATTGCCATAAAACGCGCCGACGTGTGTCTCAGGATCAGCTCGCCGATAGAGGATGATCCACAGGCCCAGAACCAGCAGGCTCACCAGAGTTAGTGAGTGGTCGTGGAGAAACCGTCGAATAGCGTGACGACGATGTGTTGTCATGACTCGCTCACACCAGCGTGTCCGATTGCGCGTTGACGCATCGCGATCCTCCCTTGTCAATGCTGTCTGTCAGCGATAGAAATAGATTCAAGATGAGTTAGTAATTGCGCTGGTAGCGGTACTGCATGAGGATGCCCTCTGCTCGTCGTTGTGCACGATCCATCCTCCCCACGCTGTACTTGTGAATCACCGTCCGAGCGATATCGACGGCCACCACGTCGCTCACTCCCATTTTCAGGTATTCATCGGCGATGTCCATCAATTCCAGCGCACGATCCTCAAGGGAGGTTCGAAATCCTTTAGGAGAAGGAGAGTCAGAAGCATCGAGGACCCGATAGAGCAGGAACCCATGGTCGAGATAGTCACGCACTGCCTTTTCATAAGCAGTCAGCGCCTCTACCGTCTTGGCCTTGTGAAATTCATCGGCTGCGGTCTTTGCCGTATCGGCAAAACGCTTTTCGTCCTTCTTCCATTCGGCTGAGCCTTCCGGTGACTGATAATAGATGGCGAGCTCGCCGGAGGAGGGACCGGTCAGCCCGCAAGCGGTGATCGCCCAACAGGCGGTCACCAATAGAGGTAGAAGGCACCGTAGGCGAGTGGACGCGGAAGCCATATAATAAATATTTTACCCTAACCAGGGTTGAAAAGTGCAAAAGCTAGGAAAGACGACAATATGGAGATCCGACCCTTCTCTCTACCGTTATGGTATCGAGGAGTAATCTGTGAATCAGACGAAAGGTCTATTGAGAAGGCTGATGGAAAGTTTCTGTGCGGCGCTTGTTCTGCTTCACTTGGCTGCTATCCCGCCGGTTTGGGCCGCGCTAGGACAACCAGCCACATCGGTGGAACGGGATCGCACCATGATGAAGGGACAACGGCAAAGCCGGACCGGGACCGGCTATTCGATCGAAACCATCACCGTCGCAGGAATGAAGATCAAAGAGTATGTCTCGTCTGACGGCATCGTGTTCGCCGTGGCCTGGAGAGGCACCGGCGCTCCGGATCTGCAGCTGCTCCTCGGGGACTATTTTGAGGAGTATCGAGAGGGACTGACGGCTGCAAGGAACCGCGCAGCCCGAAGCAGAAAACCTTTGATGTTGAAGACCCTCCGTCTGGTCGTGGAGCGCGGCGGGCACTCCCGATCCTTATGGGGACGCGCTTTTCTTCCCGCTGCCTTACCGCCCGGCGTGGCTTCAGAGGACATTCAATGAAGTGGATGCCGGTCGCCAGTGTATACCTGTGCCTTCTTCTTGCCGACTGCGGCTCAGACAGCGGCGGAGGGAATGCTCCATCGCCCTCGTCCAATGTGATGGCCGTGTCCATCGGCGCGTCGAGTGTCTGCACGAACGTCAATGAGTTGTGCGCCGAGGTCACGGTTTGTCAGCCCGGTACGACGACGTGCCAAACCGTGTCCGATATCTTGGTCGATATCGGATCAGTCGGGCTTCGTGTCTTCGGGTCCGTGCTTTCGACGTCGCTGCAGCAAGCGCTAGATGCCCAAGGGCATCCTCTTGGAGAGTGCGCGTTTTTTGCGGACGGCGGCACGACGTGGGGGCCCGTGCAGGTTGCCGACGTGATGCTGGGAGGTGGACCGCCGGTTCGCGTGCCTGTTCAAGTCGTGAATTCATCCTTCGCAGGGCAAACTATCTCGCAAAATCCCTGTAACAGTACGGTGGACTCCGACCCGAAGGATGCCTCCTTTAACGGGATTCTCGGTATCGGTCTCTTCAGGCAGGATTGCGGTCCTGTCTGTGCCGTCAATATCAACAACAACCTCTACTTTTCTTGTAATGGCGCCTCCTGCACCAGCACCGCTGTGCCCCTGTCCGACCAAGTGCAAAATCCTGTTTGGCTCCTGCCGTCCGGTAACAATGGCGTCGTCCTGGCTCTGCCCAACGTCCCTGCCAACGGAGCGCCGACCGTCTCCGGTTCTTTAATCGTAGGGATCGGTACGGCGGTGAATAACCAACCGCCCAGCGGCGTCTCTGTGCTGACCACTGACGAAAATGGTTTTCTTACCACGACCTACAACGGGAAAGCCCTTCTGAGCATCATCGACTCCGGTTCCAACGGCTATTTCTTCCCCGACGCCGGCATTCCGCTCTGTGCCATGCCCTTGAACGTCTTCTATTGTCCTCCGAACCCGCTCAATCTCTCCGCGACGCTGATGGGCACTAACGGCCGCCAGACGGTCGTGCCTTTTCAGGTGGCCAACACGGAGAGCCTCTTACAGACGAATGATGCCGCCTTCAATGACTTAGGCGGACCGCTCTCCGTCTTCGATTGGGGACTTCCGTTTTTTCTTGGTCGTACGGTATTCGTCGGACTTGAAGGGCAACAGTCTGTACTGGGGAGCGGGCCGTACTTCGCGTTTTGAGAGGACTGGCGAACTTATCCTACGAGGTCTGGATGGAACTCATTGAGCGGCCGGACTGACGTGGCATTCACCTCGCTGAATACGGTGATACGACCGCTTTGCCGCCGTCGGGTGAAGGTGCCCTCTACGATGACCTGATCGCCATCCTCCACCTGCGTTCGACTGATGACTTTCAAGGTTCCGACACCATCCTTCAGCAAAAACTGAAAGGCTGGTTTGCCCTGCTTATCGGTAACCGGCTGCACGTTGCTCACTTGACCCATGACGACCACTTCTTTGCGGTCGTAGAGTTGAGGATGGGCCATCAAGTCTGTCATCTCCAAGAATTCGGCATTGCCGGGCGAAGAGAGCAACAGAGGGTTCGAGATGAGAACCAGCCAAAAAAGGATGCCAATCAAGGGTCTGCGGGTAATTCGAACTAGGGATTTGCTTGTCATCACTGGGCGGTATTATAGCGATTGGTAATTGGATGGCAAGATGGGCATTCCCCTTAGAGGTCCTGCACTGAGAGCAATTACCAGGATATTCGGTCCTTTTCAACTTGATCCTCATCGGCCATCCGTATAGAATGCGCCAAATTTTCATGTAGTTAGCCTCGACTGATCTGCACCACTCTCGGTTTCCCCTTGATCCACCTGCTTTAGACGGGTTGAAGCCAGAGGAGCCGTTTGACATAGAGAGCCCGTTTAACCTTTGAGGAGGGTATCCCGTGAGCGACTCAGCGATTGTGACCTTTGCGTTGATTGCGGCGGTTTCCGGCATTGCCTATGGCCTTTACCTTGCGATGTGGGTGTTCAAACTGAACGCCGGCAACGCGAAAATGCAGGAAATTTCTAAGGCCATTCAGGAAGGCGCCGGGGCTTACATGAACCGCCAATACAAGACCGTCGGGGTCGTGGCGGCGGTGTTGTTTCTGGTCTTGGCGGGAGCGGGAGCCATCTCCGATAAGTTCGGCCTCCTGACCGCAGTCGGATTCTTGGTGGGGGCCGCGGCTTCTGCGCTGGCGGGCTATGTCGGCATGATCATCGCGGTTCGGGCCAACGTGCGGACGGCACAAGCGGCGCACGAAGGCATGAATGCGGCGTTGACCGTTGCCTTTCGTGGCGGGGCCGTGACCGGCCTGTTGCTGATCGGTTTGGGCCTGCTCGCCATCACAGGTTTCTACATGATCGCCCAATCGATTGCGGGTCAGGAAAAGGCTATTCATGCGTTGTTGAGCCTCGGATTCGGGGGCAGCTTGATCTCGGTCTTTGCGCGCGTCGGTGGAGGAATTTACACGAAGGCCGCGGACGTGGGTGCCGACCTCGTCGGCAAAGTCGAAGCGGGCATTCCGGAAGACGATCCGCGCAATCCGGCTGTCATTGCCGACAACGTCGGCGACAATGTCGGTGACTGTGCAGGCATGGCGGCGGACCTCTTCGAAACGTACGCAGTGACGACGGTGGCGGCGATGGTGCTGGCCTTCACCATGTTCAAGGGCGCCAGCGCACCGATTCTCTATCCGCTGGCCTTGGGCGGTGTGACGATCTTTGCGACGATCATCGGGATTTTCTTCGTGAAGGTGAGTCCGGGCGGCGGGATTATGTCGGCGCTCTACAAAGGCCTCTTTGTTGCCGGCGGGATTGCGGCAGTGGCGTTCTATCCGATTACTTCCAAGATCATGGAAGGCGTCGGCGGCGTCAGCGGTATGAACTACTACCTCGCGGCGCTGGTGGGGTTGGCCGTCACCCTGGCGCTAGTGTTTATCACCGACTACTACACGTCGAAGAGCTACGCGCCGGTACAATACATTGCGAAAGCCAGCGAAACCGGCCATGCGACGAACATTATTGCCGGGCTTGCCGTCGGGATGCAGGCGACGGCGGCGCCTGTCGTAGTGATTGCCGGGGCGATCCTCGGCAGCTTTTGGATATGCGGCGGCGCGGAGTCCGGCGGACTGTACGGCGTGGCGGTGGCGGCGGTGTCGATGCTCTCGATGGCCGGGATCGTTGTGGCGATCGATGCCTTCGGTCCGATCACGGATAATGCCGGCGGCATCGCGGAAATGTCGCATCTGGGGAAAGCCGTGAGAGACATTACCGATCCGCTCGATGCGGTCGGCAATACGACCAAGGCGGTGACGAAGGGTTATGCGATCGGCTCGGCCGGGTTGGCGGCGGTGGTACTTTTTGCAGAGTACTCACGTGAAGTGGCTGTGTACAATCCAGCGTTGGCCGCGTTCGATTTATCCAATCCGAAGGTTCTGGTCGGATTATTCCTTGGCGGCATGTTGCCGTTCATCTTCGGCGCCCTCTGCATGAAAGCCGTGGGTGAAGCGGGCGGTTTGATCGTTGAGGAGGTACGACGGCAGTTCCGCACAATCAAAGGTATCATGGAAGGAACCGGGAAGCCGGAGTATGGCACCTGCGTCGATATCGTCACCCAGGCGGCCATTCGAAAAATGATGCTTCCGGGATTGATTCCGGTGGTGTCGCCGGTCATTGTGGGCGTCGTCTTGGGACCACAAGCGCTCGGTGGCGTGCTGGTCGGCAGCATCGTGACCGGTCTCTTCGTCGCAATCTCGATGACGAGCGGCGGCGGAGCTTGGGACAATGCGAAAAAATTCATCGAAGAGCAGGGGAAGAAAGGGAGCGAAACTCACAAAGCGGCGGTGACCGGCGACACGGTCGGTGATCCGTACAAGGATACGGCGGGGCCGGCGGTAAATCCGATGATCAAGGTCATCAACATCGTGGCACTGTTAATTGTGTCGCTGATCGTCAAGTAGAAACGGCGGAACGAACTCGGTAACTCACTAGGCGACGATACCGAATTCGTCGCTTGGCTTGACGGGTTCGAATACCCTAGAGTATGGTGATCG
The DNA here is from genome assembly GCA_946479785.1 of uncultured Nitrospira sp. The sequence continues at coordinate 11,165 of CAMLHQ010000072.1, forward strand.
TAGGAATAGGCGTGGATTTGCGATCCCTCTTAGGGAGGTGCTCGAATGGAAAAACAGGAGCGCAAGCAAGAGCCCAGACGGGAACCGCAGAGTAAAGAAGAAGTCAAACCCAACCCTAAAGTCGTCGAGAACGGCAAGAAGTTGAAGGAAGACATCGATAAGCTGGTCGATGAAATCGACGACGTCCTCGAAAAAAATGCCGAAGAATTCGTGAAGAACTACGTCCAAAAAGGGGGAGAGTAGCCAACTCTCCCTCGTTTTTATTTCTCGCCTCGGTCCCTTTCTCTCCAACCCTTTACCATCGCAGGTTTCTGGCGTCTCTGGTTTGACAAAGCCTCTATGACCTTATAGTATCCTCTCGAGTATTCCCTTATATCCCCGTCAGTTACGGATCTTCGAGGCTCAGACTCCTCCGCGAGAATGGCATGAAGTCCAAGCTCTGGGTCTTTCGCAACATTGATCCCCTCAGTCGGGCCGCTCTCGCACAAGCCCTCTCCATTTCTTCCGCTACGGCTTCACTGCTGCTGGCCAGGGGTGTGACGACGCCGGACGAAGCCACCACCTGGATGTCTCACCAGTTCCAGCACGACCCGTTTTTGATTCCCGACATGGAACAGGCGGTGGAGCGGCTGCATCGAGCCGTGCTGAGCCAGGAGCCAATTTGCTTCTACGGCGATTATGATGTCGACGGTATGTCGGCGACCAGCCTGTACCTGTCCTTCTTTGGGGCGCTTGGCGCGAACGTACGGGGTTACGTGCCGCATCGAAAGCGGGAAGGGTACGGCCTGAATCTTGGTGCGGTGCAGCGGCTGCACGACGAAGGCATCTCGCTGCTTGTCACATCCGATTGCGGCACGACGTCGCATCGCGAAGTGGCATTGGCGAACGAGCTGGGAATGGATGTGATCGTGACAGACCATCACCAGACCGACGAACAGGTGCCTCCGGCCGTGGCGGTCATGAATCCTCATCGCGCCGGCGCACGCTATCCGTTTCGCGGGCTCTGTTCCGCTGCATTGGCCTACAAAGTGGCGCAGGCGTATCGACTCCGCTACGGCGAGGCCGGCGTGACGTTGGAGTCTCTTCTGGATCTGGTGGCGCTTGCCACGATTGCCGATGTGGTGCCGCTGCAGGATGAAAACCGCGGGTTTGTTCGTGAAGGACTTGCGCAGATCTCGCGCGGGGCGCGCTGCGGAATCAGGGCCTTGAAGCAAGTGGCGGGAATTACGCGCGACTGTTCGGCAGAGACGATTGCGTATAAGCTGGCGCCGAGGCTCAACGCCGCCGGGCGGCTGGATCATGCAATGTTGGGCGTACAGCTGTTGACGACGGAATCACCGGCTGAGGCGCAACGGCTGGCGGATCGGCTAGAGCAACTCAATCGTGAGCGGCAGAAGATCGAAGCAGACCTGATGTCGGAAGCCGTCGAGGCTGTGAAAGAACAGGAGTTACCGCCGGCGTTGGTTCTGGCGTCTCGACGGTGGCACGTCGGCGTAGTGGGGATCGCTGCGGCACGGTTGGTCGAACGGTTTCATCGCCCGGCGATTGTGATTGCCATCGACGAGCAGGGCATCGGCAAGGGTTCGGCGCGAACGATCGGGACGTTCGATCTGTACCAGGGGCTGGCGGCCTGCCGTGATCTCCTCGAAGCCTTCGGCGGCCATCCCAGCGCGGCCGGGGTCACCGTGCGGGAGGTGCGCCTCGACGAGTTCCGCGAGCGGTTTTCGACCGTGGTGGCAGAATGGGCTGTGGGAGCGGCAACCGTTCCGACATTGCATGTCGACGCAGAGGTACAATTGTCCGAGGTCACGGCGAAGCTCATCGCAGAAATCGGTGCATTCCATCCGTTCGGGGCCGGCAATCCCGAACCGACGTTCGCCGTCAAAGGATTGGAAGTCATGGATTCCCGTACCGTGGGCGAGAAGCACTTGAAGATGACGGTGCGGCAAGGCCGGTCGATGCTGTTCGACAGTATCGGATTCGGCATGAAGTCGCTGATTGATCGTGGCATCCCGGCGCGCGCCCCTGTCGATCTGGCCTTCATCCCCGAACTGAATCACTGGAATGGCTATGACCGGATTCAACTGCGCATACGGGACGTGCGCATCAGCGATCGAGGATAGTCCGATGCCGAGTCAAACGGTCATGGATATCGATCAGTTGTTGGACCGCGTCAAGAGTTACAACGCGGACGCCGACCTCGGCGTCGTCCGCAAGGCCTACGAGTTTTCGGCAAAAGCTCATCAAGGACAGCGGCGCCGTTCCGGAGAGCCCTACCTGCAACATCCCATCGCCGTTGCCGGCGTGCTGACTTCCCTTAAGACCGATGTCACGGCCATCGTCGCCGCATTGCTGCACGATACGCTGGAGGACACGTTGGCAACACCGGAAGAGCTCGAGAAAGAGTTCGGGAAAGACGTAGTCCATCTCGTCGATGGCGTCACGAAGATCGGCAAGATCACGTTCAAGAGCCATGAGGAAAAGCAGGCGGAGAACTTCCGCAAGATGCTGCTGTCGATGGCGGACGACATCCGCGTCGTGCTCATCAAGTTGGCTGATCGCCTCCACAATATGCGCACGCTCGAGCATCTCGGGTCGGCCAAGCGGCAGGCGATCGCGGAAGAAACGCTGGAAATTTATGCGCCGCTGGCCAACCGGTTGGGAATCGGATGGATCAAGAACGAGTTGGAAGATCTCTGTCTCAAACATCTCAAGCCCGACGTGTATGAACTGCTGCGTACCCGCGTGGCCAAACGGGACGAAGACCGCCAACAATATATTCAGGAAGTCATTGAGCTGGTCACGAAGGCCATGCAGGAACACGCCTTGCCCGGACAGGTCTACGGCAGGCCGAAACATCTCTACGGGATCTATCAGAAGATGAACAAGCAGTCGATTTCGTTTGAGGAGGTCTATGATCTCACCGCCTTGCGCATCGTGACCGATACGAAAATGAACTGCTATGCGTTGGTGGGTGTAATCCATTCATTGTGGCGACCTGTGCCTGGCCGGTTCAAAGACTACATCGCCATCCCGAAGTCCAACCTCTACCAGTCGATCCATACGACGGTGGTTGGTCCGAAAGGCGAGCACGTCGAATTTCAGATTCGAACGGAAGAAATGCATCGGGTTGCGGAATGCGGGATCGCCGCGCATTGGAAGTACAAGGAGCAGGGACGGGTCGCGGATCGTGACAGCAAAACATTCGGCTGGCTCCATCAGTTCGTCGAGTGGCATCGGGATCTGCCGGACAATCGCCAGTTCATGGACTCGGTCAAGCTAGATCTTTTTCACGATGTCGTCTACGTCTTCACGCCGAAGGGCATTGTGAAAGAACTGCCGAGGAACTCGACGCCGGTCGATTTTGCCTATGCCATACATACTGAAGTCGGGGACCACTGCGTGGGCGCCAAAGTCAACGGCAAGATTGTGCCGCTGAAGCATCAGGTTGAAAGCGGGGATACGATCGAAATCCTCACGTCGCCCACGCAAACTCCGCACAAGGACTGGTTGAAGTTCGTACGAACTTCCCGCGCCAAGACCAAAATCAAACATTGGATCAAGCTCGAGGAGCAGAAGCGGAGCGTGGAGATCGGACGCCGGCTCCTGGAATCCGAATTCCGGAGGCACAGCATGGCCCCGGCGCAGATGCTCAAGTCAACGGAGTTGGCGGCGGCGGCCAGGCAATTGGGATACGAGGGGACGGACGAATTGATCGCCGCGGTGGGCTTCGGCCATCTGCCGGCGGCCGATGTGATTGAAAAACTGACGGCCTCTTCGACGAGCACCGCTCACGAGGTTCGGGAGACGCCTGCTCCCCGCAAGGCCGTCGCTGGGAAGTCCGACGACAAGGGCGTGAAGGTCAAGGGGGCGCGCGATGTGCTCATGCAGTTGTCCCGCTGCTGCAACCCTGTTCCCGGAGACCGGATTCTCGGCTATATCACACGGGGTCGGGGCTTGACGATTCATGCCGTCGACTGCCCCAACCTCGAAGCACTCGATTACGATCGCGAGCGGTTAGTGGAGGTCGATTGGGACAACGCGACGCCGAGCACGCATGCAGTCAAAGTGTCGGTTATGGCAGTCGATAAGACAGGAGTGCTGGCCAATGTCTCGTCGGCGATTGCGGAATGTCACGCCAACATCAGCCGGGCTGAAATCACGACCAGGGAAGACCGGAAGGCCGTGCTCGACTTCATCATTGAAATCGGCGGGACCCAGCATTTGGATCAGGTCTTGAAGGCGATCGAACGGGTGGATGGGGTGATCACCGCTCGAAGGGTACGAGCCTGGCAGGAAAAATAAGCAAGCTGCTGAAAAAGACCGTGGGCTTCGTTCTCACGTCGTTTAAGGCCTCTACGTAGAGATAGGAGTATGCCTCGGTTTTTTGCTTGCTGTGGCCTCGCCGACGGTGTTTTTGAGCAGCCTGTAGATTTGGAGGAGATGACTGGTGCTTACGGTATGCGGAATTGCAGCTTCGATCCTCGCTCGAGTTTGAGACGATCTGCCTCGCCGCCTCCTAGTTCCAACACATACACGGCCGGATCGTTGGGCTGATACTGAGGGCAGCCGTCGTCTGTCCTCGTGCAGATCGGGACGTTCCGTGCGATATGAACGATCTGCTTCTTGTCATTCATCCAAATAATATCGAGCGGGATCTTCGTATTCTTCATCCAAAACGTCCAGGGTTGCGCTTGATCGAATGTAAATAACATGCCGCGGTTCTTCGCCAGGTGTTCACGATACATCAACCCTTCGGCCCGTTTCTTTGCGGTATCGGCGACCTCGGCGTGGATAGTCACTCCGCCTGGAAGTTGGATGGGAATTAGCTCATCACCAGCCTGGAGGCAGGAAGGAAGAACCACGATCAATACAAATAGTTCGGCGATGAGCCATCGAGTATGCACCGTGGGATCCTATCGGCGTCGAATGAGTGAGTCAAGGAGGGGTGAAACGGGCTTGAGCCAGCCTTGCATTCGCGCCGCGTCCTATGCGATTCTCACGCAGCACCCGCCAGGAGGCCTGTATGAAGGAAGTTCGCAAAGTGCACTATGTAAAGGGAGTCTTTGTGTGCCCCCAATGCCGCCAGTCCTATGTTCAAGAGAAATGGATTGAATCATGGCGGGTTCGGTGCCATCGATGCGACTATCGTGGAGCCTTGACGGATGTCTCCGTCGAAGAGCGCATGGAAGAGGAAACGTTTCGGCGGTGATCCGGCGCGTCATCTGCCTGTACCCTGCTTCGCGCGGTGATTCTTTGGTTTCCGGCTGCCTCCTCATACCTC
>CAMLHQ010000073.1 GCA_946479785.1 uncultured Nitrospira sp.
TGGCTGACGCCCGGTCTGCTTCCGGAGAGAGCAATTCATGAGGTTGACCGGCGATATAGGGATGTTTGGCGATGCGGGCCAGTTCTTTCGCGATGTCTTCCGGCTTGAGAACGAAATCCACGCATCCCGCCGCAATCGCGCTGCGCGGCATCGAGTCGTAGCGCGCCGATTCATCCTGCGCAAACGTAATTCCGCCCTCGGCTTTGATGGCTTCCGAGCCCATAGTCCCATCGCTTGCCGTGCCCGAAAGAATCACGCCGATCGCCCGTTCGCGTTGGTCCTGCGCGAGCGATTCAAAAAAGGAATCGATTGAGCGGGATGGCATGCGATGCTGTGGCCGCGGGAGGAGTTTCAAAATGCCCTGTTCGATGCGGAGGTCCGTATTGGGCGGAATGACATAGACATGATTGGGTTCGACCCGCAAATTGTTTGTGACCTCATGCACCGGCATGGAAGTGGACTTTGTGAGAAGCTGCGTGAGCATGCTCTCGTGCTGCGGATCGAGATGCTGCACCAGGACGAATCCCAAGCCTGTGTCGGGCGGCACATGCGAGAGTAACTCCGTGAAGGCTTCGAACCCGCCGGCAGACGCACCAATGCCGGCGATTGCGAACGGAGCATGCAGCTCGTTCCTCTCGGCTTTTCCTTTCTTGTCATGAGCTGAAGGGTGTTTCTTCATGAGTAGGATTCTCGTCTCGCGAAGCCTACTTGAGTTCATGTCGCAAGAAAATTTCGCGGGCCGGTGAGCGAATTCCGGTCATTCATCACCTCGTATACCCACACCTCGTATACCTGGCGGGGAGCGTAGCGTATCGAAAATCGCGAGGAGGGGCAACCTAGGGGAACCCCTAGTCCCTAATTCCTGCACTTCTGAGGCATCCTTGAGCGACATTTCGGGAGCATTGTTGGCGGTTTCTTGTGAGGTTAGGTTGGCTGGTATCGTTGGTAAACTTCAGGTGGCCGTTCGATCCAGTCGCCGGCTCAAGCCTGACTTACCCATTAATCGGTGCTGGAAAGGAAGCCATGGAATCAAGAGAGCCTCAAGAGGAGAACTCTCCGACGCGTCTCGCGCATTCGATCTCCGACTTTCGCGATAATGCAGGGAAGATGATTGCTCACGCCACGAAGGTCGTGGCCGAGTACGGTGCCGTGCTCGAGCAGCGAACGGCTCGGGGTTTGTCTCTGTTCTCAGAAAAAGAACTCACCCAGCCGAAGAATGAAATTCGAAAATGTATTGAGTTCTTGATGTTGGGACCACTGGATCAGTCACAACGGAGTAATCTGGAGGTCGCCAACCTGTTTTTAAACGACTATATTTCCGAGGCAGACTATCGAGGGATCGAGCCACAACAATCCGCGCTCTCGAAAGCGGTTCAACTTCAGGCGGCGGATGACAAGGATGCCATGGAGATCGCCAGGCTGCTGCTTGATAGTGCGACACCTGCATCGCAATTGCTTCTGAGGCAGATTCAAGATCGGGTCGAGCAGGAGAACAAAGAGACGATCGAGCGACACAAACTGCTGAGACTCGCTTCAGAACGATTGACGTCCGGCGCTGACAGCTGAATAGATTTTCATACACCGGCCGACTGGAGAAGCTCGTCTCGCTCTCCGCAAATCTCAATCCATTGATTGTGTCTCGCTCGAAATGGGTGGCCGAAGTATCTGGCTTTGGGTTGCTACGCTTCATGAGAAAGGCTCCGCTCAACGACGTTGGCAATGGCGCAGGACAGACGGCTCTGGGGCCAAGCTTCCAATGCGACGTGAGCCTGCCAGGCATCTGCGATGGCTTGCTTCATTTCATGCGGCGGGGCATCAATCGTACTTAAAAACGCGCCATGCTGCCGGTCTCCGCGGTAGTCCGGTTTCCGCTTGGGTTGCTTCAGATAGCGGGCGATGAGGTTGGCCTGCATGCCGTGCAGGAGAGTGCCGTGAAAGAGGAGGGCCTTCCGTTTTCGCCGCTGTGCATTGCCCGAAATCTTGAGATCCTCGATGGCCAGGTCGCTGATTCCCCGGAAGGCGATGTCCGGATGCCATCGATGGAGCGCCTTGGCCGTGCGCTGTAAAATAAATTCATTGGTAGCGCGAATGCTTGTGAGATGAGGATGGAGCGCGAGCGGAAGTACGAAGGCATAGGAAAGACATCCGGGTCCCTGTAGGACGGTCCCACCGCCGCTTGCCCGCCTCAGCACAGGTATGCCGTCTTGTTGACAGGCGGCGACATGAACATCATCGGTGACATTGCAAGCACGACCCAGTACCACGAAGTGGCGGTCGCTTTCCCAAAAACGGAGCACGGGATCCCCGCCGTGCTCTTCCAGTTCGTCCAGCAACGCTTCGTCGAGGGCGAGATTCTCGACCGGGGAGGGCAGGGTCAGATCAAGCAGGCGGAACGCGCGCACGGCATTACCGCTTGGACGTGTAGATGTGTGTGGCCTGTCCGCTGAAGGATTCGGCCGCCTCCATGACCGTCTCGCTCAGGGTCGGATGCGGATGGATAGATGCCGCCACGTCTTCCGCCACCGCACCCATTTCGACCGCCAGGACGCCCTCGGCGATCAGCTCGCCCGCGCCGACGCCACAGAGACCAACTCCGAGGATGCGGCCGGATTTCTCGTCGAGCACGAGTTTCGTGAGGCCGTCGTTGCGGCTCAACGTTGTGGCACGTCCGGACGCCGCCCAAGGGAAACGCGTGATGGTGACGGCTTGTCCGGAGGCCTTGGCGGCTTCTTCCGTGAGGCCGCACCAGGCGATTTCCGGATCGGTGAACACGACAGCTGGAATGGTCACGGCGTCGAATGTCGCGTTCCGCCCGGCGATGACTCTTGCCGCGACCATTCCTTCATGGGTGGCTTTATGCGCGAGCATCGGCTCGCCGACAAGATCGCCGATTGCGAAGATGGTCGGCTCGGCGGTGCGCAGTTGTCGGTCGACTTGGACAAAGCCGTGGGGTGACAATGCGACCCTCGTCTGTTCAAGTCCGAGGTGCTCCGTATTGGGCCTTCGTCCGACGGCGACGAGGACGCGGTCGAAGACGTCGGCGGTGTTCCCCTCCGGGCCCGTGAACGAAGCCGCGACTCCTTCCTTTCGGGCATCGAGTTTTTCGACCTTGGTGCTCAGCCTGATCGCCTTAAAACGCCGTTGCATGCGCTGATGCAGCGGCCGGACGAGATCCGGGTCGGCACCGTTGAGCAGACGTGGCAAGGCTTCGACCACGGTCACCTCGGACCCTAAGGCCTGGTACACAGTCCCCAGCTCAAGGCCGATGTATCCGCCCCCGACGACCAGCAAGCGCCCGGGGATATCCCGCAACTCCAGAGCCCCCGTCGAATCCATGACACGCGGGTCATCGACACTCAGGGATTCCGGAATCGCAGGGCGCGAGCCGGTGGCGAGGATCGCATGGGCGAACGGGAGTTCTCGTGGTTCGCCTGTGCCCGACAGCACCAGTGTTGTTGCATTCTTGAACGTGGCCCGCGCCTGGATGACGTCGACCTTGCGGCTGCCCGCCAAGGTCTGCACGCCTTTGGTCAGTTTGCCGACGATCGTCTGCATCCGGCGGCGCAAGGCCTCCAGGTCGAGACGGGGCTTTTCAAAATGAATTCCCCAGCCCTGCGCCTCTTCCGCTTCGGTGATCAGACGGGCAGCATGCAGCAACGCTTTCGAGGGAATACACCCGCGCAACAGACAGACACCGCCCAGTTGCGGGTCCTGGTCGATCAAGGCGGTGCGCAATCCCAAATCCGCGGCCTGGAAGGCGGCGGCATAGCCGCCGGGCCCCGCGCCAATCACCGCCACGTCATAACGGGATTCAACCATGGAGACCTCGTTTGCGTTGACTTCGGTTGTGCACGCTCATCATATCTCGCTAGTTTGTCTTGTTCGTTTCGTTTCTTTGGTTTGCTTGGTTGTATGCAGGTCGTCCGGACTTTGGGAATTCGAACCAGATAAACACAACAAACTGGATAGACCAGATAGATCCGTTTTCACAATCCCAAGAACATTGCCTGGAAATCTTCCAGGACTTTGACGATCTCGTTGGTAAAGCGCACGCCGTCGGATCCGTCGATCAGCCGGTGGTCATAGGCCACGCAGAGCGGCAGCATCGTGCGGGGGACAAATTGACCCTCGCGATACACCGGCGTCATGCGACCCTTGCCCACCCCTAAGATGGCGACTTGCGGCGGGTAGATGATGGGAGTAAACGGACCAGCGCCGAGCCCACCCATATTGCTGACTGTAAATGTCGCCCCGCGCAGCTCTTCGAGCTTGATCTCGCGCTTGCGGGTGCGTTCGGCGAGATCGGCCAGCTCCAGGGAAATTTGCAAGAGATCCTTCTGATCCACATTGTGGACGACCGGCACGATCAACCCGGCCGGTGTGTCCACCGCCACGCCGATGTTGTAGTAGTCCTTGTAAATCACTTCGCCGTTGGTAAGGTCCAGCGTCGCGTTGAACTGCGGATACAGTTTGAGCGCGTGTGTCACGGCCTTGAGGAACAGGATGGTCAGCGTCAGCGTGGCGCCTTTCTGTTTGAATTGGGGAGCGTACCGCTTATGCAGTTGCAGCAGATCCGTGATGTCGGCATCCTGAAACTGATGGACGTGTGGAATGGTCGTCCAGGCTTGGGTCATCGTCGCCACGATCTTTCGCCGGATTGATGGCAGAGCTTCTCGCCGTTCACTGCCGTACATCGTGGTAAAGACGCCGCCTTTGTCGTTCCCATCCCGGCTCGAGGGCGAGCCAAGGCGCCGCGTCCGCTCCCGCACATAGGTTTTGACGTCCTCTGCCGTGATCCGCCCTCCGGCTTCCGAACCTTTGACCTGCGTGAGATCCACGCCCAACTCCCGTGCAAGCCTCCGCACGGAAGGAGGCGCGGCGATGGTGGCGGCGGCGGACTGTAAGCGGTCTGCGGCTGGGGCGGCATGAACCGGCTCAGTCGCCGGTTGTTCTGACTTGTACCCTTCTCGTTGCTGCACGGAATGAGCATGGGCGGCTTCGACGGCCGGCGGTGGCTGCGGGGCTGGGGCGATCGCGGGTTTCTCAGGAGCTGATGTTTTGGAAGCCTGCGCCGCACCGTCTGCGCCTTCGAGTTCGACCAGCGCTTGCCCGACTTTGAGATGGTCACCCTGACGCACGAGCAGGCGTGTGATTTTCCCGGCGGCCGGTGCCGGCACGGGCACGGTGGCTTTATCCGTCTCCAATTCGATCAACGATTGTCCCTCGGTCACCTGATCGCCCTCGTGGACCAGGACTTGGACGACGTCGCCTCCTTCGACGCCTTCCGCGAGAAACGGCAGTTCCACTCTCATGGGTCGTAATCCTTATCGTACTGCCCCGTGATATCGTTCAACGCTGCCAGGGGGCCTGGTCATCCGCTCGGACACCCAGATCCTGTGCGGCTTGCCGGACAGTCTGCGCCTCGACCGTCCCGTGCTGCTTATGCAGGGCATACAACGTGGCCACCACCAGATGTTCGGCATCGATTTCAAAGAAGCGTCGCAACGCCTGGCGGGTGTCGCTCCGGCCGAATCCGTCGGTGCCCAGCGCAAGCAGCCCGCCCGGCACCCATGGAGCAATTTGTTCGCTGACCAGGCGGACATAATCGCTCACAGCCACAGAGGGACCGTCGAATGCTTGAACGGCCTTCTGGAGGTAGCTGATCCGCGGCGGGTCTACCGGATGCAACATGTTCCACCGCTCAGCCTCCAGCGTCCGCAGACGCAACGTTTTGTAACTGGTCACACTCCACACATCGGCCGCCACGCCGTACCGCTGCAGCAAGAGGTCCTGCGCCCGCAGCGCCTCGTTGACCAGCGGGCCACTCGCCAAGAGATGCGCCCGGTGGCGGGCACGCTCGGGAGCCGGACGGAAGCGGTACATGCCTTCCCGAATCCCTTCCTCGGCGCCGGCCGGCATGGCCGGCATCGGATAGGATTCGTTGTAGAGCGTAATGTAATAGGACAGCTCTTCCTGGTCCTGATACATGCGCTTGAGCCCGTCTTGCAGAATGACCGCCAGTTCAAACATGAAGGCCGGATCGTAGGCGGCAATCGTCGGGGATGCGCTGGCCAGCAGATGGCTGTGCCCATCCTGGTGCTGCAGGCCTTCGCCTTCCAACGTCGTGCGTCCGGCGGTTGCGCCCAACAGGAAGCCGCGGGTCCGCATGTCAGAGGCGGCCCAGATCAAATCGCCGACGCGTTGAAACCCGAACATCGAGTAAAAAATGTAGAAGGGAATCGTGTTGAGGGCATGCGTCGCGTACGCCGTACCGGTGGCGATATAGGACGACATCGCGCCCGCCTCGGTGATGCCTTCTTCGAGGATCTGTCCGTTTGTCGCTTCGAAGTAATAGAGCAGAGAACTCTTGTCGACCGGTTCATAGAGCTGCCCGATATGCGAATAGATGCCGTACTGGCGGAAAAGCGCCTCCAGGCCGAATGTACGAGCTTCGTCGGGAATGATCGGCACGAGATGCTTTCCGAATTCTTTGATGCCGAGCAGGCGGCCCAGCATGCGGGCAAACCCCATCGTCGTGGACACCGCCCGCTCACCCGAGCCCTCGAGAAACTCCTTGAACTGCTCGAGCGCCGGAGTCTCAAGGGACTCGACCTTGACTCGTCGTTCCGGCAGGAACCCGCCCATGGCCTTGCGCCGCTCGGCGAGGTAGGTGGCTTCCGGGCTGCCGGCCGGCGGCCGGAAGAACGGGGTCGACCCGAGTTGGTCGTCGGAGACCGGCACGCCGAAGCGGGTGCGGAACTCACGCAGCTCGTGCTCGTTCATCTTTTTCTGCTGATGGGTGATGTTGCGGCCCTCGCCTGCTTCGCCCAGTCCGTAGCCTTTGATCGTTTTGGCCAGGATCACCGTGGGCCGGCCCTTGTGGTCAATCGCAGCCTTGTACGCCGCATAGACCTTGCGCGGATCGTGGCCCCCGCGCAGCATCTTGTGGATCTGCTCGTCCGAATAAGTCTCCACCATTTTGAGCAACCGTGGATCGGCGCCGAAGAAGTGCTTGCGCGCGAACGCGCCCCCTTCCACGGTGTACTTCTGATACCAGCCGTCGACCACCTCGCCCATACGTTTCACCAGCAGGCCCTCGTCGTCCTTGGCCAGCAACGGATCCCAGTCACAACCCCAGATGACCTTGATCACGTTCCAGCCGGCGCCGCGGAAGATGGCTTCCAGCTCCTGAATGATTTTGCCGTTGCCGCGCACCGGGCCGTCGAGGCGTTGCAGATTGCAGTTGACCACCCAGATCAGATTGTCCAGCCGTTCGCGCGAAGCCAGCGTCAGTGCGCCGAGACTTTCCGGCTCATCGGTCTCGCCGTCGCCGACGAACGCCCACACGCGCTGCTGGCTTGTATCTTTGAGGCCCCTGTCCTGCAGGTACCGGTTGAACCGCGCCTGGTAGATCGACATGATGGCGCCGAGCCCCATCGAGACCGTGGGAAATTCCCAATAGTCGGGCAGGAGCCAGGGATGCGGATAGGACGATAGGCCCCGTCCGCTTCCGCTCAGCTCGCGGCGGAAGTGATGCAGCGCTTCTTCCGGCAGGCGGCCTTCGACGTAGCCGCGCGCATAGATGCCCGGCGCCGCATGGCCCTGGAAATACACCATATCACCGCCCTGCGGTGCGTCTTTGCCATGCAGAAAGTGGTGGAAGGCGACTTCGTACAACGTGGCCGCTGAAGCAAACGTCGAAATGTGTCCGCCGATGCCCGGATGCTGCTTGTTGGCTTTGACCACCATCGCCATGGCATTCCAGCGGATGAGGCTGCGGATCCGGCGTTCGATCTCGAGATTGCCGGGGTAGGGCGGTTCCTCAGCGGCAGGAATGGTATTGATGTAGGGCGTATTGAGCGGTGCGGAGACCTGCCCGCCGCGTGCGCCGATCCGATCACGGAGACGCTCGAAGAGGTACGTCGCCCGGTCGACGCCTTTCGCCTGCAGCACGTAGTCCAGAGAATCCAGCCACTCGCGGGTTTCTTGCGGATCGTTATCGTATGACTGGGGCAGGGGTCGTTCGTCGCTCATGGATTGCTCTTGCCCTCATCTTACCGGGATGGACCCGAAGATCGCAAAAGTGACAACTGGGTCTCCCTCGTTGGGGATTTGGTTAAGCGAGCAAGGTCAAGGAGAGAAAAAGATGATATGGCTAGAGAAGGAAGTTCAATCAGCATTAAGCTTTCCGTGGGCCTTAAGGATGAAAATTGCATATTCTTGAACCAACTCGTGCAAGAGCTTTGTAACAATTACTTCCATCATATCTCTTGCTCCGAAGCCAAGCTTGGCATTCTGCCATTGATCCCTAGCCGGTATCGGCCCTGCCGTACACTGTATATGATAGACGACGGGATAATCGGTTCCAACCGTCCATAACTCACAACTAAATACGCCTCGTTCATACTCGAGAAGAGTGGTGTCTGAACGAGGGCTGCTGTCGTTACGAAAGTCGGTTTGGAGGAATGCAAAGCTGCTTAGAAACGTTTTGGCGACATACGCGCTTAACTTGGTGCGGCCCAGGCCGATTTCCTCAGCTGTGCCGCGTGTTGAGACGAGCGGTTCTGAAAAATGTTTTATGTTTTTTGCCGTTCTGTATCGATCTCCATCATATATCTTTTCAAAGGTCTGACGCCGCTTTTCCTCGGTCCCTTCTTGTCCTTGTAACTTAAGATATTCAGCTGTCAGTTCAGACAATTCTTCATCGGATAGCGTCTTGTGTAGCTCGCCGTACACTAATGTAGTAGGAAGGGCCCAGAAAGCAAGGCACAGTAGGTGACGTAGAAGCATTGACCTATCCATTAAATCTCACTTCCTCGATGTTTCAAAGTCAGCCGCCTTGTCCGGTTCGAAGACTCCATTAGCACTTCGCCGAAGCTGTGGGGCGTTGTGAATTAGTGGATTCCCTAGTGGGTAGGCCTCTTCATCCCGGCAGTGATTTGCCGGTGCGGTGCGCGCGACCGTTTCAGTAGCACAAACGCATACCATAGCAAAACATTATCCTGTGATTTGTGGTTTCTTGTGGGGTTTAGGTTGTCTGTGGTAGGGTCTGCCGGAATTTGCCGGCTCCAAACCGCACGTCGTGGGGCCGACGGGCTCTTTATTGTATGGAATTGATGGCGTCTGAGAATCTTCTTCGGTAGACTCACACGAGGTAAGGCCCTTCTCGATGAACCGATTGATCAGCACCAAAATTCTGCTCATTATCGCCGTCTGGTTATTGACCGGCGGCCTCTCGTTCGCTGACTCCTTCGACCTTACCGATGAGCTTCAAAATTCTCTTCTCGATCGAACGTTCGCGCTTGAAACGGATCTTGATGAAGTTCGAGAGTCCGTCGAGGAGGGAGTGGGTCCGCTTGCGTATCTCGTCCCGGATATCACCCGGCTGGAAATGCATTCCGTTGATCCCCCAGTGTCGTTCGACCTTCTCGTAAAGGAGGCCATGCGCCCTTTACATGAAGTGCTCCGGACATTACGAATCTGATTCCTTCACCATAGGGTGGTCGTACGCTCTCGTCATTGGCAGGCCTCCGCTCCATGGCAGCCGATGACGTCAACTTATGAGGCCGTTGTACAAGGAGACCGATAGGTCCGATGCTTGAACGACTGATCAGTTTTTCGCTCACCCAACGTGTGTTCGTTTGTATCCTAGGGCTCGTGCTCATGTTCAGCGGGCTCTATGCGTTTCACGTGCTTGACGTGGTCGCCTATCCCGATCCCTCGCCTCCGATGATCGAAGTGATCACGCAGTACCCCGGCTGGTCGGCTGAACAGATTGAACGGGCGATCACGTTGCCGATCGAGATCGCGCTCCAAGGCATGCCGGGCCTGACGGACATCCGCTCGCTCTCCATCTTCGGCCTCAGCGATCTGAAAGTCTATTTCCAATTCGGCACCGATTACTTCCGTGATCGCCAGGAAGTTCTGAACCGGCTGCAATTGATCACGTTGCCCCAGAACGTTCAGCCGGCGATTTCTCCGTGGTCGGCCATCGCCGAGATTTATCGCTATGAAGTAGAAGGCGCCGGGAAAACTCTCACCGATCTCAAAACGATCCAGGACTGGCAGATCCGACGGGAGTTCAAGCGAGTGCCCGGCGTCATCGATGTGACGACGTTCGGGGGGACCACGAAGGAATTTCATGTCGACCTCGATCCCGGCCGGCTTCTCAGTTACAACGTGACGCTCGACCAGGCCATTAAGGCGCTGGTTCAGAGCAATACCGACGTCGGCGGCAACTATCTGACCATGGGTGCGCAGAGTTTCAACGTCAGGGGCATGGGGTTGATGAAAAACCTCGATGACATCGCCGATACCGTCGTCACCGAGAAAGAAGGAACGCCGATCTTCGTGCGCAATCTCGGTCAAACGAGCGTGGGGTATCGTGTCCGTCTCGGAAAAGTCGGCATCAATGAGCGCGACGACGTGGTGGAAGGGGTCGTGCTGTTGCAACGAGGTGAACAGGCTCTCCCCGTGCTGGAGCGGGTCCATAAAAAAGTCGAGGAGTTGAACAAGAGCCGACTGCCGGGCGGCGTGGCGATCAAGACCTTCTATGACCGGACGGTGCTGATCCACACGACGATCGAAACGGTCGTCGACATTTTAATCGCAGGGGTGGTGTTGGTTTCCATCATCCTCTATGTATTCTTGGGGCATGTGCGGACCGCATTGATCGTGGCCCTCACGGTTCCGGTCGCGCTCCTCTTCACCTTCTGCGTCATGGTCCTGCGCGGTCAGTCGGCGAACCTTATTTCGCTCGGCGCGATCGACTTCGGCATCATCGTCGATTCCACGCTGATCATGGTGGAGAGCATTTTCTATCATATCTCGCACAAACGGACACAGAGGTTGACGGTCCCGATGCATGTGATGCGGGCGGCCAGGGAAGTGGGCCGGCCCATCTTTTTTGCCACCACAATCATCGTGGTGGCCTTCATGCCCTTGTTTACGATGACAGGCGTGCCGGGAAAGATCTTTTCGCCGATGTCGCTCACCTACGGATTGGCATTGACTGGGGCGCTGTTAATGGCCTTTACCCTCGCACCCGCATTGTGCGTGCTGCTGCTCTCAGATGACGTGCGAGAGACCGATACAGCCATCGTCGAATGGATCAGAAAGAAGTATATGGCCACGCTGGCTTGGGCGCTGGATCATGAAGTGGTCGTCATCGGCGTTGCCGGCGCGGCGTTGATTGTGGCCTTGTTGGCCGTGCCCTTCATCGGGGGCGAGTTCATGCCCGCCTTGGAGGAAGGGAACATCTGGATGCGGGCAACCCTGCCCGTGGATATTTCGTTCGAGCAGGCGGCGCAGTTGTCGACGGAGCTTCGGCGAGTATTCAAAGATGTGCCGGAAGTGATCGATGTGGCGTCGCAGCTGGGGCGACCGGACGACGGGACTGACCCGACGAGCTTCTTCAACGCCGAGTTCCTCGTCACGTTGAGGCCCAAGTCCGAGTGGCGATCGTCGATCAAGCACAAACACGAGCTGATCAATGAAATCGAGCGGGAATTGGAATCCTTCCCCGGGATCTCCTTCAACTTTTCTCAGGCGATCCAGGACAACGTGCAGGAGGCCATGTCGGGTGTCAAAGGCGAAAACGCCATCAAGCTCTTTGGTCCCGATCTCCGACAGTTGGAGACGACGGCCGTGAAGGTTCAGCAGGTGATGAAAGAGGTCCGCGGAGTGCGAGACCTCGGCGTGCTGCATTTGCTCGGGCAGCCGAATTTGATCATCGAAGTCAATCGCCAAGAATGTGCTCGGTATGGCTTGCAGGTCGGGGATGTCAATGACGTCATCCAGGCTGCGATCGGGGGACAAGCCGTGACGCAGGTGTACGAAGGGGAGAAATGGTTCGATTTGGTCGTGAGATTTCTGCCGGAATATCGTCGGGATGTCGAGTCGATCGGCCAGATTCTCGTCAGTACGCCGGACGGGGCCAGGATTCCGATCAAGCAGTTGGCTCAGATCTCGGAACAGACCGGCGCATTCATCATCTACCGTGAAAACAATGAGCGGTACATTCCAATCAAGTTCAGCGTGCGCGGTCGGGACTTGGAAGGGACGGTAAAAGAGGCTCAGGAGGCACTCGCGAAAAGCGTGTCGCTGCCGGAAGGCTATCGCATGGAATGGCATGGCGAATACGATCAACTCCAGGACGAGAAGGCCCGATTGGCCACAATCGTTCCCATTACGTTGGTGCTGATCTTGTTCCTCGTTTACTTTGTGCTCAACTCAATGCGCGATGCTATGATCGTGCTGATCGCCGTGCCGTTTTCGCTTGTCGGCGGCGTGCTGGCGCTGGCGTTGACCGGCACGAATTTCAGCATTTCGGCTGCCGTCGGATTCATTTCACTCTTCGGGGTGGCGGTGCAGGGCGGGTTGATTCTGGTGAGCCGGATACAGGACCATTTGCAGGAAGGGCTCGACATCCGCACCGCCATTTTGAAAAGCGCGGAAGTTCGCATGCGCCCCGTCCTCATGACCTCGCTGGCCGCGGCCATCGGACTCATTCCTGCGGCGGTGGCGACCGGCATCGGCGCTCAGTCGCAGCAGCCGCTGGCGCGCGTCGTCGTGGGCGGGATGCTCACCTCTGCTGTATTGATCCTCGTTGTGTTGCCCATTCTCTACCGGCTGGCCTATCGATGGAGCAAAGGGGAAGAGACATAAATCGAGCCCGGCGGTTGCAGATTTGGAGAGATTCACTTGGTGGAATCTGAGCGGCAGAGTACCATCATAATAGCATGGGGTTTAAGACTAACGGCTTCATGGTCGCGATAGCATTCTCGGCGATTATCATTCCATCCCATTCGCGCGCGGACTTCACAACGAGAGTCCTATCGGTGGACGAAGGGGATAAGCTGACCATTTCCCATCGAGGGCGAGATCAGGTGATTCACCTCCGCGATATCGATTGTCCGGAACTCAAGCAGCCATACGGGAAGCAAGCCCGGCATGTCACCGCTGCCTTTGTTGGAGGACGGGAAGTGGTCGTGCGGGGACTCCATCGTAATCGACAGGGGCGGACCACCGCCGAAGTGTTTCTTCAGGATGGACGCAACGTCGGCTACGAATTGGTGAGAGAAGGGTTGGCCTGGGTAAGACCTGAAACACCGGGAGGTCAGAGCCTGGCTGATCTTGAACGAGTTTCACGGGCGGAAGGAAAGGGCCTCTGGTCTGAGCCTCATCCTGTACCGCCCTGGCAGTGGAAGGTCAAGAAGAAGTTTCAACAGTAGTTCTGTTCCTTTGAACATCAATCTCCACAGCAGTCACGACATAGCGCAACGCTCCTCCAGGCACGATCGTGTCAAACGGATAGCAGGTCACAAGGACGAGCCAATCTCCTCCGTCCACGAGGTCGATGGCGGCCGTCCGGGCATCGACGATCTGACTATCGAGCACGAGGTAGCGTTGCGTGCCGCCCGCAGCCGTGTGAAGCACGATCTCCTCGTCCTGTTTCAACTGCTTCAAGAACTCGAAATGCGTGTCGCGATGGCCGGTGAGGACCGTCGTGCCCGGCGATCCCGGGAACGAACTCGATTCTACATAGCCAGGGCCGAAGGCCAGGGTGCGGCCGTAGGCTCCGTTCAGGACAATCAGATCGATGTGCTTGGACGGCACTGTTAGTCGCGCCACGGGCCACGTATCGGCCCAGGGCCAGGGCTTGACCGTGTGTTCTCCCGTAAGAGTGCGGGACCAGGCCCGGTGCAGCAAGAACTGCGCGAGCCTGGCCTTCGCATAGATCCACGATCCTTCCCCCATCTGCCACAATCCGACAGCGAGGAGGCACGCCGTCAGCATGACCAGAGCACTGGGAGTCGTGCGGCTCGGGCTCATGTGATCTGTTTTCGAAAGCCCCACAGCAGACCTGCCGCGGTCAGTGCGGACAGACCCAAGAGAAGCTGTAGCTGCCAGCTCGTGGCGGTCTTCGGCAATCCAAAAATCGCCTGGTAGTCCTGCCCCTCCGGCAGGTTCGTCTTCATCGCATGGCTGACGAGCGACTTGTCTGTCGGCCGAATCGGTTCAGTATCGATGGCCACAAGACTCGTGTATTTGCTGACGAGATGGTGAGCCAACGCCACATCGAGGACCGCTTGTCTCGTCATGGATTCATCCTTTCCGTAGCGTTGCTGATCCGTCAGCGAGGCAATCTTCTGGCGAGCCCAGTAGACGGACAGTCCGTCTCTTGACGGGCTGTCCGTCAAGGCGACCGCGGTCCTCCAGGGAGCGGAGCCGAATGAGCCTTTGATGATCACCTCGGTTGGGATGGTCGGAATTTTCAATCCCACCACGACCGGCTCGCCGTCGTAGAGATCGGGGATTCTGGCCGGAAACATCTCGGTCGCTCCGTCAAGGCCTTCCACATGCAAATCGGTCAGCACCGGCCGTTCCAGCTTTCGGAAAATGGCATCCATCTGCGCCTTCACTTCGCTGGTGCTGCCGATGTGTGTGAACGTCCCTCGTCCGAATTCCGCCGCCTTTCGCATGAAATGACTGTTCGGCGCCGAGCCGATGCCGATCGTAAAGAGTCGGCTCGTACCTAACTGCGAGCGAATCACATCGAACAACTCATCCTCGTTGCCCACTTGTCCATCCGTCAAAAAGATCACTTGTCGCAGGTGTGTCGATGGAGGACCCCCTTTGAGAGCCATCTTCAAGGCGGGAAGAATTTCTGTGCCTCCATTGGCATGAAGCTGCTCGACATAATGGACTGCCTTGTGAAGCGTGTCCGTCTTCACCGGTTGCGGCTGGGAGAAGAGCACGTGTGTGACGCTGTTGAACTGAATCACGTTGAAATTATCCTGGGCTGTGAGGCGATTCAACGCGAGGAGGAGCGCCGCCTTGGCCTGTTCGATCGACGTGCCGGCCATTGAGCCGGAGGTATCGATCACAAAGATCGTTTCGCGCGGCACATTCGTGGCCGGTTGGTCCGATGCCGGTGGGGTGACCATCAAGAAGACGTAGGCGCTCTCTCCTTGCTGTTGCCGGTAGACGGTGGCGGTGGGAGCCTGTCCAGAGGCGGGTTTCCAAGTGAGTTGAAAATCCCGATTGGCAGGGACGTAATCCTGGCGAAGCGAGATGTGTTGACGGCCATCCGAATCCGCAATGCTTAAGATCTCATGATAGGTCGACTCGACCTTGCCGAGCGGAAAGCCGGCGGCCAGATCCACCGTGAGACTGACCGGATTGATCGGGCCGTGCTGAGGACGTTGGACCGGCGGAGTGATCCGGGAGGCATCGGTGACGCGATCCGTATCCTGTGACCATCCGCGACCCGGTGGCTGATCCTCCATGACGACCGCGGTGCCGGGAATGTAGCGAGGGCCGACGACCATGGGGAATCGCAGAGAGAACGTGCCCTGATCTTGATGAACCGTCTCCTGGTATTCGATCTCGACCGTGATCTTGTCGCCTGGTGCGATGTTCGCGACGGAGGTCGTAAACATGTTCGGCCGTTCTTGTTCAACTAAACTTGCCCTCTTTCCTTCCTGCTTGGCCTGCTCATAGACTTTCTTGGCCTCGGCCCGCTCCTTGACCTCGCCCACAATTGTGCGCTCGCCAACTTTCATCCGTAGATGATCAACCGCGGCAGTCTCCGGCAAGGGAAAGACATAGATGCCCTCGGCCCAGTCGTCCTTTTCCCGGCTCGGGTTCAGAAATTCTTGTGTGAGTTTCGTTCTGGCGATAATCCCGGTGATTGAAATCTCCACATCGGTTTTCAACATGGGCGCCGGGATGTAGCGGCCGACTTGATTGGTCCTGAAGAGCAGGCTGCCCTGAGTAACATCCTTTAGGACCATCCCGGCTGTATGAGGAGCCGGTTCTTCTCCATAGGCCAGCCACACCGGTAGCCCGCCTGCCCAGGACAAGAGAGCGGCAATGAGGGTGATGCAGAGAAGGCATGCTGTTCGTCTCGCGATCAGTCGTTGTTTGTGGATGTCCATGCTGTCCTCATCTCGTTTGGTGTGA
>CAMLHQ010000074.1 GCA_946479785.1 uncultured Nitrospira sp.
TTGACGCGGTCGGTGCTTTTGGCCAGCACGATATGTGCGATTGCGGGGATTATGCAAGCCTGTGTGAGTGGTCGAACTAGTGATGCAGTTTCGATGGAGGCGCTTCTCACGCAGGATGGTTTAGCCGTGTGGGAGCGAGAGGATGCAGAATTACAGAGCAAGGTATTGGCGGCAGGTGAATCGTATAAGAAGGCAGAATCCTTGGAACTTTTGAAAGATTATGAAGGCAGCGTACGCGAATACTTGGACCACGGGTTCGCGCTCTATCGGACGTATCGCGATGCGCACAAAACATTTCCCGGCGGCCTGGTCGCTTCGCTGGAACAACGAACCACGCTTTTTATGAATGTGGCGGACGAGTTCATCAAACAGGGAAGCATTGCGGTGGGAGAAAGCATGGCATCGGATGTGGTCCGGGATTATTCGGACCTGCCGCAGATGGCTCCGGCTCAACGACGGGCCGAGGCGGTGTTGCTACGCTATCGCTACAGGCAGGACTACTAATGCCCTTATTCCTCGGTTGCCACGGTCCATTCCACGAGCCGGCCGTTTCGAAACACCAAGTCCCACTCGAACGGCCGATGGTACATCGTCTCATAGCGAAGCCGCGCCATCGGGCCGACCGTAAAGCGTGCCGTCGGCTCGCCATAAAGCTTGATGACGTCCTCCATAGTCGCGCCCAGCTCGATACCTTTTCCGGTTCTGATGGGCGAGGATGTGCGCATGGGGGCATAACAGACACCGACGATGGGAGGATCCTGAGATACTGTCATGGCATCCACGTGGCCGTTGACGTCGAGGCGAAGATAATAGGCGCCCTTTGGGGCCGCAACGTTGTAAAGATAGGAGACGGTATCGCCGGTAGCACTGGGCATCAGACAGGCGGTTTGACCGAGCTTGCGTTCCACTTCCGAGGCAGTATCTTTTCCGGCCACCACAGATGCCAGTTCCCAGTCGTTTGGTCCTGCGACTGCAGGGGTAGCAGCGCCCGCAACGCCTCTCACACCCAAGACGATCAGAGCGACCAGCACCAACATGACCCACAACAACTCACGGTCTCCGCATTTGTTCAGCAAGGTTCGCACCGGATGTTCTCCTCTTAGCAGGTTTCTACCTATGCGGGATGAGCAAGGCACGTGCCGTCTTGAAAACCCAATGATTTCCGGTGTTTTTTGTGAGAGTCTCTTAAATATAGAGCGGACTCGCACAGTTCGCACTGTGCGAAAGGAAGGTAAGGAAACAGCCCGCTGCTTGAGTCCATAGCTGCAAGCGCAAGGATGTGGCAAGCGCTGCGTTGGGCAAGTCAGGATGCCTCTCTGCTTCCGCGGCATCGTCGTCGCAGGGGCGGCGGTTGATGCAAGCAGGAATTTAGGCAGCTACTGCAAGGACTGAAGGAGGTTCAAATGGTACCTAGGGGCAGATCTCGTCTGGGGTTGGTGGTGGCGGGGGTGATCGGGTTGTGTTTGATCCTGCCATTACAGGGTCTTGCGGAGGTTTCAAGGGATCTGGTCGTTCGCTATCTTTTGGCTACTGTGCAGGCGTTTCGCACCGTCTATGTCGAGCAGATCACGGAACGAGTAAAGCCGCTGGGCATTGAGTCGAAAGAGGAATGGATGACGGATGATCACGCCGTTATGCTGCCGTTTCAGTTTGTAAAGGTCGCGGGCCAAGAGATGAGATCGCTGGTGAAAGATGTGGAGGTCGGTCTGATATCATTAAGTCCCCTGTACAGCTCCAATTTCCCCAAAACAGAAGCGGAAGTCGACGCGTTGAAACGCCTGGTTGCGGAACCATCGCTGAAGGTCCTTACCTTCGCGGATGGGAAAGACTACAAGGGTATTGCAGGTGACTTCGCGATTGGACAAAGCTGCGTCGATTGCCACAATAATCATCCGAAGAGTATCCGGAGGGATTTCAAGAAGGGTGACCTGATGGGAGCGGTTGTGGTCCGGCTAAAGAAATAGGGTTTAGGGTTTAGTGCTTCTCCGGGGTACGCATTCTTCACTTCGATATGTGTGGCGAGGCCGTCGCTATAATCTTCCGGTGCGAATGTGTCGCTGATGCTGACCTGTTGCGTTGAGATCCGCTGTCAATTGGGCGCTCAAGACGTTCGCTTCAGGCTGAGCACGTAGCTCGTCAGATCGTTCAACTGTTCGTCGGTCAATGGAAACTTTGGCATGAAGGAGCCAGGCGACACTGATTGGGGATCCTTGAAATGTTTCAGATGCCATTCTCGCTCAGGTCTCACGTCTCCCACGAAGGACAAATCCGGCGCGACCGCTCCTCCGGCGCCGTGAATTCGATGACAGCCCGCACATCCAAACTGGGCATAGAGCGCCTTTCCTCGCGCCACTGCCGGATCGATTCGAGGAACCGCGTAGAGATTCTTGATGGAAAGCCCCAGCAGCGAAAGCACCACGACGAGAAAAACAGCGCCCGCACCCAGTGCGACGGGTCGCCTGATGGGGTTCCGTGCAGGGTTCCGATCAATGAACGGCCAGGCTAGCATGATGAGGATAACCAGCAGTGGGAGAATCCAGGTCGCCAACGGCTCAAAGGGACCATGCACGTACTTGAGCAACTCGTAATAAAACAAGAAATACCATTCAGGCACCGGGACAAAACTGGTATCAGAGGGATCCGCCTTATCTGTCAGCGGGAATGGAATCGCAAGCGCCGCCGCCGCCACGACCACAAACACGCCGAAGATCACGACGGCATCCATATAGACCTGGCGCGGATAAAATGTCTCACTGCCTAACGACGCTCGGACGTCGTTCCATGGCCCGGCCGGGCCGACACGGCGGAGGATAAAGAGATGCGACACGATCAGCGCGACGAGAATACTGGGCAGAAAGAGCACATGAATCGCAAAGAAGCGTGACAGGGTTAATGCCCCAAGCGTCTCGCCGCCCCGCAGCACTCTCATCATGAAGTCGCCGATCAGCGGGATCGTTCCCACCATGTTGATTCCGATCTGTGTCGCCCAGTACGCGGTCTGATCCCACGGCAGAAGATAGCCCGTAAACGCAAATGTCATCACCAGCAGGAACAGTAGGATACCGACCATCCACATCACTTCCCGCGGAGGTTTGTAGGCGCCATAGAGGAAGGTTTGCAGCATGTGGAGCCCGATCGCTATCACCATGGCTGAGGCACCCCAGTGGTGAAGGCCGCGGACGAAGGCGCCGAATATCACCTCCGTCTCGATGAAGCGGATGCTATCGTAAGCATGGTCGGGTGTCGGGGTATAGTAGAGGGCGAGAAACATTCCCGTGATGGCTTGAAGGAGAAACAAGAACAGCGTGGCAGAACCAAACACATAAATCCAGCTGGCTCCTCCTGGAATGGGTTCGTCAAGGAGAGTCCGTTCGACCGGCTTGAGATTGAGCCGGCTATCGAGCCATTCATAGAGTCGTGAAGCCACGTCAGCGCCTAATCGGAAGCTTCATCCCGAACACGTCTGTCGCCATCATCCCTCCTACAGTTCTATCAGTTGTGCAGTGCCGGACTTGAATTCCTTAAAGACCACGAGCAGCCGGCCGTTCTCAATCTTGGAGGGCAAGAGATCCAGCGGGCGCGGCGCGGGTCCAGCCAATACGTGTCCCTCTATGTCGAACATGCTCCCGTGGCAGGGACATTTAAACTTCTTCTCGCCGCCATCCCAGCGATATCCGCAGCCGAGATGGGTGCACATTGGAGAGAAGACCTTGACCTGTCCGTCCGCTTGCTTCACCGCCCAGATCGCCTTCTGAGATCGGCTTTTCAAATATCCGTCCTGGATCGTCGTGACATGTTCGAGTTGTTTCGGATCACCGATCGGGAGATCTTGCACACTGCCGACATCGACCCACGGCCGGACCCGCCGTTTCAAGGCTGGGGAAATCACATAGCCGAGCAATGGGACCGCAAGCCCCACTCCGATGAGACCGGCTACTCCGGCCGTCACCCATCTGAAAAAGGTGCGACGTGAACCGACTGGTGTCTGGAGTCCCCAACTGTGGGAATCGTCTTCGGAACTCATATCTTCTGCTCTAACTTCGTAATCCCAATAGCCTTCAGATTAGCACGAGGGCTCAGAATAGCACGAGGTCTTGGGAGAGGTAGCACGTATGGTTATGGTGTAACTGCCTGCATGACTCGGCGCTGAGCTTCCTGGGCCTGCTCATCTGCGTACTCGGCTGCGTCATGAAGTTGCTTGGCGAGCGTGCGCATGCGGGTGACGAGTTCCTCTGCTGACGCCCCGCCGTTCCTCTTCGAAAGCACGTCCGCTTCACGCTCTCTGCGTGCAGCCATGTCGTGTAATTCCGTCGCCTCTTCACGCCAGTAATCGAATCGGTGGGTTATCTCTTCCGGTGACGGACTTGGCTTCGAGACCGTCTCGGCCAGCGGTCCTTTGGCGTTGAATCCGGACGTGGCGCATCCGACAAGCATGACGAGTGACAGAGACCAGTTTGGAAAAACAGTGTGCGTTGCCATAGCTGCGGGTCCCTCCAGTCTTTGGGTCATTCCATCGATAGTTTGTTGAAAGCATCCAACGCGGCGACCTTGTAACATTCGGCGAATGTTGGATAGTTGAAGACCGCACGCAAGAAGTAATTCAACCCGCCGTTAAGGTCGAGTACTGCCTGTCCGATATGAATCAGCTCTGTTGCGCCGGTGCCGATCGCATGGACACCGAGGAGACGATGGTCCTCCCGATGAAAGAGAAGTTTGACCAGACCGCTGTCATCACCAAGAATTTGTCCCCTTGCGATCTCTCGGTACCTTGCAATACCGGTTTCGTAGGGAATGCGCTGCTCGGTCAGGATATGCTCCGGAGGTCCGGCCATGGAAATTTCAGGAATCGCATAAATGCCTACGGGCAGATGCTGGGGGAGCGGGTCGATATCGACTCCGAATGCGTGGCAAGCGACCTGACGGCCTTGAGATGCAGAGGTCGAAGCGAGACTGGGATAGCCGATGACGTCGCCCGCAGCAAAGATATGGGGGACTTCAGTCCGAAATTGAGCGTCCACCGTCAGGCGACCTCGCTTGTCGGCGGTGAGTCCGGCCGCACCGAGGTTGAGTCGATCGGCAGCTCCGACTCTGCCCACTGAATAGAGGACCGATTCAGCCACGATGCGCTTCCCGGACTCGAGGGTTACGATGGCAAGACGCGGCTGACCGTCAGTCAATTCGAGTTTCTCGACTGCTTCTCCCAGACGAAACGTGACGTTGCGATTCCGCATTTGATGCATCAATTCTTCCACGATCTCGGCGTCCAAAAAGTCCAGAAGATGCGTTCGCTTGTCTATCAGTGTGACGTTGATTTTTAAGGCGGCCAGCATAGAGGCGTATTCAACTCCAACGATACCGCCGCCGATGATGACCATCTTGCGGGGTAATCGCTTCAGCTTGGCCATGTCGTCACTGGTCAAAATGACATCCCCGTCGACGGAGACGCCATCGGGGAAAGCAGTGACCGTTCCGACCGCAATTAAAATGTTGGCCGCTGTGATCGTCCTGCATTCGCGATCGTTGATCACCACAAGGGTATGGGCGTCTTTGAATGACCCTTCCCCTTGCATCAACACCACGCCATTTCGGCGAAGTTGGTCGGCGACCACCTCGACTTCGCGCTTGGTCACCTCCTCGACACGCGACAACAGCTGATCGGCCGTTGGGCGGCTGTCAACGCGATTGTCCACGTGTTGCTCAAGGTGATGGGCGGCGCTCAGAAAGGACAACACGGCTTCGCGAAAGGTCTTGCTCGGAATCGTACCAGTCTCTACACAGACACCCCCCAGGAGGCGTCTACGTTCCACGACGGCCACCCGTTTCCCAAGTTTGGCAGCTTGAATTGCCGCCCGCTGACCGGCGGGTCCGCTGCCAATGCAGAGTAGATCGAAATCATACTTTTCATCCTGGCAACGATCCAGCCGCAGAGCAACCATGCTCAATAAACCCCCACTCCTATCTTCATTGAGGACGCCAAGAGTTGGGGGGATTCTTTCATCGCGTACCTCTTGAGTGGGTGACAGATGCCATCCGTTATCTTGATGGGATGGTTGACGCCACATCGCTCACCGATACTTGTGCAGCGGAGCGTACAAGATCGAGGAACTCGTAGTTGTCAAATGGCTTTCGCAGGCACGTGAACCAGTGAGAAGCATCCGCTGTCCTTATGCGTTCCGGAAGGCTGCCGGACACCAGAATCACGGGCATCTGAGGAGACATCTCTTGGATGCGCCGAATCAGGTCCAGCCCATTCAGCACGGGCATGACCCAGTCGGTCACGACGACATCGAAATGTCGCTTCTTGATTTCCTGCAATGCATCAAGGCCATCGCAAACCTGCACAACGTTGTAGCCGGCATGCTCAAGCAAAATGCCGATGAGCGATCTGGTATTCTCATCGTCATCCACAACGAGGACTCGCTTACCATATCCATCCATGACGACCTCCTCTTTATTATGATTGCCGCAGGACCTCGTTGCTCCGCGCTTCCATGCCCCCTTCTCCATTTGGAACCGTTCGCGCAAAAAATGATCGGGGGGCACGGTTCAATCGAATCAATGAATCTTCCAGATTCCCGCAATTGACGCATCTGGTGGTAGGTATGCGCGGCTCCAATACGGCTACGGTCTCGTCACACTCTTTCTCCACGACTAAAAAACCTCCGCACCGTCCGCATTCCATATAGTCTTCTCCTTGGCTTTGCTGTTGCGACGAAATTAATCGAGCAATAGTGATGCCAACCGTGTGCTGGCGGCAACCGATCCCGCTCAACAACGAGTAGGCAGAAGAAGGGGCTTATACGAATGTCGTCGGATCAATGTGGCGTCGTGCTCTGTGTCAATGTGTCATGGCATGCCAAGTCGACACAGGCTGTTATAAATGATCGTTGGAGGTAGGATGGAGGAGAAGCTAGTGTGCGTTGGAATCGAAGGTGGTCGGTTCAGACGATACAGGAGCTTTGGACAAGCCGTAGCGGTCGAGCAGGCGATAGAGCGTGCGCCGGCTGATGCCCAGCAAGCGTGCCGCCTGTTCTTTGTTGCCTTTCGTCGATTCCAATACCTTCAGGACGTGCTCGCGCTGCTGTGCGCTCAGTGTCCCGGGCAGACCCTCTGCGCTGCCATGCTGATTGTTCCTGCGGTCGCGAATTTCTAGAGGAAGATCGTCCAAGGACAACACACTGTGGGTGGCCAGCGCCACGGCCCGCTCGATCACATGTTCCAACTCTCGGACATTCCCAGGCCAGGTGTAACGAAGAAGAGCCTGCTTTACGCTCGCCGACAGCGACGTAATCGTTGACTCCTTTTCCGCGCTGTATCGGCTGAGAAAGAACTCTGCGAGGAGGGGGATGTCCTCAGGCCTCTCTCTGAGAGGAGGCAGCATAATGGTCACGGTATTCAAACGATAGAGCAGGTCTTCCCGGAACCGTCCCATATTCAGCAACTGATAAAGGTTGCGGCGAGAGGCAGCGATCACCCGAAGATCAACGGATACCGTCTCATTGCTGCCGACTCTCCTGATCTCGCCCTCTTGCAGCGCGCGCAACAATTTCGCTTGACCGGCGGGAGACAGTTCTCCAACCTCGTCCAGGAAGAAGGTTCCACCGCTGGATTCCTCCAACAATCCGCGCCGAAAGGTATGAGCGCCCGTGAAGGAGCCTTTGACGTGCCCGAATAATTCGCTTTCAAGAAGCGAGTCCGGAATGGCGCTGCAATTCACGGCAACAAAAGGGTGGGTGGCCCGTGGGCTGTTGTCATGGATTGCACGGGCGATCAGTTCTTTCCCGGTCCCGCTCTCCCCCTGAATCAGGACTGCCGTTCGACTGCGGGCTACCTTGCCGACGATCTTAAATACCTCGACCATATTTCGGCTTTGTCCGATAAGGGACGCTGCGCGCGGTCGCTCGCTGAACACGTGTTGCAAATGACGATGGTCGCGGATGAGACGACTATGTTCGACGGCCCTATGGGCCACGAGAACCAATTCGTCGAGGTTCACGGGCTTCGTGATGTAGTCGAAGGCGCCTTCCTTCATGGCGCGGATTGCTGTGTCGACCGACCCGAACGCCGTCATGAGGACCACCGGAGTTTCAGGTGCGATGGCCCGAAATGTATCCAAGACTTCCATGCCGGATATCGAAGTCATCTTGATATCGCTAAAGACGGCGTCATACTCTCGGCGCCCTCCCTTTTCGATCGCTTCCTCGCCGCTGCTGGCAAGATCGACGTGGAAGTCGGCCTGTCGGAGCGCCTCGGCCAACATTTCCCGGTTTCGCTGGTCATCGTCAACAATCAGAATGCAATGAGTATTATCCACAGGACCGGCCTCCTACACGCGGGTCATTCCATAGCGGCAAATCGATGATGAAGCAACTACCCTGGCCGACGGCGCTCTGCACGACCATCCGTCCACCGAGCGAGGAAACGACTCGATGGCAAATCGCCAATCCCAATCCGGTGCCTCCCATGTTTTGTCTTGTTGTGAAAAATGGCTCGAATATTTTGATCAAGCGATCGGATGGGATTCCTTGACCGGTATCGGAGAGTTTGAGTCGCACGGTTCCTTTCTTTAAGGAAGCGTCCCCCTGAATGATGACCATTCCCTCCACATGCTCGTTGACCGGCTGGAAACTTTTCACCGATAACTCGCCGCCAGCCGGCATGGCTTGAATCGCGTTCGTCACCAGATTGAAGATCATGCCGTGGAGAGCCCGTGGATCTCCAGCGACACAGGGTAACGATTCGTCCAGCTCCATTTTAAGCACAATATGTTTTTCGGAGAGACCCGGTGCGATCAGTTTCTGAATATCG
Organism: uncultured Nitrospira sp.; assembly: GCA_946479785.1. The sequence goes on from CAMLHQ010000074.1 coordinate 8,809, forward strand.
CGAATGAGCTGGTTGAGATCGACTGGAACCGATTGTACCTGGAGTCGAGTCGATTCCAGGATATGCTGTATGATCGTCACCATCCGGTCGATCTCCGAACGAATAATGGTCAGATGCCGATGATCTGCGTTTGGGTCTGCCTCTTTGAGCAACAACTGTATATGACCGGAAATCGAATTCAGCGGATTTCCCAGCTCATGCGCCACCACGGCCGACAATTCCCCCAGCGCCGCTAATTTCTCTGCCCGCTCGGTCTGGATTCGAGCTTCCACCAGCATGGTGTTGGCCCGATGCAAATCATTTCTTGTCTCGGTCACTCTTTTCGTCAAAATTTCGTTAAATCCTCTGATTTCTCCGAGCAGATCCTCTCTTGCCGCCACTCCTTCCCGTACTCGATCAAGCATCCGATTAAACTGCTGCGACACTTCTTGAATGTCAGCGGGCCCGTTGAGGGGAGCCTGGCTCGTCAAATCCCCTGCTTCAGCCCGCCGCATGGCCCGTAATAGCTCACCTATAGGCCGATGCACCTTAATGCGAATTAACGCAAGAAACACCAAAGAGGTCAGGATGACGGCGCCGACACCGACATCCTGGGCGAGTCGACTTTCCTGTTGAATCAACGCGTCGTATTTCCAAAGCGAATAGCGACCACGCAATGCTCCGATGACACGTCCTTCAATGAGAATCGGAGCAGTGATCAGCCAGGCCCGACCGGAGCTTGCAGAATCAAACTGAGTCACGGAACGGCCGGCTTTGATCTCGCCTAACTCAGCCTCACTTAACGCAGTCGGGGCGACATCGAGATCGTTGGTGTGGACTAACAGGCCGCCTTGTGGCGAAATTTCGTACACCGACAACCTGCGGATGCCTGGCCGGAGTTCAAAGATGTCTTCGAATGCCTCTTCTAGTGCATTGACGTTGTGGATGTTCCCGGATTTACTGATGATCCTGCTCACTGAGCTCGCGGCGCGGAGAAACTCAGCGTGCATATTTCTCGCGGCGGCCTGTTCGATGATTTGTCTATCGAGAACGTGGATGAGTATGATCGCCAGGCCGACCAACACGATCCCGGTAATCACAACCCAAATTAAGATACCTTCAAACCATTTTGCCCGCATGACAGGCCGCCTCGCTCGCTCTTATCATACCTGGCCGGAGGCTCTGCTTCCATGAAACCACTGGTTCACCGGCGTATCGGCTCCTTCCCTGCTCACGGACTAGGTAGTTCCGATTCGGCTTGAGACAACGCGTCACGAGACATGTGTCGTGGCTCCATGTCGGGGTTCACAAGAATCGGGATGTTGAGGTTTTCGGGTAGCAGGACGAGTTTCGAGTTCTGACTGTCGTAGAGTTTATAGCGAAGATAATCCGGCGTGAGTGTCCTGGAAATGGTTTCCTGTGCTTTGGCCTGACCGGCCGCGCGGATTTTGACTCCCTCGGCCTCTCCTTCTGATCGTATCCGGATAGCGTCACCTTCGCCTTTGGCACGTGTCCGTGCGATATCCGCGTTCTTCGAGGCGATGACCAGCTCAAATTCCTTTTGCTCCTTTTCCTGTTCTTTGGCCTGTTTTTGCTCGATGGCGCTCAGCACCACCTGTGGGAAATCAATGTCGGCCAGGGCGATGCTTTGGATCTCCAGATGCCTTCCTTTGAGTTTTTCCACCACGACGGCCTGGACCTTACTGGCAATCTCTGCGCTTCTTTCCGGAACGGTCACCATAGGGTAGCCAGACACGACGCTTCGGACCGCCGCCATGAATTCCGGCTTGATTACTCGCGGATAGAAGTCCGTACCCACCTCTTGTGCGAGAAAATAAACTTCCTCTGGAATCGGCCGCACGATGACGGCGGCCTTCACTAAGACCTGCAGATCGTCGGCGCTCAGCGCATCAATATTTTCCGTGTAACTCTGCCACCTGACGTCATAACGAAAGATGTCATTCCAAGGAGCCCGCCAGTAGAAGCCGCTCTTCAAGGTCTCGGTTGTCAACCCTTCTGTCAGCGGATACCAGCGAAGACCTCGTTCCCCGGGAATGACGGTTGTTCCACAAGCCTCAAGGGACAGAAGCGATCCGATAATGAGACATGTGAGGGTCATCTTACGCATCGTAGCCTCCTTTCCGGTTATCATTCGTCTATTCGTCTAGAGGAGACTCTGCACGGAAGGCCACACGGCACATCAATGGCGGCCGGCACCCACATGCTTACTCGCCATCCGCTCATGCTCACGAGCCTCCTCTTCATATGACTGTGCCAACAGGCGGGCTCCTGCCACCCAATCGGAATTTCGTCCAAACAGCTGTTCGTAGATGGCAGCTCGCGTCAACATTGTTTCCGACTTCTCTCTGAACCTTGCGGCCTCCTGAGTGTAATATTGGGCAATCTTCCGTTGATCCTGTGCCAAGTCGTAGCTCGACAGATCAAGTTCACGCGTCCGCGCCCCGCAGCTTAGGAACATGAAGGCTAGCAGAAGACCTAATGCTCTTGAGTGAATCGATCCAAGCCACGACATGCTCAGACCTGGGTTCTGCGCTTATCCCTCGCGGACCGTATAGAGGATTGCAGCAGAATTTCGTAGTCCCATGGAAGAGGCGACAATTTAACCTGTTGTTGTTCCTGCAATTGACCGAGCGCTCTAAACAGCACGCGCCATGGATGGTTGGGAATGGCATCGGCAAGAGAGGTGAAGGTCCATTGTGGTCTTTCCCGCAGCAGTGCCAAAATCCGCTTTTCAACGAATCGATCCGAACCGTTCAACCCAGGTACCGCTGCCATACTGCCCTGTCTGCCGATCAGGACCCGGCTCAGTTTCGGGTGGACTGCTACGTCTCCAACCTAATTAATGCAATAGTTAGTCCATCCTTAGAACCGTAGAACCGTCACAACCTCCATAAGGATATTCAAGATATTATCGTTGTAAGAAAACTTTGACCCGGACAGGCACCTTAATTGTTTCTTGTTGGCAGGCCCTGATGACGCATCCGCACTGTGCGCCATGTGCGAGATCGCTCCTCATACGGATCCGAGGGATCAGAAAGCGCGGATTCGCCCAATTGTAAACTGGCACTACAATTGCTGACTATCGCGCGGTGCACACCTCTGAGGTAGGTCGTTCGGCCCTCTCCGCTGAAGGCGCAAGAAACAGGAAAGTCGATCGCTGGCAATGAAGGGACCGTGCTTCAGAACCGAATCGATCTGACACGGCTGTGACAGATTGACACACTGTTGTCGAGGCGGAAGCGGGGAAAACCCATAGCGACAGTCTGGCATAACTGAATCACCATGAACTTTCCAGCCCTACCTTGCGGTTCTCGTCGTTTTATCCGACCTGAACAGTCTGGCTAAGCCCATGATGTATCTTCTATAATGTGCTTTCTTGGGACTGCTCTCTCGCCAATCGCTGGACCCAACCCTGGAAAAACTATTGAAGAATTCATGGTCCTATGCCAGAGAATGTCCTCCATTACGAGGTCGATTGCATGACCCTCTGACGCACACGTGGAAGGCTATATGACGCAGGGCCCGATGCCCATTTTGCCCATGCATACCTGACATAGAGAAGGAACTGCGCTTCATGGTTCGTGCTGCTCTCCACAATCCCTTCGCTGTCATTGCCATCAGCTTGATCATCATCATATTGGGCGTGGTGTCCTACCAGAAAATGGTCGTGGACATCTTCCCGGAAATCAATATGCCCGTCGTGGCAGTCGCTACCTTTTACAAAGGAATGGGCCCCTCGGAGGTCGAAGGTGCCATCACGCTGCGTCTGGAGCAGCTCTTTCTGCAGGCCTCCTATGTCGAGCACATCGAATCCCGTTCATTACCGGGCGTGAGTCTCATCAAGATCTATTTCCACCCGTCGTACGACGTGAATGCAGGGTTGGCCGAAATTACCAGTCTCACCTACTCGGGGCTGCGGTATCTGCCACAGGGAATCTTCCCGCCGGTCATCATCAAGTTCGGGGCGGCGAGCTTGCCGATCGCCGTCCAGACAACGAGCAGTGAGACGATGGGGGAGAAAGAGGTCCGGGATCTGGCCTACTTCAACGTGCGGCCTCAACTGGGCAACGTACCGGGGATCGCATTTCCGACGACTTTTGGCGGGACGGTGCGGCAGATCACCGTCTTTCTTGATCCCACACAGATGCAGGCCCGCGGCATCTCAACCCAGGAAATCGTCAATGCCGTCAATGATCAAACGGCCCTGCTCCCGGCTGGCAATGTGAAGATTGGAGATTTCGACTACAACGTCTATACCAACAGCATGATCAAGGTCATCGACGAGATGAATGATATCCCGCTGAAGGTCGTCAACGGCGTGCCGATCACGTTGCGGGACGTGGGACAGGCGGTCGATTCCACGATGATCCAGACCAACGTGGTCCGGATCAACGGCCATCGGGCCGTCTATCTCCCGATCATGAAACAAGCGGGGGCTAATACGATTCAAGTGATCGACGGCATCAAGGAGGTCCTGCCAAAACTCGTGGGTCTACCAAAAGAGCTGATCGTCAAGTTGCTCTTTGACCAGTCGATCTATATTCGACAAGCTATTCAGACCCTGGAACATGAAGGGCTGTTAGGCGGCGGATTGGCCTGCCTCATGGTACTGATTTTTCTCGGAAGTCTGCGTTCCACTGTCATCATTGCCATGGCCATCCCGCTCTCAGTGACGGCCGCCTTTATCGGGCTATATTTCACGGGACATACCGTCAACATCATGACGCTGGGCGGACTGGCGCTTGCGGTCGGGCGCCTGGTGGATGATGCCATCGTGGTCGTGGAAAATTTCCATCGCCATTTAGAAATGGGGAAAACATCGTTGCAGGCGGCTGGAGACGCCGTCACGGAAGTGGCGCTACCGATGCTGGTGATCACCGTAACCGTGTTTCTGGTGTTTCTCCCGATCGCCTTCTTTACGGGCGTGATCAAATTCTTGTTCGTCCCGCTGGCGCTGGCAGTCGCCTATTCAATGATCGCTTCCTATCTGGTGGCCTTGACCGTAGCCCCTGTTGCGATGGAGCGGCTTTTGCGCACAGGACATGGGTACGAGCACGGATCCTCGCGTCGCTCGGTGTTCAGCGGACTACAGGAATTTTGGGATCGGCTTCGTTTCTTCGACGTATTCGTCGAACATTATATCAGGGTGCTGCGCTGGTGCCTGGCGCACAAGGCGGTGGTAGTTGTTGTCGTGACCGCACTGTTCGTCGGTTCCCTGCTCATGACACCCAAGCTGGCCACGGAATTTTTCCCGAAGGTGGATGCAGGATCGTTCATCCTGAATATGTCTGCACCAGAAGGGACGAGGGTTGAAAACACCGAGGCCATCATTAGTCAGGTGGAAGCCTTGATCCGCGAAGCAGTCCCTCCTGATGAATTAGATCAAATTGTTTCCAATATCGGGCTGCCACAGGGATGGATGGTCCTGTATACGCCAGTGAACGGGCCGCATCAGGCCTTCGTCCTTGTTGCGCTCAAGCGGGATCATAGAAGCAAAACGGATGCGGTGATCACAAAACTCCGTTCCCGGCTCATTCAGGAATTGCCCGGCCTCAAGTTCTCTTTTCAAACCGGCGGGATCGTGAGTGATGTGATCAATTTCGGGCTTCCCGCTCCTATCGATATTAAAGTCAGTGGAAGGAATCTTTCAGATTTGGCCGACACTGCCAACCGGATTCGAAACAGCGTGGCGCTGATTCCCGGAACGACCGATGTGCAGGTCAGGCAAGGAATGGATTATCCGGAGGTCCATCTGGACATCGATCGTTCCAGAGCGTCGTATGTCGGTCTTCAGGAAAAGGGCATCGTGGCAGATCTCATTACAGGTTTAAGCTCGAACGTCACATTAAATCCTGGGTATTGGATCGATCCGCGCTCGAACAATGCCTACTTCGTCGTGACACAATTCCCTGAACAGGCGCTGGTTAAATTTGAGGATTTTTTGAATACCCCCATCGTGGGGGTGCGGATCGGCCACCCGGCTTCGGCGACGATGGGAGGGACGCAGATGCTGGGCAGTTCGTTGGCCTTGGGACAGACCCCTTTTCCTGAGCGCCTCCGGTTGCCGGGTGTCGAGCGTGAGAGCGGCGCGCCGATTATGCTGCGGGACCTGGCGTATGTGACCAGGCAGTCCGGACCCGAGACCGTGGATCATTACAATCTCCAACGGACCATGGACGTGCTGGTAAGTGTGAACGGGAATGATCTGGGGAGAGTTGCCAGTCAGGTCGAAGAAGTGGTTTCACAAATTACTCATCCAAAAGATGTCATCGTGACCTTCAAAGGCGAGATTGACAGCATGCGCGCTGCCTTCACCGGCTTCGGCGGAACGCTCCCGCTGGCGATGGTATTCATCTATCTGGTCATGGTCGGCTTGTTCAGGTCGTGGTTGGACCCGTTTGTGATCATGTTTGCCGTTCCTTTAGGATTCATCGGAGTCATTTGGATGCTCTTCATGACCAACACATCTGTGAATGTCGAGTCCATGATCGGCACGCTCATGATGATCGGGATCGTCGTCTCGAATAGCGTATTGCTTGTTGATTTTGCCAATAATCGTCTACGCGAAGGAATGCCGCTCGAAGAAGCCGTGGTGGAAGCGGGGCGCTTGCGGATCCGGCCTATCCTGATGACCTCGCTAGCCACCGTCATCGGTCTCGCCCCAATGGCGCTCGGGATCGGAGAGGGCAGCGAAGCGAATATGCCCTTGGCACGTGCTGTGATCGGAGGGCTGACGGTGTCGACTTTTATGACGCTGTTGTTTATTCCCGTTCTCCATTCGATCGCCCGGCGGCGATCCAATGCCACGTAAGTACCATGTGTTTCGGCAATCGGGAGTGTATAACCCGGCATGGTTCGCGCAGCGTTAAAAAATCCCTATGCGGTGGTGGCGATCAGCCTGATCGTCATCATTTTAGGCGTGGTGTCCTACCAGAAAATGGTCGTGGACATCTTCCCGGAGATCAATCTGCCCGTCGTAGCAGTCGCTACCTTTTACAAAGGAATGGGCCCCTCGGAGGTCGAAGGTGCCATCA
>CAMLHQ010000075.1 GCA_946479785.1 uncultured Nitrospira sp.
CGGCTGGTGATTCGCGATGTCGACGCACGGGCCAAAGAGGTGGTGCCGTCGGTTCTCGAGGAATTATCGCGCCGCGGCGTTCCCAACTACTTCGGTCCGCAACGGCAGGGAAAGAGCGGAGAGAACTATCAGGTCGGTGCAGCGCTGCTCATGGATGCGTCCAAACGAGAGAGGATGAGCCGCGCGAAGCGGATGTGGTACCTCAATACGTTTCAATCGTACGTCTTCAACCAAATTCTGGCTCGCCGGATCGATCGCATCGATCGAGTTCTCGCTGGCGATTGGGCCATGAAAATGGACAATGGAGCCTGCTTCCTTGTCGAAGATGCCGGGACAGAGCAGGCGCGCGCCGATCGATTCGAGATCAGCCCCACAGGCATTCTATTCGGCTCTCGCGTGTCCTGGGCGAGCGGCGAGCCGGGCGAGATTGAGCGGGCAGTAGTCATCGAGAACGGATCGACGCCCGAGAGCCTCGTAGAGGCAGCGAAGGCCTGCGGGTTTCGCGGCGAGCGCCGATCCCTTCGCGTTCCATTGGCGGACCTGGACTGGACGCTTGACCGCTCAGTTATGACCCTGTCGTTTTCGCTTCCTCCCGGCGCTTACGCCACGAGCGTCCTGCGAGAAGTGATGAAAGTACCCGAATTGGGCTGACACGTGGACATCGGTCCGCGTGATAAAATTATAAGAGAGGAGCCTCTCAAATGGCTGCAGCCCAAGAAACCGTCGTTCTCAGCGGGCACATCATCGATTCGCTGATCCTGGCCAAGGTGTTGGACACGATTCTGATGATGGGCGGGACGTTCGATCTTGAAGAGGTCTCAATCGGGAAAACACGCAACGAACCTTCCCGCGCACGCATCGTGGTCCGAGCTTCCTCAACGACCCTTCTCGCCGATATTCTCCGAGCCATTCAACCTCACGGTGCATCCGTTGAACGGGAGCTCGACTGTCAATGCAAGACGGCGCCGTCCGACGGCGTCTTCCCAGAAGATTTTTATGCCACCACGCACTTGCCCACCCAGGTCAGGCTTGCAGGGCAATGGATCGACGTTGAAGGCATCGAGATGGATCTCGGGATTGTGGTAACCCCCAACAAGACCGGCGCGCGTGCCGTGCCGATGGGTGATGTCAGGCGCGGCGATTTAGTCGTGACGGGACGAACCGGAATCCGAGTGACACCGCTTCAGCGGCCACAAGAACGAGACGTGTTCAGTTTTATGGAGTCCCAGGTGTCGGCGGAACGGCCGCACGGACATATCATTGCCGATGTGGCGAAACGAATGCAGGTCTTGCGTGACGGCGATCGCGCACGAAAGCCGGATTGCAAGGTCCTGCTGGCAGGCGGGCCAGCCATTATCCATGCGGGAGGCCGCGAGGCCCTGACCTGGCTCATCGAAGAAGGCTTCATCCATGTTCTGTTCTGCGGAAACGCATTGGCCGCGCACGACATGGAAGCGGAATTGTACGGCACATCGTTGGGCTATGCCTTAGCGGCCGGTCGGGCAGTGCCGCATGGGCATGAACACCATTTGCGTACGATCAACCGTATCCGTGCGATCGGGAGCATTCAGAAGGCAGTGGAAACCGGAATCATCAAGCAGGGCATTATGGCCGCTTGTGTGAGACAGGGCGTCAAAGTGGTGATGGCAGGAACGATTCGAGACGACGGGCCTTTGCCGGGCGTGATCACGGATTCCGTGTCTGCGCAGGCGGCAATGCGCGCGGCTATTCCCGGTGTCGGACTGGCGTTGTTGGTGGCTTCCACGCTTCATGCGGTGGCCACGGGGAACTTGCTGCCGGCAAGGATTCCGACAGTGTGTGTTGACGTGAACCCGGCTGTGCCGACCAAGTTGGCGGACCGCGGCAGTTTCCAGGCGGTCGGGCTGGTCATGGATGCCGCGTCGTTCTTACGTGACGTCGCACGCGAGTTAGGATGGAAGGGATGAGCCGGTTACTGGTCTGCCCGCCGGATTATTTCCGCATCGACTACGAAATCAATCCATGGATGCGCCGGTCGAACCTTGTAGATCCGGACCGGGCGGTTCGGCAATGGCATGGCCTGATGAAGGTCCTTGAAGAAGACATCGGCGCGGTGCTGGAGCGGATGAAGCCTATACCGGGGCTCCCCGATCTGGTGTTCACGGCGAACGCCGGCGTGGCTGTAGGCCGTAAGGCCGTACCCAGCCGTTTCCGCTATCCGGAACGGCAGCGTGAAGAGGCGCATTTCGAAGCGTGGTTTCGCGATCACGAATACGAGATCGTCACGTTGGACCATGAGATGTACTTTGAAGGGGCTGGAGATCTCTTGGGATTTCCCGATGGCTGGTTCGGTGGATACAGACAGCGATCAGACATCCGCGCATTTCCAATCCTCAGCGGGATCTTCGGGCAAGAGATACTGCCTTTAGAATTGATCGATGGCCGGTTCTACCATCTCGATACCTGCTTCTGTCCGCTCAGCGGAGGAGACCTACTCTATTATCCAGCGGCATTTGATCGTTATGGCCAAGCGACGATTGCCGAACGGATTGCCGCAGAGCATCGCCTCGTCGTTCCGGAACGGGAAGCGCTCACGTTCGCGTGCAATGCGGTGTGCGTCGGGAAACACGTCGTGTTGCCCGACGGCTGTCCTGTCACGATGGCATTGCTGGAATCACGCGGCTACCAGCCGCATTCCGTTCCGTTGGACGAATTTATGAAATCCGGTGGTTCTGCTAAGTGCCTGACATTGGCGCTAGACTGACGAGTCACTGTCTTCGAAAGAGAAAAGCTCCGTAGAGGCCGGCGATGGCAATCGTCACCAGTTCAATGGTCATCAAGAGCCGGCTGACCACGGCGTCAGGAGTAGGAGGTGCGAGGATAAAATGCAGGCCGAGGAATTCCGGCGCTTGCGATGGAGGGGTTTCCCATGGAGGAAAGAGCAGGGCAAGGGCCAGGGTCGCCACCATGCCGTAAAGAATCTGCAGATTGAGCGCATGCGGCGTGCTATCCGGTTTGGTCGGGATTGATCGAGCTGCCCCGTCGAGACTGCTGCCACACTGCGTGCAGTAACGATAAATCTCCGGAAGCTCTCGTCGGCAGGAAGGGCAGGCTTTCATAGAGGGTTCCGTGAGTAGGCTACACGGAACGGGAGAAGTTTGCTAGGTGGTCTCTCGCTGCTGCCGCAGCCTAGAAATGATAGCCGAGTCCGACGACCACGGCGAACATCTTGTACGTGGCATTAAACCCAAACTGACTGTCGTTCTCAGCGAATTTGAAGCGGGCGAGGTTATATTTTCCCTCTCCGAATACGGTCACGCGGCGGGTGATGTAGTACTGCAAGCCGGCTTCAGCATTCAACCCTAGTTTCGTGCTGGACTGGGATCCTTCAAATCCCGCCTGAGTAGTGTGGACCTTTGCAAAAAAGAGCCCGGGTCCAAATGCGACATACGGTTGGAGTCTGGAGTTGGGATATCGCAACACCAGATTCAGTGGCGCCCACGTGAAGACTCGTAAATGATCGCCGGATAGTACGCCCGTCGCTGATCCCGCTGAAGGAACGGTGATGGTCGTGGATTGCTGCTTGATATGAGGCGTCGTGTTGAAAAACTCGGTCTGCAGCCCCAACCATTTTGCACGAGGGAAAAAGTAGCCGAGTTTTGCTCCATAGAGGCCTGAGGTCGCGAGAGCTCTGTCTGACATGGTGGTGCCAGAGGGGAAGCCGCTCGAGTTAATGTCGACATTACTCAGCCCCTTTCCGGCAATTGAAGGAAGGGCGACGCCGAACTGCCCAGAGACGTACCATTCTGCCCGTGATGTCGACGGCGACAGAGCTGTCTGAACCATCACGATGAAAAGACTCGCCGCCGCCAAGAAAACTTTGATCGTTCGTCCCATGTTCATTGCCTCTTCCTCGCTCGCGATGTAATCGCCTGCCAGTATCCTATCGGTCAGGCAGGCAGGCACGAAGCAATTTGTGAAATCCTGTAGGTGGTGAGCAAGCGATGTGCCACGAAGCCCGGAGGAAAACCAGCCTATATAGCGGGTTCCTTTCAAAAATGGAACGATCCTGTCTTCTGAACCAGTCGGGGTCGTACGGTCCTGGACAAAGTCTTTTCATTGACAGAAGAAAGAAGGCCTTCCTATAATTCGCCCGCCTCGATCGCAGGATCACAAAGCCAAGACAGAGCCCATCTCTACGTAGCCTTCATACAGCATCATGCAGACCATCCAACGAGTCGGAGTCATCGGTGCCGGAGCATGGGGGACCGCCCTCGCAAAGCACCTCGCGGAGAAAGGTCTCCGCACCGTGCTCTGGGCATATGAACGCAATGTCGTTGACTCCATCATATCGAAGCGTGAGAACCAGCTTTTCTTACCGGGAGTCGCGCTCCCGCAGTCGCTCAAGGTAACCAACACAATGGCTGAGGCCGTGGAAGATTGTGACAGCCTGCTGTTCGTGGTGCCCTCACACGTTGCGCGTCTGGTCCTTCAACAGGTTGCGCCGCTCTTGTCATCGGAGATACCGATCGTGAGCGCAACCAAAGGCGTTGAAGAAGACACGTTCAAGCTCATGACGCAGGTCATGCAGGACATCCTGCCTCCGGCCATTCATGATCGATTGATGGTGCTGTCGGGACCCAGCTTTGCGGCGGAAGTCAGTCAGGGCCAGCCGACCGCACTGTGTCTCGCGGGAAAAGACGCTTCGCTGGTCGAATCCTTCCAGGCGGCCTTCATGACTTCCTCGATGCGCGTCTACGCAGACAGCGATGTGGTGGGCGTACAACTCGGCGGGGCGTTGAAAAACGTGATGGCGTTGGCGGCGGGAGTCGTCGATGGGCTCGGACTCGGACACAACACCCGCGCAGCGATGATCACCAGAGGGCTCGCCGAGATGGTCCGCTTGGGAACAGCGATGGGAGCCGATCCGAGAACATTTTACGGGTTGTCCGGTGTGGGGGATCTGGTGCTGACCTGCACGGGCGCGTTGAGCCGCAATCATGCTGTCGGCGTTCGTCTCGGCAAAGGCGAGAAATTGGAAACGATCCTTGGCGGCATGCAGGCTGTCGCGGAAGGCGTACGGACCAGTCGTGCCGCGTCCGGTTTGGCGCTTCGACATGGCGTCGAGATGCCGATCGTGCGCGAAGTCAATGCGGTCCTGTTTGAAGGAAAGTCCTGCGGCAAAGCCGTGAGCGATTTGATGGAACGAGTGGCGAAACCGGAAAAGGGACAGGCGTGAATCCCGAAAGGCTTGAGCGGCTGCTCAGTAGTGTGCGAAGCGGGAGAGTGACGGTGACACACGCGATCGAGCAGCTTCGCTCACTGCCATTTGAAGATTTGGGTTTTGCCTCGCTGGATCATCACCGTTCGCTCCGCCAGGGATTCCCTGAAGTGATCTTGTGCGAAGGGAAGACGGCGGCGCAGATTCGTGACATCGCAAAAGCCCTGTTGAAACATCACCGCCCGTTTTTGGCCACAAGGGCGACGCCGCAAGTCGCGGCGCTCATCAAGCGGATCGATCGGCGGGCGGTCTATCACGAAGCGGCTCGTATCGTCGCCGTCCGCGATGCGAAGCGGCGGCTCCAGGGGCACGTGCTGGTCATTACGGCCGGGACTTCCGATGTTCCTGTTGCAGAAGAGGCTCGCATCACCGCTGAGGTCATGGGGAGCCGCGTCGAGACGCTCTACGATGTCGGCGTCGCCGGCATTCATCGGCTGTTGGGACGGCACAAGCTGCTGACAGAAGCCAACGTGATCGTGGTGATCGCCGGTATGGATGGAGTGTTGCCGAGCGTCGTGGGAGGATTGGTGGATTGCCCGGTCGTGGCGGTGCCGACCAGTCGCGGCTATGGAGCGAGTTTCAACGGATTGGCCGCGCTCTTGACGATGCTGAATTCCTGTGCGGCCGGCGTGGGGGTGATGAACATCGACAACGGTTTCGGCGCCGGCTGTCTCGCCCATCGGATCAATAGACTGGGCGAGAGGGATTGAGGGGGAGGCTAGGTCGTTCTACTTCACTTCCAGCGTGCCGCGTTTCGGCCAAGATACCATTTGCGTGCGAGGGCCCTTTTCACCGTTTGACAGGAGCTTTGCCCGCAGCTCGTATTGATAGAGTCCTGCCTCGGCCGGCGCTTTCTTGTGGTCCATTCCATCCCACGTCAGAACGACGGAGATCCGTGCGTGCTCAACGCCATCCTGAGGGCCGGATGGCGATCCCAGCGGTTTGCGTATCGAGAGGAAGCGAATGGATGTCTTTGAAGGTGAACTGACCAGGGAGGACACTTCCAGGATGGTTGCGCCGTTCAGTTCTTTGGGCAGTTGAACCAGCGTCGAGAATTCCACGGAACCGTCGGAAGTCGTATAGGGATTTGGACTGACCTTGAGCTCGAGGACCTTGAGTTCCGGCTCAGGACGAGGTGCTTTGTTTAGCTTCGGCTTCGCCAATGCTATAGGGGGATACAACAAGAAGATGGCGAAACAGGCAACAGCCCATGCAAGGACGACGCGCGAGACACAGGAGCGTATCGGTTGCAATGACGCGGACTGTGTGGTTCCCAACATCCTGATGTCTTGTGGCCTTACGGTTGCCAACGGGTAGGAGGAGTCGATTTGCCGCACTGGGGATAACACAGCGCATCCGAGCTGTCAACGCATCCCCTCAGCCGATTGCCGTTCGGGGGCACCCTTGGGTAAGATGGCGCGGCTTGCGAGTGTAACGAAAAGGATGACGTGGGCGCACATCTACACTTCGATTGTTTCTCCGGCATCAGCGGCGACATGACGTTGGGCGCGCTCGTTGATGTCGGGGCGCCGTTTGCGGAATTGGTGAAAGGGCTCCGGCGGCTCGGCATGGGCGGGTTTACGTTACGGAAACGACGGGTTCGGCGCGGTGCGATCTCTGCGACGAAAGTTGATGTGGCGATTACGTCCGGTCTGCAGCATCCATTGTCGCTCGGTCGTATTCGAAAGACGCTTTCCACCAGCCGTCTCCCGCCGAAAATCCAGCAACAAAGCCGCGCGGTGTTCGAGCGCCTGGCAGAGGCCGAAGGGAAGGCTCATCGCGTCGCTAAGGAGCACGTGCACTTCCACGAAGTCGGTGTGTTGGATTCGTTCGTCGATATTGTGGGAGGCCTCATCTGTTGCGAGTTGCTGGGCGTCACACGCGTGACGGCCTCTCCTGTCAATGTGGGAACAGGCATGCTGCGCTCGGAGCACGGGATGTTACCGGCGCCGGGACCTGCCGTGGCGATCCTCGCGAAGGCGTTGCCCATTTATAGCGCCGGCCCTGCGCGCGAATTGACGACGCCGACCGGCCTCGCGCTCTTGCAGACGCTGACCCAGGAATTCGGGCCCATGCCATTGATGAGGCCGACGGCTGTCGGCTACGGTGCCGGTGACGCGAACCCGGAAGGCTGGCCAAATGTGCTCCGTGTGTTTCTCTCGCGCGATACCGCGCAGAGCGGCAGGGCACACGATACGGTGTTGCAGATTGAAACCAACCTCGACGACGTCAATCCTCAGACTTACGAACACATCATGGAGCGGCTCTTCCGCTCCGGGGCACTCGACGTGACGTTGGCGCCCGTCATCATGAAGCGCGGGCGCCCGGGAATCGTGCTGACCTGCCTCGTCGCTCCCGGCGGCATTGACGTAATGCTCGACGTGCTGTTCGAGGAGACCACCGCTTTGGGCATTCGGGTTCAGGAAGTCGCCCGGCACATTCTTTCCCGGCGGTTTACGTCGGTGAACATTCGAGGCGGAGCCGTTCGAATCAAAATTGCCGCAGTGGATAAGACGAGCACGAAAGCCGCACCAGAATATCTGGATTGTAAGCGCATCGCGGAACGGACAGGCCGTCCGGTGAAAGCCGTTCTTGAGGAAGCGATGCTGGCTTATGCAAAGAGCCCTGCCGCAGCGAAGGGCCGTCCGTGACGCTGCTAGTCTATGTGCTCTTGTTCGTCGCATCCGTCGCGGTCACGCTCGGAGCCTGCGCGCTGTTCACGAATGCGATCGAATGGCTGGGGAAGCGTCGGAATCTCTCGGAGGGTGCCGTCGGCAGCGTCCTCGCCGCGATCGGCACCACACTCCCTGAGACGTCGATCCCGATCGTCGCCATCTTCTTCGGCGCCAGCAGAGAAGAAACGGAAGTCGGATTAGGCGCCATTCTCGGCGCGCCGTTCATGCTGAGTACGCTCGTGGTGCCGATCCTCGCGCTGCTCCTCTTGCTCTATGCGCAACTGGGCCGACGCAGTCCTTCGTTTCGACTCAATTATAAGGACGTTACCCTCGATCTCTCGTGCTTTGCTCTGGCATACATGGTTGCGATGGCCTGCGCGTTCGTGCCGTCGAGGCCGCTGCACATCGGTGCCTCGATAGGATTGCTGGGCCTGTACGGCTATTACGTCAAACTCAAATTCAGCGATGACGACAAAGACGGGGAGCCCACTGAACTCGATCCGCTTTTTTTCGGCAGAAAATCGGCAACCCCGTCTTATGCATTGATCGGCCTCCAAGCCATTGCCGGCCTCGGCGGCCTTGCCCTGGGAGCCCATCTGTTTGTGACTGCGGCCGATTCGACGGCGCACCTGCTGGCGATTTCCCCCTTAATCCTGGCATTGCTCATCGCGCCGCTCGCGACCGAATTACCGGAGATGTCCAACAGCTTCCTGTGGCTCTATCAGAAGAAGGACCGTTTGGCCGTAGGGAATGTGACCGGTGCAATGGTGTTTCAAGGCACCATTCCCGTGTCCGTGGGATTACTCGGAACCGAATGGATGCTGGCACCTTCGGCGTTGCTCACGATGGTGTTGGCCGTGCTGGCGGCGGGAAGCCTCCTTCTTCAATCGGCTTGGGCGGGGCAGTGGCGGCCTTGGTTGCTGGGCGCCGGCGCAGTGCTTTATATAGGGTATGCTGTCTATCTGTATGGCTACTGAGACCTCGTGAAGAACATGCAACAACCGAAACGTCTTCCACTCCTGGCCATTACGATGGGTGATCCCGCCGGAATCGGTCCTGAAGTGATTGCTAAGGCCCTGGCTGGCCCTACACTCAGGAGAGTCTGCTTTCCACTTGTGATCGGATCGCGCAGCGTGATGGAGCAGACCATCAGGAAGCTGAAGCTCAAGCTTGAGGTGCGATCCGTCGAGGGGCATGAGACCGCGCCGCAGCGCCGCACTCAGATCGTTGTATTGGATCCTTTGGAGAAACCGCTTGGTCCATACAAGCTTGGCGTGGCGGCCTCTGAGACGGGTGCCGCATCCGTGGCTTTCATCAAGAAGGCGGTGCACCTTGCCCAAATCGGCTGCATTGACGGGATCGTCACGGCGCCCATCAATAAAGAAGCGATCAACATGGCCGGCTGTCATTTCCCCGGCCATACGGAGCTCTTGGCCGATCTGACGCAGACCCAGGAATCCGGGATGATGATCATCGGCGGTCCGCTCAAGATCATGTTTGTCACCACCCATGTGGCGATCAAAGACCTCCCGTCGCTGCTGACACAAGACAAAATCGAAAAGGGCATTCGGTTGGCCCATCTAGCCTTAACGACGCTCTTCGGCATCAAAAAACCCAAAATCGGTGTAGCGGCGCTGAATCCCCATGCGGGTGAACACGGGCTGTTTGGAGACGAAGAATCCCGTGTGATTCTACCCGCCACACGTGCCGCTCAGGCTAAGGGCATCCTCGCCAGCGATCCGATGCCGGCCGATACCCTGTTCGGGAAGGCCGCAAAGGGCAACTACGACGGCGTCGTGGCGTTGTATCACGATCAAGGGTTGATTCCGCTTAAATTGGTCGCGTTCGGCACCTGTGTGAACCTCACAGTGGGGCTGCCGATCATCCGCACGTCGGTCGATCACGGCACGGCCTTTGACATCGTCGGCAAAGGCATCGCCGATCCCGGCAGTCTCATCGAAGCGGTCACCTTGGCCGCCAAACTTGCGCAACGTCGAACGTCTCGCACTTCGCCATAGGAGTACCCACGCATGCCTCCAGATACAAATAAAGCTCTCTTGGTTATCCAACAGCAACTCAAGGAACTGGATGCGATTTATCAGGACACGATGGAGATGTCGCTCAACACCGTGGCCGGGACCGAGCGGGTCGCCAAGTGGCGGGTCCGAACGGTGGCCCTGTTGGCCGAGTCAGTCGGCGAAAAAGCCGCGCAGGACTTTGCCCGTCTCCAGCCGGGCATGGTCTTTACGAATGATTTAGTCGAAGAGTTCACCGATCTCATCGATTGTTTCCGGATACCGCTCAGCGCCTTGGGTAAGACGCTGTCTCAAGCCGGCCAGCGCCCCCCTGGAGGGAGCTGATTTGGTGTCCGGCGTCTCTTTCCCACCGGCGAATAAACGACTCGGTCAGAATTTCCTCATCGATCCGAACATCGTCCGCAAAATCGTTGCGACGGCGGACCTTTCGCCTGAGGATACGGTCCTTGAAATCGGTCCGGGCCGAGGCGCGTTGACGGAAGCACTCTCACATGCGGCTCGGCGCGTGATTGCAGTTGAGATCGATCCGCAGCTGCATGGGCTGCTTCAGAACCGCCAAGCCGACTGGCCGAACGTCCAATTGGTCTGTGAGGACGCGCTGACGTATCCGCTCGAGGCTGTACCGGCCGGCACCATCGTGGTCGCCAACCTGCCTTACTACATTTCCACGCCGTTACTGTTCCGGCTCCTTGAACATCGACACCGCTTCCCGCGTTTAGTCCTTATGCTACAGAATGAAGTCGCTGACCGGCTGGTGGCAAAGGCCGGCAGTGCGGACTATGGCGTCTTGTCCGTCATGGCCCAATATGCCGCGCACATCACGAAAGTCTTTCGCGTCTCGGCGCACTGTTTCAGGCCTCGCCCGGAGGTCGGCTCTGCCGTGGTCTTGCTGCGTGCACAGAAGGAGACGCTGCTGTCGCCGCAAGAGGAACCGATCTTTGGCGAAGTGGTGAAGGCCGCGTTTGCCCATCGTCGAAAGACGCTGGTGAACTCGCTCCGCGATGAAGGATACAAGCCGCAGGTCGTGATGGCCGCATTAGTCGACACCGGGATTGCCGCAACCGCCCGGGCGGAAACGTTGACTCTCGGGCAATTTGTGCAACTTGCCGGACGCCTGGATCGTCGCAGGCCATAGCGACGACGTCGGAGGGCGGGAACCATTGTTTGAATTGGGTTTCCCCCTGTGCTAGCATCCGCGACCATGGGCGTAACCAGCTCGGCCAAGCGGGGCGAGGCCCGCCGCGCCCCTGCTCCTCCTTCCCACATCAGGCGTGAAGTCATCGGCGTGATCTTGATCGCGCTGAGCCTCCTCACCCTGCTGAGCCTGTTGTCGTTCGTCCCCGGCGAACCGAAAGTCGTGGCGACAACGGGCGCAACGGTCTCGCCCCCAACCCATAATCTGATCGGCTCGGTCGGAGCGGTCTTTTCATCGTTGCTGTTTTCTCTCATCGGCGGTGCGGCCTACCTGTTTCCAGTTCTACTTGGATTGATGGGTGCCAGATGCTTCACCCAAAGCGACCTCTCGATCAGGCTGAGGAATGCCGGAGCTTCGCTCGCGGCACTCCTGTGTTTGAGCGGATTTCTTCATCTAGAGGTGATGGCTGTCCCGACCATTTCGAGCGGATTGGTCTTTCGAGGGCAGGCCGGAGGACTCCTCGGGCAAGTGCTCGCGGACGCTTTGCGTGCTTATTTTGCCAGCACCGGGGCCCATATCCTGATCATCGCCGGCTTCCTTGTCGCACTCCTGTTCACCACTCCGCTGTCGCTCGCGCAGATTGTCGTCCAAGTGCCTCAATGGGCGCGCAAACTGCTTGAAATGATCTTCGCATTGATCCCGGAACGGAAGCACCCCGAGGCGGTGGCGGTGGAGCAGCCGAAGCCGTCCAGGTCAAAAAAGGTAAAGTCAATCCGTGCGGTGATTGAAGAAGTGATCCCGCAGACCAAAGAGGCCTCTCCTGCCGAGATCCCGGTCGTCCAGCCGGTTCCCATCACGGTTCCTGAACCGGTTGAGGTGGCTGAGCTTGACGTGGAAGCGCCGGCAATCGGAAAGGCGGACGACACAGGTGCCTATCAACTGCCGGATGCGGACGAGCTGCTGAGTGAACCCTCCGGAGTGCTTGCGCGCATCACGGACGAGGAGTTAAAAGCGCAGTCGGACATTTTGTCGAAGGCGCTCTTAAGTTTCGGGATCGAGGGCAGGATCACGGAGGTTCGTCCGGGACCGGTCGTGACGATGTACGAGTTCGAGCCGGCGCCGGGAACGAAAGTGGCGAGGATCGTGAATCTTGCCGACGATTTGGCCTTGGCGATGAAAGCGATCAGCCTGCGCATTGTCGCGCCTATCCCGGGAAAGTCTGTCGTCGGCATCGAAGTGCCGAATGCGCAGCGCGAAACGGTTTCAATGAAGGAAGTGGCCACCAGCGAGGTCTTCACCCGGGCGCGATCGAAACTCACACTTGCGCTCGGCAAAGATATCTTCGGCGCGCCCGTGACGGCGGATCTCAAGACGATGCCCCATTTGCTCGTGGCCGGTGCCACCGGAGCGGGCAAGAGCGTCAGCTTGAACACGATGTTGATCAGCATCTTGCTGTCAGCTAAACCGAACGAGGTCAAGCTGCTGCTCATCGATCCGAAGATGCTGGAGTTCCAAACCTACGACGGGATCCCCCATCTCCTAAGACCGGTCATCACCGATCCGAAGTCGGCGGCACGCGGATTGAGTTGGGTGGTCCAGGAAATGGAGCGCCGCTACAAATTACTGGCGGAAGCCGGCGTGCGCAACATCGATTCCTATAACCGTAAAGTGGCCGGCGCACAGGGTGTCCTCAATGAGGCCGGGGTTGAGGGAAAGCCGGATCAACCGGAATTGCCGATTCAGTTTCTTTCCGAAGAAGAGCGACTAGCCGCCGGAGAGACAGCTCTGCCGGAAGGCAGCCCCGGATCGTTTACGCCCCCGCCGACTCCGCCGGAACCGTTGCCCTATATCGTCGTCATGATCGACGAGTTGGCCGATCTCATGATGGTGGCGCCGAAAGACGTCGAGGATAAGATCGCTCGGCTCGCGCAGATGGCCAGAGCCTCGGGCATCCACCTCGTGCTCGCCACGCAGCGGCCGTCTGTTGACGTGCTCACTGGGTTGATCAAGGCGAACTTTCCGGCCCGTATCGCGTTTCAAGTTTCATCGAAGACAGACTCACGTACGATTCTCGATGCCAATGGGGCTGAAGCCCTGTTGGGCCGAGGCGACATGTTATATCTCGCATCCGGCACGGGGCGTCTGATGCGGTTGCACGGATCGTTCGTTTCGGACGACGATGTCCGTCGCGTCGTAGAGTTCGTGAAAGAACAAGCCTTGCCAAGTTACAACCAGGAATTGCAATCCTTAAAGCAGGAAGAGGCGAAGGAAGAAGAAGCCCAGGATGAGGTGTACGAGCAGGCCAAGGAGTTGGTCCTGACGACCGGGCAGGCATCGGCCTCGCTGATTCAGCGGCGATTGAGGGTTGGGTATCCGCGGGCTGCCCGGATGATCGAACAGATGGAGGCGGATGGCCTGGTCGGGGCAGCGGGGCGTGATGGCCGTCGGGAAGTGATCGGGCGCCGCGGACCGGTGGGAGAAGAGGTGTGAGAGGGGCATGGAGGTCGCTGCTGTACTCGCGCGCCGCGCACTCGGTTTGATCTGGCGGTGACATCAAGGGCTGTGCTCGGTGCATTGCGCGCAGTTGCAGCGACCCTCTACGCCCCTCATGGGTGTCACGATGATGAAGAGACTGATTCGGATATCCCTATTGGGGGGCATGCTCATTTGTACCTGGTGCGTATTTCCCTCGTGGACTCTTGCTACCGGAGAAGAAACAGATGAGCAGGCGCGCAAGGAAGTACGCGAGGTGGTGAAGCGTCTGCAGGCGCGATACGAGAAGACCAAGGATCTCCAGGCGGATTTTACTCAGAAAACCACGATCGAAGGGTTCGAGCGGCCGATGACCTCGTCGGGGAAGGTGTATATCAAGAAGCCCGGCCGGTTGCGGTGGAATTATCTTGAACCCTCTGCTGAAGATATTTATGTGGATCGAGACGACGTCAAAGTCTATGTGCCGGAGCACAAGCAGGTATTGGTAGGGAAGTTGACCCAAATGGCGGCCTCGAAGGCCCCGCTGGAGCTCTTGCAAGGAGCGGCGAAATTGGAGGAGTCGTTCAACGTGGAGCCGACGCCCGGAAAGGGCCGTGGCGTGGGAGGGGTCAGGCTGCTGACGTTAGTGCCGAAGTCACAAGAGGGGGGCGAGGCGCATCGCAGTCTGCAAAAGATTGTCTTGGAGGTGTTCCCGAATACCTATTTCATCCGGAGCCTGTCGCTGTACGAGATCAGCGGCAATGTCTCCAATTTCGAGTTTTCTTCGCTGCAATCGAACGTCGGACTCGGCAACGACCTCTTTACCCCGAAGTTGCCGGCCGATGTCGAGGTGGTCAAGGCGCCGGTGTTGAGCCAACCTTGACCAGAACTAGACCAATCTTGATGAGGCCGGGAAGGAGCAGATGAATATGAGTACGGCGGTGTTAAGCGCGGTGGCTGAGGCGACCGACCAGGCTGTCGCCAAATTGGATGTTGATCGATTGCATCGGGACTATTGGGATCAAAACGAGTTCCTGGTCATTCCACAATTTCTCCCGCGCGAGTTCGTTGAAGCCTCCCTGGTTCCGCAAGCGCAGAACGTCAAGGGACAGTTGAATCGCAATTACATTCCCGGTCACAAGAAGGGAGGCAGCGTCAGTTATTATACGGTGCAGGAAAAGGCGCCGCTTTTTCTTGACTTGTATCGCTCCCCGGCCTTCCTGACGTTCTTGAGCCGGTTGACCGAAGCCAAGCTCATGCTCTGTCCTGAGAACGATCCGCATTCTTGCGCTCTGTATTATTATACGGAGCCCGGCGACCACATCGGGTTTCATTACGACACCTCCTATTATAAAGGGGCTCGGTACACGATCCTAATGGGCCTCGTCGACAAGTCGACTCAGTGCAAGTTAGTCTGCGAACTGTTCAAGGACGTTCCAAACAAGACGCCTCGCAAGTTGGAACTCGTCACCCAGCCTGGCGACATGGTGATCTTCAACGGCGATAAACTCTGGCACGCGGTGACGCCGCTCGGCCAGGGAGAAGAACGGATCGCGTTGACGATGGAATATGTGACTAATCCCGAGATGGGGCCCTTCAAGCGGCTCTATTCCAATCTCAAGGACTCCTTCGCCTATTTTGGGATTCGAGGGGTCTTCAAGCGGGCCTTTTCCACTTCCTTCCGTTCGCTCTAAGGCAGGTATCGA
>CAMLHQ010000076.1 GCA_946479785.1 uncultured Nitrospira sp.
TGGTGGCGGTGACCCGGATCGAACGGGTGACCCGCGGCTTATGAGTCCGCTGCTCTGCCAACTGAGCTACACCGCCACAGCAAGATAAGCCCGAAAGAAGGGCATAATATTACCTGAGAAGGAACTGAGTGTCTACGGGATGGAAGGCGGTGCGTCGGCGATATCACCCGAGGATTTAGGCGGCCTGCCAGGAATCTGCTTCTGTCGAAGCAGCTTTGTGAAGTATGTGCGCTGAAGGCCTAGTGCTTCCGCCGCCCGCGTTTGATTCCAGTCGTTCCGCTTGAGTGCGTCTTCCAGTACCCATCGGCTGTAGGCTTCCATCAGGGCATGATAGCCTTTCTCGGCGCTGGGCGGAAGCTGAGGCGCTTCGACTGACGAGATCGTATGCATTGCTTCTGAGAGACACAAATGCTCTGGCTCGATCTGTCCTGTCGATAGAATGTACGCGCGTGTCAACACGTTTTCCAATTCGCGAATATTGCCAGGCCACCCATACTTGGTAAGGGTCTGTATCGCATTCTCGCTGAGGGAGCAGCGTTTGTTGAGACCGAACTTTCCTGTGCGGGTGAGGAAGTAGTTGGCAAGCGCAGGGATGTCGTCGAGCCGCTCTCGCAATGGCGGTAGAGTGATGGAGATGACTCCGAGACGATAGTAGAGGTCTTCCCGGAATGTGCCCTGACGAATGGCGTGCTTGAGGTCTTTGTTGGTCGCGGCGACGAACCGGACGTCGGTATGCACCGAGTGTGTGCCTCCGACGCGGTAGAACGTTTGATCCTGCAGGACCCGCAACAAGTGGCTCTGCAGTGACAGCGACATGTCTCCGATCTCATCGAGAAAGACGGTTCCGCCTTCGGCGATTTCGATTTTTCCAGGTTCGCGTTTGACCGCGCCGGTGAAGGCCCCCTTTTCGTGGCCGAAGAGCTCGTTCTCTAGGAGATCTTTCGGGATGGCCGCGCAATTGACGGCCACAAAAGGTTTGTCTCTTCTTGGGCTCCATCCGTGGATCGCGCGGGCTACGACTTCCTTGCCGGTGCCGGTCTCGCCTAACACGAGTAGAGTCACATTGGAGGCCGCTGCCTGTTTGGCCAATGCCAACTGCGCGGAGAATTTCGGGTTCTCTCCAATGATAGCCCCATACCGGTCGCCCAACTCCTGTTGAAGGACGGAAACTTGGCGACGCAGCGAGATTGTGGCCAGCGCCTTGTTGATCACGACGCTAATGTGGTCACCGGTAAACGGCTTGGTGATGAAATCTACCGCCCCGAGTTGCATGGCTTTCACCGCTTGTTCGATCGTGCCAAAAGCGGTGAGCATGACGATCGGCGGACCAACGGCAGCGTCGGCCGGTGCGTCCTTTGGCGCGGAATCGTGGATTTGCTGCAGGATCTCAAGGCCGGAAAAGGTCGGTAGCTGAATGTCCAGGAGCACCAGGTCGGGTTGTTCCTGCTGAATCATGCGAAGGGCGTCCTTGCCGTCGCTTGCTGTCAGCGGTTCGTGGCCCATCCAGGTCACTCGATTTTCGAGTGCCATCACGATATCGGGATCATCGTCGACGATGAGTATGCGTGCGCGCATCGCAGATTCCTATCTTCCTGAAGTCTCAGTGCTCGGGCCTGGAGATACAATCGTTGGCGACGTATGTGCTTGGTTCTCCACGGAAGTGCTGGGCATAGTAAAGAAAAAGGCCGACCCGGTTCCCAATGTGCTCTCGACCCAAATCCGTCCTTTATGCATCGTAATGAAGCTCTTTGTAATGAAGAGTCCCAATTGCGCGCCTTGCGACGTGGGCATGGCCGAAGGGATTTTCGAGAATTCGTTGAACACCCGGTCCAGCTGATCCGGAGGAATGCCGCAGCCTGTGTCCATGACGCAGGTCTGAACCATGCCGTCGGAAAGCGCTTCGAAACGGACTGTGACCTGTCCGCCTGGCGGCGTAAATTTCACCGAGTTCCCGACGAGATTCCAGAGAATCTGCTCGAGCTTGTCGCGGTCTCCTTGAATCATCGGCAGGTGCTCCGGCTGGTCGATGTCGATGGACACATTCTTTTCGGAGGCCACCGTACGCAAGCTTTCCACAACCAGTACGGCGATCTGTGCGATGCTGAGCGGTTCCAGACGGAAAACCTCTTTCTGCATATCCAATCGAGACCAGTCCAAGAGCTGATTGATGATTCTGGTCAGACGGTTCAAGTTGTGCTCGATCCGTTCGAGATAGGTCTTTTGGCGATCAGACAACGCCCCGGCAACGCCGTCGAGCATGTTGTCGGCGAAACTGCGGATTGCCGTCATCGGCGTGCGCAGTTCGTGCGAGGCCACGGAGACGAACATGGTGCGCCGCCGGTCATGCTCTTGGAGGCGTTCGTTCGCAATCGACAACTCTTGCGTGCGTTCTTGAATGCGGTATTCCAGATTTTGCGTGAGTTGGGCAAGGTTGGCATAGGTGCGGGCGTTGTCGATCGCCGTCGCAACGTGGCTGGCAATCGTGAGCAGGATGCCCAGATCCTCTTCGGAACAAGCCTGGGCGCCCCGGTCTGCCCCGATAAAGCCCAAGGTCTGATTGTGGCTTTGTAGCGGTACACAGACGAAGGATTGTATTCCCACGCGACGGACCAGATCGAGAATGGCAGGTGACATGCGATGGGCCACGACATGCATGTCCGGCGCGAGAACAGGCCGTGAATGAATGAACAGTTCAGCCAGGATTGTCCCATCCTCCTTAATCGGAATGGTGAGATAGCGGGCTGCGTCGGCGATGTCGTCAGGGACGCCGGCAACTTGAGCCACGTAGGCGACGTCCCGGTCCTCGTGTCGAAGCATGAGCACCATGCGCGAAAAACCTAAGTTGGTCATCAGCAACTGGAGTACCGTGTCCATCAGTTCGTGCAGGTCCAGAGTGCTCGTAATGGCCGCGCTGGTCTGATGGACCGTAGTCAATTGCGTGATCTGCTTCCGGATCGTCTCCATGTTTGAGGTAATGGCCGCATTGCGTTCACGCAGCGCTTGAGTCATGGCGTTGAACGTCTGTGTCAGCTGGCCGACTTCATCGTTGGTCGAAGCGGGAATGGGAGCCGGCGATTCACCCTCGGCCAATTGTCGGGCGACGCCGGCCAATCTTCGCAACGGGTTCGTAATGCGTAGCGTGAGGAAATGCGCACCGAGAATTCCGCCGCCGATGAGCAAGGTCGTCAGGATAAGGATGCTTCGAATGATGTCGAACAGCTCCCGTTTGACCCGAGCATCGCTGAGGCCAATCTGGACGACACCTTGCACGAGGTTGGAGGCGGCGCTTTTCTTGGACTGGATTCGCTCCTCGTGTTCGAGCGGAAGAGGGGAGTGAGAGGGGTCCGTGGTCGATTGGCGCATGACGGGCAAGGCGAAGTCATACAAATTCTCAGTGAGCGGAGACAAAATCAAAAGTGCATCCGAGCCACCGGTGGGAATGAGGATCTTATCCGCCGATTGAGCGATCGGCGTAATACTGGGAGTGGTGATCGGCTTGGCGTAAAGCGCTTCTGCGATGGATTCTTCCGGATAGAAACGGCGTTCTTGCGTGAACGTGACGCTTCCGGACGACTCCTTGACGAGCTTGTTTTGCTGCGCGAGGATGAGATGGTCAGCACCCCTGATCACGACATACACCACGTCGTCAACAGCCATCAGACTCTCGGTAAACTGTCTGAGTGTGGCGCGATCCTCGGCAATCAAGCCTCCATAACGGAATTGACCGTTGTTGACCACACTGGTGAGTAAGATTGTGCCCAATTGATTCAAGTCTTCGATCATCGAACGGCGTTTGGCGTCGATGAAATACCAACTGAGTGTCGAGCAGGCCAGAATAAGAATCAGGCTAAAGAACAGGACGAACTTGGTCCGGAGACTGGCGAGCTTACCAAGACCTAGCCTCGGCCTAGTTGCGAGGATGTGCGGCGAGTGAGGCATCGTCATAATCAATAGGTCTCGTCGATCAGGTGATTGACATCTTTCGGAAACTCTATGCCCAGGAAGCGCGCCGTCTTGAGATTGACGGTGATCTTGAGCCGGTCGATCGGAATCGGCTTGGCCGGAAGCTTCCGGTCGCCGTCTAGGATACGCTTTGCCAGCACTCCTGTCTCGCGGCCGACCTCCCCATACGACACCGAGAGACTAAGGAGGGCGCCGAGTCTGGTAAATTCAGGGGAGAAACCGATCACGGGAACCCGGCGTGCCAACGAGGTTTCAAGGATAAATCCGATCGATTCATTCGTCAGTACAGTCGAATCCGGCACGAGCCACAGGGCATCTGTGGCGGATAACAGCGCGCGCAATTGTTGCGGAACGTCCTTTTCGCTTTCAACAGGAAAATCTTGCAGTTGGAACGAGTTGGCGGCAGCCTGTGCGCTTAAGTCTTTGAGCTTGGCTGTATGGCCGGCGGAGTTTGACAGAATGCCAAGCCGGTGCAGATTCGGCAGAAACGTCCGGAGAATTTTGAACTGACGCTCCGCAGGAATTTCAAGCAAGGTGCCGGTCATATTGGGGGCGGTCAGATTGTGCTTCGAGGGGTCAAGAATCATCATGAAGACGACGGGAACGTCGACGATTTCGAGCTTGGCTGCCAACGCGGCTTTGAGCCCTACGGCTACGACGAGCGAAGCCTCCGACGCGCGAATTTTCCTGGCGAGTTTTCTGCCTTGGTCCAAATCGCCCTGTACATCGTACTCGGTATAAATTGTTCCTGAAGGCGCCGTCGACTTAAACCCTTCTATGGCTTGGTCGTAGGCGCCGATGCTGGAAGATTTGAGGATGGCAATCTCAATCGCCAAGCTCTCGGATTCATCCAATGCGGCAAACCCGAGCATGAGTGCGACGACCAGGGCAAGCCTGGCTCCGGCGCGACGGACCGCCTGGTGGCCGCTGACTATGCCCGTTCTTCCTTCGTCAGTCATTCGCCTGCTTTCTTCTAGACTGTCCCGTGGGGCCGTCATGGGCGCGGACCATTCCCAATATATGTACGACTTTGCCGTCCTGATCTCGCATGATCTGACCGGTCCAGACACACCAGCGAACTTCGCCGTCGCCCGTCATGAGTCGATGCTCGAACACGACTTCCCTGCCGGTCCGGTTATTCAGAGTCTGGCTCATTGCCCGCGCCATTGCCTGGCGGTCGTCTGGGTGGACCAACGCCAACCATTCGTCCTGAGAGCGAGGTCGCGCCCCATCCGTTAATCCAAGCAAGTGGTCGACATGTCGAGACCAGCAGAAGTGACCAGTCCGGCGATCCCAGTTCCAGCCACCCGCTTGCGTTGAGGCCAGCGCAAGACGGAGTTGTTCCTCATGGGCGCGGAGTGCAGCTTCATCGCGTTTCCGCTCGGTGATGTCCGACGAAATGCCGCAGGTCGCGTAGACGCGGCCGGTTTGATCCCGGAGAGGAAGTTTGATCGAAAGATAGGTGTGGAGGCCGTCGGGATGCGGGGCGAATTCTTCGTATTCAATCGTACGGTCTTGCTTGAGCACTTCCATATCGTTGGCGTGGAACGCATCGGCGATGTCGCGCGGAAAGACCTCGTGATTGGTGCGACCGAGGATTTGGCCGGTGTTGAGTTTGAACAGTTCCTCGAAGCGGCGGTTGACGAACAGGAACCGGCCTTCGAGGTCCTTCACATAAATGACGGCGGTTGTGTTGTTGGCGACTTCCTCAAGCAACTGCTTGCTCCTGTGAATGGCTTCCTCGGTACGTTTGCGGTCCATGATCGATTGCATGGAGCCGGCCATGCGAATGACACGACCGTCGGCATTCCAGATCGCTTGTCCTCGCGCGCGGAACCAATGGTAGTCGCCTGCCTTGGTGAGCAGTCGATACTCCACATCGTAAGGGATGTGCCGTTCCATATGCGCCGTCACGGCGGCGAACACGCGCTCGCGGTCATCGGGGTGCAGTCGTGATGTCCAACTCTCTAAGATGTCGGGAAATTCCTCGTCGGTGTATCCCAGCATCGTTCTGACGCGTGCAGACCACCAAATCGGTGTCTGGGGCGAACTCCAAGGTTGGTCCGGAAGAATGTGACCGTCCCAAAATCCGTCGCTTGAGCCTTGAATCACTAACTCCAGACGTTCTTCGCTTGCCCGCAATGCCGACTCGGTTTGTCGGCGCGCTGTGATGTCACGGAAAACAATCACGGCGCCGATGACTTTGTCGGCTTCTCGAATGGGGGTGCTGACATATTCGACCGGGAAACTGGAGCCATCCTTACGCCAGAATACTTCGTCGACCACTCGATGCACTTGTCCGTCTCGAATAGCAGCACGAATGGGGCAGGCTTGGAAGGGATAAGGCGAGCCATCCGGTTTCGAGTGGTGCAAGACATTGTGCATGTTGCAGCCGACAAGGTCTTCAACGCGGTAGCCCAGCATGCAGGCCGCGCTGGGATTGACGAACGTGGTATTCCCATCGACATCGAGGCCGTAAATGCCTTCGCCCGCCTGTGTCAGAATCAGCATGTGCTGATGCTGGAGTTGTTCGAGCGCCTGCGCTATTTTTTTCCGGTCTGAGATGTCGCGGATAATTCCGCTGTAGTAACTGCCGGTGCCGGTTTTCCACGTTGCCAACGACAATTCGATGGGAAATTCTTCGCCGTTCTTCCGAAGACCATGCAGTTCGACGACCGACCCGATCACGCGGCTTTCCCCGGTGGCCTCGATGCGAGCCATGCCTTTTTCATGTGACTGCCGATAGCGGGCCGGCATCAGCACGGTCAGCGGCTGTCCGACGATCTCCTCCGCCACATATCCGAAGAGGCGTGTCGCCGCACGATTCCAGGACACGATGATCCCGCATCCATTGGCGACCACGATGGCGTCGGTCGCCGATTCCACCAATGACTGAAAACGGTGCTCACTCTCCGTCAAGGACTGTTCCGCCCGCTCGACCTTGACGGCCAGCTCTTTGACCCCGATCGCACGGCGGAGGGTTTGTCTCAGTTCTTCCGTGTTGTAGGGCTTTGTGAGATACGCGAAGGCGCCTTTTGCGAGCGACCCTACGGTGCGTTCTTTTGCGATATGCGCGGTGATGATGATGACCGGAAGAGAAGCATCCCGGTGTTGAACTTCTCTGAGAACATCCGAGCCATCGCCATCGGGCAATCCCAAATCCAGCAAGATCGCATTAAAGCGCCGCATCCCGATTTCGGCGATGGCGCCGGCGCAGGTCCCGGCCACGGTGACGACGTACCCCTCGTGTTGCAGCAAATCCTGCAAGCCGATCACGATATCCGCATTGTCTTCCACAACCAGTATGGAATAAGGGCCGACGGGTATGGCCATCATGTCCTCAGAGCCGGCATTCTTGTGAAGAGATTCACACTATTCTCCTCCAACGATCGCGAAAATGCGACGGGTGGCATAGATGCTATTTCCTGCAATGGAACCATTTAGAATCTCAGGGTCAGCCAGCCCATCACGCGGCTGCCGATCGTGTCGCCCAAGGGATGTTCCTTATGCTCGTCGTCTAACGCATTGAAGGCCGAGACCGCAACTTCGGCCTCTCGCATGAATCCAGCTGAAGCCCGTTGCTTCCAGAACTTATAGCCGGCTCGGATGTTCAGAAGGTTGTAGCTGCCGACGCGAGGATCAGGCGGAGTCACGCCGAAGGCGGTGAATGATGAAAAGCTTTCGTTGATCGGATAGGTCGCGGCTCCGACATGATGGTAAGCAATTTCACCATTTACTCCGCTCTCCCAATCTCCTCTCAGACCAGTGTTCCACTTGAATCTTGGCGGGCTGCGTCTGGCAGCTCCTGTAAATGATTGGCCAACTTCTTGGTAGGAATAATTCGCAAATCCACTCAACCAGCGAGTGACAACAAATTCGACACCGGCTTCCCCACCATAAATATCCGCTAATCCTCCTTGGCCCGGTGTTGGAGTCGTCGGAACGATGAGATCTGAGATATGGTTGAAGAACAGGTTGCCCCGAACGCGGAGGCGATGCTTCCAATACCATCCCTGATAGCCGGCCTCGTAGGAAGTGATCTGTTCCGGGCCAAGGTTACTCGACCCTCCACCGGCGCTTGGCGGCGGAGAGGGAATTGGCGGAGGGAGTGTAATGAAAGCCAATGAACTGAAATGTGATTCGATCAACGTTGGAGGTCGATACGCTTTGGATACCCCAAGAGTGAATGTGTGATCAGACGCAGGCCGATAGAGCAGCGTGACTCGAGGGCTCACCGTTGGATGGATGAAGGTATCGAGATCGTATCTCACTCCGGCAACGAGTGTGATGGTCTCGGTCGCCTTCCACTCATCCTGTACATAGAATCCAAGCCGATTCTCTGTACTATACTTGTCAATCAAGTCGCTGGATAGTGTATTGAGCCGATAATTGGCTCCATAGGTGAACCGGTGGGCGGCTAACAGGTCCAGTGAGTGTTGAGCTTCAGCGTTGTAGGTATCGCCTTGGAACTGTACGCGTGGGCTGAGGGCCGGGTCGGTGATGCGGAGAAAATTTGCGATGAGTGGATGGACAGTAAGGTCGACCGTATCATTCCACCGATTCCAAAAGGTCCGCACAAAGAAATTGGGGCGCTCATAAACCACATGACCGTATCCAAAAGCTGGAGTGGACGCACCGATCGTGACCCCTGTGGTCGTCATGGGGCCATCGAAGCGATTCGTGTCGACCAGCCCTCCCGAAACAGACAGCTTGGAGTCATCTGTTAGGTGATATTCGGTCTGGACGTTGAACTTGTTGTCGCGAAACGCGAGTGCATCCCGGTCACGCCATTGCTGGTTTTGGTCATGCCCAACTGACAAACGATAGCCGAATTTTCCGGAGGTGCCTGCATGGACGGCCGCGCTGCTGATGGTGCCGAATTCTCCTCCTCCGAATTGCAGCGTGGTTCCTCTCATCTCCTCCGGCGACTTCGTGATGATATTGATGACGCCGTCGAAAGCATTGAACCCATATACGGCTGAGGCCGGGCCCCTTAAGACTTCGATGCGCTTGATCTCCGGTAACGTAACCGGAATGGTTTTCCAGTACACCACCGCTTGCGCATCAACAAAGATCGAGCGTCCGTCCACCAAGACCAGCATCTTATTGGCGAGGAGTTGATTGTCTCCGCGAGCACTCACATTGAAGTTCGCGCCCGTGTCCTGCATCACTTCGATTCCGGGTATCCGGCGAAGGACTGTCGGAAGGTCCGTCGCGCCTGATTGCCGGATGTCTTCATCTGTGAGCACGTAGACATTGGATGGCGCTTCAGAAATAGGTTGTTCGTAGCGTGATGCGATGCTCACCGTTTCCTCTTCCTTGATGAGTTCAAGCTGTTGAGTCAGGCCCGCTTCGACCTTCGGCTCCATCGTGTCCTGGAGCGGAGCTTCCGCATGGGCAAGCGAGGTCAAGCCGACCGTCAATAACGTTGCCAGCATGGGATGGCCAATTCGTGCCAATTCGCCAGCCATGACTACTCCTTCCTGCAGGCAGCTCGTCAGCTCACGCGACGAAGCCGCAGAGGCGGTTCTGTATGATGTTCTTGGAAGATATCGATATCAGTGCACTCCTCTGTTCTGATGTAAAAAGAGCGTCACGCGTGAGCGTAAAAGCAAAACACGTGCTTGAGTGTCAGTGGCGCCGAGCAAGGTCAAGATGAAGGGCAAAGATAACCGTAGTGCCGTGGATCAACTCGGTGACCGCCGGCCTACGGGGCTGATTTCAAGCCGATTGAACTTTTCCAATGGCGATTGGTGGGCGAGACTTCGTGCGAGGACGGCCCCGTTTCAATGGTGCGAGCCGTTGGGGAAACGCTTGTCCGTTGGATTGCTCCATGTGGGTCACGGCGTCGTCCAAGGCGTCGGCAATAAGGCGGGCAAGCGGGCCATGGCCGGTCCAATAGACGGCATTCCGTAGCCGTTCGAGCAATGCGACAGGCA
This sequence comes from uncultured Nitrospira sp., assembly GCA_946479785.1. Next base: position 9,903 of record CAMLHQ010000076.1, read on the forward strand.
AGGTGATGGTGACCCGTTGTTTGCGAGACTGTCTGTGTGAAGGAACCAGATGCGCCGGAACGTTCACACCGCTGCGTTGTGGAGTTTCTACTGCTGTTAGCATGGATCCCTCATGGCTGTGTCGTCGATGTGCCTGGTTCATGCGGCAATCGTGCGGCGCTTCAATCCACCGTCTCGCTGCTGTCCATCATCCCTCTGCCCGGATGAGGTCCCCGTCTCATGACCTCTCGCCCTTGGCTGATCGCCGGAGAGAATAGCGACGGTCATGACCCAGATAAGGCCAACCAATCCACTAAGCAGGACGACGAGAACGAGTTCTTGTGTCATAGGATGTCTCCTTTCGCGCCAGAAGGAGCGCGACTCCACAATGAACTATGACCATGATTCAGCAATCCTCGTGCCATTGCACCGCCGCTAGTTTTCGCGAGCGGAGAGCGGAATTCCCAGTATTTCTGGCGTATTTGTCACAAGCAGGTGTGAAGGTGATGAAAGTGGATCACTTCGAGTGGATCAAATCCGATTCGCTACTGAATCGATTTTGATCAGGAGGAAGGGAATCGTCAGCGGATCGAAATGGGAATCGAACGAAGATCCCATTCGGCGACGCCATTGAGACCGACATCCTTCAAGAGTCGAGCACGGAGTCGTCTCAGCTTATCGTTCTTTGGATCGGCATCGATGAGATTACAGAGGCATCCCATAGCATCGTACCAGAGACCGGCCCTGGCGTTGTCCATCACACTCTGATCTGTGCAAGTCAGTTTGATATCCCGCTCTGTCAAACATTCACTGAGTTCACATCGTTCGATCACACCGCCAGCCACGATATCTTTCGAAGGCGACTCGGAGTCACGAATGACCGATACAAACCACTTGTATTGCACGTTCGGTTCGAGCACGAGCCCAAGCTCTTTCAGATTGATCGTATAGATGCCAGGCTGCTTCGGCGTCGGAATGATCTTTTCTTGGAACGATCTTGTCGAGCGATCGTCTCTGAGGGTGAAGCGGACTTGATAGACCGTGGTTTTCGACATGAACCAGTTGACGGCCGGAGTCTCTTTGACCGTATAGCCGACATGATCCGGCACCAGTGCTTTGACCTCGGGATCGGTGCCCTCCGTGCCGCGCACGTCGCCGCCCACGCGGGCGCGGGGCGTGAACTTCTTCGGCGGAGCATAGAGCGGTTGCGATAACTCGTCAGATGGGTTTTCCGGCAACGCGGCGAGAAGATCGACCGGTGTCAAACCGATAACACAAAGCGCCAGGAGGCCGCTCACTAAACAGAGTTGGTTTTGAGGCCGTATATCGCGCATGTTGCCAAACTCTATCATATACCCGTAAGGATTACAGCCAGTTGTTGAGCAGCAAGAACGGCGACCAGTAAGCCGGATGGTCATAAACTCGGTCGCCGATCAACTTCATTTGCGCACGTTGAAGAGCGACAGCTTTCGATACGGCAGGATCGCGAAGCTGGCGGTAAAACTCCGACACCAGCGCGGCGGAGGCCTCGTCGTTGATGAACCAGAGAGTGGCCAACGCGCTGCGTGCTCCAGCCTTGATCGCCACACCGGCTAATCCGAGTGCCGCTCGATCATCCCCAACAGCGGTTTGACAGGCGCTGAGTGTCAGCAGCTCAAGAGGTTCTTGCCGGAATCGGAAGAGGCCGATCAACTGATCCAGCTTATTCATCGTCAGTTTCCCATCGAAAGTTAAGAGAAACGAATCGTTCGCATCGGTGGAGAACTTGCCGTGTGTGGCAATATGAAGAATCCCATACCGGCTGTCACGCAATTCCCGTTCCAGCAGGCCCGTGCGAAACTCCTCATTGAGCAACTCGTCGGCTTGATAAAGCGTGCGGATCGCATCCACCTCCTCAGCCACATAGGGGAGCGAGGGAAATCCTTGCACGGATGTAGTGAGGCCGCCGGCCAAAAAGCGGATTTTCTGTAGATCCAGCGGGTGGGGGTCAGTCAGATACAGGCCGGGTGTCATGGCGACGGCATATTGCTGTATCAAAAACGATTTCCCATCATGCAGAGCGGAAAAGGGGATCGTGCGGAGTGCTCCGTCTGGAACAAATACGAGTGTATTGATTTTCTGCCGTATCAATTCTGATTCAAGCGGACGGATTAGCCAGTCGTAGATCTGTTGCGCATGAGAGAGGTATTCGAGAGTCGTCCGCTTCTCCACAGTCCGTCGAAAAGCCCGTATCTCTTTGGTGACGATGTCTGATGAGACGGGGATGGCAATCCTGGTGAGTCCTGTGGGTAAACTTACCAGGAGTTCCAAGCGTGTCTGAAACAGGATCGGGTAAATCACGGCCGTATCGGGTGCGAGCGTATCAAACTTGGTAATCTTCGCTTGCAGCGCATCCACACATTCGTCCCGGAAATAATCTCGAAGCTCCGCAGCTTTGTAGGCCTCGATCGTGTCCCGAGCGGCCAGCATGTAGCCTTCAGCGACTTTCGCATCGTCGGTGAGCGAAGCCCGTTGAAGGAGGAGATCCGAGAACTCAAAGAAAAGAGGCCGCACGGGCGGTGGATTCGACAAGGAGGTGTCTGTCGATGCGGCAGCAATCTCCTGGCGAATCGGCTGCAGCGTCGTGGTGGCTTGCCGGTACGAGGCGATGGCTTCATCCAAGTGGCCCGTGTCGGCCAGCAGTCGTCCGGTCTGCCACTGCCATTGGTAGAGCGATTCCGGGGCATCGACCGATTGGGCGGTAAACGCTGCTCGCCTTGTGAGTTGGAGCGCGTCATCAAAGCGAGATTCCGATTCATAGATATGCCCAAGATGGCCCAAGGCATAGGAAAGCGTACGGCCATCCTTAATCTGTTCGGCAGCCGTGACGGCTTCCTGAAGCGTTCCGGCCGCGCGAAGCAAGAGGGGATCTTTGATCTCAGGAAGCAAGGGTGCAAGCCGGCCATAGAGGAGACCCACATTCAGCAATCCCGCCGCTTTGTCATGTGACATTGGCAGGGAAGTGAGTTGATCCAACGCTTGATCGAGCCACTGCCGACAGGCCTCTAGCCGATCGAGGCGCATCGTGGCGCGTGCCGCATTAATCCTCGCATGCAGCACGATAACCGGCAGGTTCGCATCTTGCGCCGCCTGCACGGTCTCTTCGAATGCTTTAAGTGCGTCCTCGTCCTGTTTCTGAAGCGCCGCCAGGATGCCCTGATCATTGCGGACTGATGCGGTGAGCTGGGGCGACGATTGCCCCTTCGCCGTCTCCTGTGCCTTGTTCAAATAGACTGATGCCGCATCCAATTGGCGGCCAGCAAGATAGCCGCGCCCCAATTGCGCAAGCACCGTTGCCTGCCACAGCGTATCGGATTCTTGCTGCGCGAGTCCCAACGCCAGCTCGAGCCATTGCAGGGCCTGCCTCGTCTGGCCGACGTATTGCGCGGCTTGTGCGGCAGAAACCAACGCCTCGCTCTGGTGACGCCGATCTTCGCGCAAGTCATACAACCTGGCAGCTTCCTTCCAGTTGGTCAGCGCTTCGGCGAAATCTCCGCGCTGAGAGGCCTGTTGCCCCCGTGTCATGAGAACCGAGGGGTCGAGTTCTGAGGCAGCCCATGAGGTGGCCACGATGCCAATCAACAAGAGGCCCGAGACGACAATGTGACGGGCCTGCTGTCGTCGTACGACAAACAAGGATTGGCACGTATTTCTAAAAAGCGAGAAGGTATTCATGGCCACACCGCTGTGCAATGCACGTTAGATACCGGACGCATCAAAGTACCTGCACGATAAGTTGCAGATGTATTCCGTGATCCTGGAGATTGCCCGGTGGATGGGGCACATGGTTGAGTGGCACGCCCCAATACAATTCGAATCGCGCGCGATCCCTCGGGAGCACGCTCCAGCGAACGCCCAGCCCGGCACTTGCCAGAAAATCAGGCTCAGGCGTCGAAACCCTCGTATTCCACGCCTGGCCGAAATCCACAAACTGGGCAAATTGCAGAAGCGGTTCACCGGTGGCGTAACTCATCAGGGGAAATCGCGATTCGATGGAGGCCAGAAAGGCGTTGTCGCGAATAAGCGTGTTCTCTCGATAACCGCGGACACTGAACCGTCCTCCGACAGGAATCTGCTCGAGCGGAAACAACCGATTGTTCGCCACCTGAAGACTCATTTGACCCAGCAGCTGCATACCTGCCAGCTGATCGAATCGTTTCAGAGCCTGTGTTTGTCCCAACCAGGAGAAGAAGCGGCCGCTGGGTAGCGCGTCGCCGCTATCACTCCGGGCATCGCGCGAATTGATCGTCGCACCAAGGACGTCCAATCCCACGCTGAATCGGGAGCGCACAGCGAACACGGATGATGGTGTCCGATGGACGTATTCCTGACTAAACCGTAATGCGCTGACTGTACTGACGCCGGTACTCGAGGATCCGGGAATGAAGAGGGTCGATGGACTCGTAACGCCGGGAGTGTTGTCGAAGATGGATGTAATTTTGTTGTACAGCCGTTCGCCTGTGATGGCGACGGCAAATTCATCAGTAAGCGACCGGTAGATCGGTTGGCGCAGCGTGAACCCGATAATTTCCGCTTCGGAATTCAAGTCGAGAAACCGGAAGCTCTGATCGACCACCAGGAAGTCGTTTCGCCGGTATGATCCCGTGAGGGTCGTGTCATACCGATTGAGCGGCAGGGAATAAGACGTGTCAATGATCGGATTGACCCCGCGTGATCGGCCATACGTGAAGCTGAAGGGGTCGCCGTTTCCTGTGAGGTTCTGATGCGCAATCGTCGCCAGACCGCGCTCGGCGCCGACGACGGGAGTCTGATAGTTGTTGAAATCGAGCCATGCTTTCCAAGGGCTGGCTTCCTTGACGCGGAGATTCAACGTACTTTCACCACGATTATCGCCCGGACGCAATTCTGCATTCACATGTTCGAGGCGGGGGTCCTGCTGAAGCAGTTGCAACCGCTCTTGAAGGGGTCCGATCGCGAGAGGAGTCTCGACTCCCCGTTCCACACGATCCCTCAGATACCCGGCTCGGAACCAATCGTTGCCTTCGACGTCGATGCGAGTGAGACGGCCTTCAATGATATGGTAAGAAATGATGCCGGCCTGGACATCCTGATCTGGAATGACAGCTCCCGAAGTGATGTATCCTCGGTTGACGTAGAGCAGGGTGAGTGACAGACGCAGCCGCTCCAGATCTTCCGTCGTGAGCGTCCGGTTCTTATAGGGGCTGGTCACTTCGGCGATCTCGGCGTCCGAGAAGACCGTGTTTCCTGTGACAAAGATGTCGCGGACAAACACTCTGATCTGACCAAGCGGTTTCGTTGGTTCTCCTTCCGG
>CAMLHQ010000077.1 GCA_946479785.1 uncultured Nitrospira sp.
CGCGAGGGCGGCAAGACCGTCGGCTCCGGCGTCGTCACGGAAATTCTGGCGTAAGTCGTGAGAGGCTTAGGCGTAACGGGTAAGGGGACGAGGAGAAAGAGATGCGAGAAATTATCGATTTGGCCTGTACAGCCTGCAAGCAGCGGAACTATTCGACCATGAAGAATAAGAAGAACGACCCGGATCGATTGGAGCGAAATAAGTTCTGCAAGTTCTGCCGAAAGCACACGCCTCATAAGGAAGTGAAATAACGGGCTGTGGTGTGAGTGCTGAGGAAGGGTGTAGATAGCTGTCTCGGACTCAGCACTGGGCGCCCGGCGCTGAGCGAAGGGGCATGGTGTTAATGGCAGCACATCGGTCTCCAAAACCGAGAGTCTGGGTTCAAATCCTAGTGCCCCTGCCAAACCCCTACTTGCATGAGCAGGAGGGCTATCTGAGGGAGTTCTAGGAAGCTGGTTTGACCGTGAAGCTATGAGTTTTTGAATTGTGGCCTGCGTATGAGTTAGCGGGAAGCGTGGGGGAGCAAAGAGGGCGATGTTCAAAGGGATGATTGATACGGTCAGGGAGTTTCTCCGTGATGTACGGGCAGAACTCAAAAAGGTGTCCTTTCCGACGCGTGCCGAGACAGTCGGGTCCACCACCGTCGTAATCGTGTTTTGCGTACTTATGTCGATTTATCTCTCGGTGATCGACTCGTTCTTGTCGTGGCTGGTGGGGAAGATCCTGTGAGCGAAAGTATTTCAACCAACGATCCGAGGGTAGGCATGGGAAAAAACTGGTACGTCATTCATACCTACGCGGGCTTCGAAGGGCGTGTGAAGACCAGCCTGCTCGAACGGGCAAACCAGATGGCACTGACGGAAAAACTGGGACAGGTTTTGGTACCGACAGAAGACGTCATTGAGATTAAGGACGGCAAACGGCGTACCTCACGGCGAAAATTTTTCCCAGGCTATGTCTTGGTCGAACTGGAAACTCCAGTGGCCGATGAAACTTTGCAAATGATCAAGGAGACGCCCAAGGTCACCGGATTTGTCGGTGGAGGGGCGCAGCCGACTCCCTTGACCAATGAAGAAGTCGCGGAGTTGCTCAAGCAAGTTGATGCAGGCAACGCCGGTCCCCGGGAACAGGTCAAATTCATCAAAACCGACAACGTCCGTATCGTCGATGGGCCGTTTCTTGGTTTCAACGGCGTCGTGGACGAGGTAGATCAGGATCACAACCGTCTAAAGGTCATGGTCAGCATCTTCGGCCGCTCCACACCGGTCGAGCTCGGATTCTTGCAAGTGGAACGGATATAGAAATTGGCAATGTTGTAATGTGAGATGAAAAGACGGTTGAGAATCGCCACTTAACACCAGGATTCAACGTTCAGAGGGGTAGCGCATGGCAAAGGAAGTATCGGCCCAAATTAAGTTACAAATTCCAGCAGGCAAGGCAAATCCCGCTCCTCCGGTTGGCCCTTCGTTGGGACAGCACGGTGTGAACATCATGGAATTCTGCAAGCAGTTCAACGCCAAGACCCAAAAGGAAGGTGACAGCATTATTCCCGTGATCATCACGGTCTATAAGGACCGGTCATTCACGTTCATCATGAAGACTCCTCCGGCTTCCGACTTGCTGAAGAAGGCGGCCGGCATCATCAAGGGGTCCGGCGTGCCGCAGAAGGATAAGGTCGGCAAGATTACGAGGAAGCAGTTGACGGAGATCGCTCAAAAAAAGATGGCCGATTTGAATGCCGCTGATTTGGAAGGAGCAGTCAAGATCATCGAAGGAACTGCCCGCAGCATGGGAGTTGTTGTCCAGGGTTAATGAGTGGAGAGATGAAGGAGTCGTAGGTATGGGAAAGAAGATGAAAGCTGCATTGGAGAAGATGGAACCCCGCCAGTACGCGCTCCGCGAGGCCGTCGCGTTGGTCAAGGGGACGGCATATGCGAAGTTCGATGAGTCGGTCGATCTGGCAATCCGGCTCGGTGTCGATCCGAAGCGCTCGGATCAAATGGTGCGTGGAATGACGTCGTTGCCTCACGGCACCGGTAAGAAACTACGCGTGCTCGTATTTGCCAAGGGCGAGAAGGAGCAGGAGGCGCGTCAGGCCGGCGCCGATTTTGTGGGGTCCGATGATCTCATGGAAAAGATCAAGGGCGGTTGGATGGATTTCGATTGCGCGATCGCGACGCCGGATTTGATGGCGTCGGTTGGTAAGCTCGGAAAACAACTAGGTCCCCGCGGACTCATGCCAAATCCGAAAACCGGCACGGTGACGTTTGAGGTCGGCAAAGCCGTGGCGGAGATCCGTAAGGGCCGCGTTGAGTACAAGGTGGAGAAGGCCGGCATTGTGCAAGTGCCGGTTGGTAAAGTGTCGTTTCAGGCCGATCAACTCTACGACAACGCGTCGGCCGTGCTAGAGGCCGTGGTCAAGGCCAAGCCGGCGTCTTGCAAGGGGCGCTACCTCAAGAGCGTGATCATTTCGAGCACGATGGGAATTGGTGTCAGGTTGGATGCCATCGCGCTGGCGAAGCAGTGGAGCTGATGTTGTGAGCGGGTCTGGCTCATTGAAAGGGTAGATGATCAGTGACCCAGTTCGGGAGGGGGAGTTGAGATGAAGAAGGAAGAGAAATCCACAGCGGTTGCGGAATTGACGGAAAAGTTCGGCCGTGCGCGTTTGGCGATCGTCACGGAATGTGCCGGGCTTTCGGTCAATCAGGTTACGGAGTTGCGTAAGCAGTTGCGCGGAGCCAAGGCCGAATACAAGGTCGTCAAGAACACGTTGGCAATCAGAGCAGCCGAAGGGACGACGCTTGCCGGGTTGAAGACGCATCTGAAAGGCCCGACGGGCGTGGTGATCGGCTATGACGATCCGGTGTTGCCGACCAAGATCCTCAAGGATTTTATCGCGGCAGAAAAGCGCGAGGAAAAGATCCGGATCACCCTCGGTGTATTGGAAGGTAAGGTGGTGCAGCCTGCGGAGTTGGCGGCCGTCGCCAAACTTCCGAAGAAAGAAGTGTTGATCGCAATGCTGCTGTCGGCCATGCAGGGGCCGATCCGCGGCGTGGTCTATACGTTGAATGCGGTATTGACGAAGTTTGTGAGAGTCATCGCAGCCATTCAGGATAAACGGAAAGGAGAAGGGGACATGTCAGCAACAGCAACGAAGTTGTCGCAAGAGGAGTTGATCAAAGCCATTGAAAGCATGAGCGTGCTCGATTTGGCTGAGTTGGTGAAGGGCTTGGAGACCCGCTTCGGCGTGACGGCCGCTGCTCCGGTCGCCGTTGCCGCGGCGCCTGCCGCTGGGGGAGCCGCTACCGCTCCGGCCGAAGAGAAGACCGCGTTCGATGTCATCCTGGCGTCCGCGGCGGCCGACAAGAAGATCCAGGTCATCAAAGTCGTGCGCGAACTCACGAGCCTTGGCCTCAAGGAAGCCAAGGATCTCGTGGAAGGGGCCCCGAAGCCGGTCAAGACGGGTGCGACGAAGGAAGAAGCCGACACCATGAAGAAGAAGCTCGAAGAGAGCGGCGCGAAAGTCGAGATCAAGTAAGCTCGGCCCGTTCAGCATCTGTGGGCGCCTGCGGTGCGCGGGTGCCCAAGCCCAACCATATGGAGTGGAGGACTGCGGAATGCCCGAAACGACTCTACAAGAGTTCGTCGAACGGAAGGATTTTTCTCGTATTCGTACGAGCATCGACATTCCGGATCTGATCGAGATCCAGAAGCGCTCATACGAGGAATTCCTTCAGTTTGAAGTCGAGCCGGAACGACGGAAGGATCACGGACTGCAAGCGGCCCTGGCCAGCGTCTTTCCGATTCCGGACTACAACAACACGGCTATCTTGGAGTTTACGAGTTATACCTTGGGGGCACCAAAGTACGACGAGCGGGAATGCCTTGAGCAGGGCATGACCTTCGCGGTGCCGCTCAAGCTGCGCGTGCGGCTGGTCGTATTCGACAAGGAAGACAAGGGGCCGAAGAAAAAAGTGCTCGACGTACGCGAGCAGGAGGTTTACGTCGGCGAATTGCCGCTGATGACCGAACGTGGAACCTTCATCGTCAATGGAACGGAACGTGTCGTGGTGAGCCAATTGCATCGTTCGCCCGGCGCCTCGTTCACGCACGACAAGGGCCGGACTCATGCCAGCGGCAAGGTGCTATACAGCGCACGCATCATTCCCTATCGGGGCTCCTGGCTGGATTTTGAATTCGATGCTCGCGACATTCTGTACGTCCGCATCGACCGCCGCCGGAAAATGCCTGCGACGATTCTGCTCAAGGCGTTCGGCTTTTCGAGCGACGACTTGCTGAAGATGTACTACCCCGTGGAGGAAATCCGCGTGGCCAAGGGCAAGTTGATGCGCAAGCTCGATCCTGAAATTCATCAAGGCATGCGCTGCACAACGGAAGTCGTCGACAAGGGCGGCAAAGAACCGCTCGTACGTGAAGGTGCCAAGCTGACCAAGGGGATCATCGCCAAGCTGAAAGCGGCCGGCGTGAAGGAGATTCCGGTTTCACCGAATGAATTGGTCGGTCGGGCGGTGTTGAGCGAAGTGGTCGATGCCAAGAAGAACAAGCTGGCCGAGAAAAATCAGCGCCTCACCGCCGAGATCATCGAAAAAATTATCGAGACGGAGATCGAAGAATTAAAGGTAATCTTCTTTGATGCGGCAACATCTACGCCGGTCATTCTCGATACGTTGGAAATGGAACGCACTGGCTCGAAGGAAGAAGCGATGGTCGAGATCTATCGTCGCCTGCGGCCGGGGGAGACTCCGTCAGTGGAAACCGCCCGGGCACTTTTTGACAATTTGTTTCTGAATTCCAAGCGGTACGATCTCTCGCCGGTTGGGCGATTGAAGTTGAACAAAAAGTTGATTCTCGATTTGCCGTTGGAGCAACGAACGCTGACCTCGCAAGATATCGTCGAGGTGATCCGTTATCTCGTCAACCTCAAGATGGGGAAGGGCGAAATCGATGACATCGATCACTTGGGCAATCGCCGGGTCCGATCGGTCGGCGAGTTACTGGAGAACCAGTTCCGGCTCGGTCTTGTGCGCATGGAGCGAAGCATCAAGGAACGCATGAATCTCCTGGACATGGAGACCGTGCTACCTCACGACTTGATCAATGCGAAGCCGGTGGTGGCTGCCGTGAAAGAATTTTTCAGCAGCAGCCAGCTGTCGCAATTCATGGATCAGACGAATCCGCTGGCCGAAATTACCCACAAGCGGCGTCTCTCGGCGCTCGGTCCGGGCGGTCTGACAAGAGAACGCGCCGGCTTCGAGGTCCGCGACGTGCATCCGTCCCATTATAGTCGTATCTGTCCGATCGAAACACCTGAAGGTCCGAACATCGGATTGATTACGTCGTTGGCGACCTATGCCCGTATCAACGAGTTCGGATTCATCGAAGCTCCCTATCGCCGGGTCGAAAAGGGCCGGGTGACGGATCAGATCGAGTTTCTGTCCGCGATCGAGGGAGACAAGTTTCTCATCGCCCAAGCCAACTCGAAAGTAGACGGTTCCGGCCGGTTGGTATCGGAAACGGTGTCGGCACGATCCGGTGGTGATTTCGTCACGATCACTCCCGACAAAGTTGAATACATGGACGTGTCGCCCAAACAGGTGGTCAGCGTGGCAACGGCCTTGGTGCCGTTCCTTGAACACGACGACGCGAACCGCGCCTTGATGGGATCGAACATGCAGCGGCAAGCCGTCCCGCTTCTTAAGTCCGAAGCGCCACTCGTCGGCACCGGCATGGAAGCGGTGGTGGCGCGCGATTCCGGTTACGTGGTGCAGGCGAAGCGCTCTGGGGTGGTCGAAAGCGTGGATGCCACTCGGATCGTCGTCCGTTCCGATACCAAAGAGGGCCGCAAGCGAAACGATACCGGTTTGGATGTCTACGATCTGATCAAGTTCCAGCGTTCTAATCAAAATACCTGCATCACCCAGACGCCGGTCGTCCGTATCGGGCAGCCGGTGAAGAAAGGGCAGGTGCTCGCTGACGGACCGGCTATCGATCAAGGCGAATTAGCGCTCGGAAAAAATGTGCTCGTCGCGTTCATGCCTTGGGGTGGGTACAACTTCGAAGACGCGATTCTTCTGAGCGAAAAACTCGTTCGAGAAGATGCATTCACGTCAATCCACATCGAGGAATTCGAAGTGGAAGCGCGAGACACCAAGCTCGGCAAGGAAGACATCACGCGCGACATCCCCAATGTCGGAGAAGAGGCGCTGCGCAACCTCGATGAGAGCGGCATCATCCGCATCGGTGCGGAAGTGAAGCCGGGCGATATTCTGGTCGGCAAGGTGACGCCCAAGGGCGAAACGCAGCTGACACCGGAAGAGAAACTGTTGCGGGCGATTTTTGGCGAGAAGGCCGGTGACGTGAAGGACACGTCCTTGACGGTGCCGCCGGGCGTCGAAGGGATCGTCGTTGACGTGAAGATCTTCTCACGGAAGGGACTCGACAAGGATGAGCGGTCCAAGAGCATCGAAAGCGAAGACACGATGCGCCTCCAACGTGACCATCACGAAGAGTTGCGCATCATCGACGAGGAAAAAACCAAGAAGGTTCGGAAGCTGCTGTTGGGCAAGGTGGTCGGGCGCGATTTGATGGACCCCGAAAGCGGCGACGTTATTCTAAAGAAGAAGGGCAAACTGACGGCTGAGATCCTCAAGCGGCTGTCCGATGAGTCCGTGCGCTACATCATTCTCAGCGATCCCGATGAGCAAAAAGAGCTGGAGGACGTGGAGCGCCGGGCCAAAGAGCAGGTTGAGATTCTTCAGACTCTTTACGACGAGAAAGTCGGGCGGTTGAAGCGCGGCGATGAATTGCCGCCGGGCGTCATCAAGCTCGTCAAGGTTTACATCTCGATGAAGCGCAAGATTCAAGTCGGCGACAAAATGGCCGGCCGGCACGGCAACAAGGGTGTGGTTTCTCGCGTGTTGCCGGAAGAAGATATGCCGTATCTTCCGGACGGGACGCCGGTGGAGATTGTACTGAATCCGCTCGGTGTGCCCTCGCGTATGAATGTCGGGCAGATTTTGGAAACGCACCTCGGGTGGGCGGCGAAGGCGCTCGGGATCAAGGTCGCGAGTCCGGTATTCGACGGCGCCTCGGAAAAAGAAATCAAAGACCTGTTGAAAAAGGGGAAGCTACCCACCAGTGGCCAATCGGTGCTCATGGATGGCCGAACCGGTGAAGCATTCGGTAGTCCGGTGACGGTGGGCTACATGTATGTGCTGAAGCTCCACCATTTGGTGGACGACAAGATCCACGCCCGTTCGATCGGACCATACTCGCTCGTGACACAGCAGCCGTTGGGCGGCAAGGCCCAGTTCGGTGGCCAGCGGTTGGGGGAAATGGAAGTCTGGGCGTTGCAAGCGTACGGAGCTGCCTCCACGTTGCAAGAGTTCTTGACAGTGAAATCCGACGACGTGCCGGGTCGATCACGGATGTATGAAGCGATTGTGAAGGGCGAACCATTTTTGGAGCCTGGATTGCCCGAGTCGTTCAACGTCTTGGTCAAAGAGCTGCAAAGTTTGGGGCTAGACGTCGAGTTGGTCAAGTCGCAAGACTAACTACTTGAGCCGGCTGCGGCCGGTATCAGAGGAGGTCATTACCTTGGAAGGCGTATACACATTATTCGAAAAGCCGCGGGACTCGGTGTCGTTCGATTCGATGCGGATTCGCATTGCCTCGCCCGAGAAAATCCGGTCCTGGTCGTACGGCGAGGTCAAGAAGCCGGAGACGATCAACTATCGGTCCTTCAAGCCGGAAAAAGACGGGCTGTTTTGCGCGAAGATTTTCGGTCCTATTAAGGACTGGGAGTGCAATTGCGGCAAGTACAAGCGCATGAAGCACCGGGGCATCGTCTGCGACAAGTGCGGTGTTGAGGTGATTCAGTCGAAGGTCCGACGCGAGCGGATGGGACACATTGAATTGGCGGCGCCGGTCGCGCATATCTGGTTTTTGAAGGGTGTGCCGAGCCGAATCGGCACGCTGCTCGATATGAGTCTCAAGCAACTGGAAAAGATCCTCTACTTCGAGAGCTACGTGTGCGTCGATGGCGGCCAGACCGACATGACGGAAAAGGAGCTGGTGACGGAAGACAAACTGCGCACACTCCAGTCGGAATATGCGCCGAATGCCTACAAGGTCGGGATCGGTGCCGACGCGATCCGTGAGCTGCTTCGGAAGATCGACATCAACAGCAAATGGGATGAGATTAAGGCGAAGGCCAAGGTCTCCACCTCCGCGGCGATGAAGAAGAAATTCGCCAAGCAATTAAAAGTAATTGAGGCATTTCGCAAATCCGGAAACAAGCCTGAATGGATGATCATGGACGTGATTCCGGTGCTGCCACCAGAATTGCGTCCGCTCGTGCCGCTGGACGGCGGCCGCTTTGCTACGTCCGATTTGAACGATCTGTATCGCCGCGTGATCAATCGGAACAACCGGTTGAAGCGCCTCATGGAATTAAAGGCGCCGGGCGTGATCATCCGCAACGAAATGCGCATGTTGCAGGAAGCGGTGGACGCACTGTTCGACAATGGTCGGCGTGGCCGCGCAATTCGCGGACCCAACAAGCGGCCGCTGAAGTCGCTCAGCGACATGCTCAAGGGCAAACAGGGACGGTTCCGTCAAAATCTTCTCGGGAAGCGCGTAGACTACTCGGGCCGCACGGTCATCGTAGTCGGTCCGGAATTGCGGCTCCATCAATGTGGCTTGCCGAAGAAGATGGCGTTGGAATTGTTCAAGCCGTTCATTTTCCACAAACTGGAAGAGCGTGGGGCTGCCACGACGATTAAGAGCGCGAAGCGGTTGGTCGAAAAAGAGCGGCCGGAAGTATGGGACGTCTTGGACGAAGTCATCCGCGAGCATCCGGTGCTGCTGAATCGGGCGCCGACGCTCCATCGGTTGGGTATTCAGGCGTTCGATCCGGTCCTGGTGGAAGGCAAGGCGATCCGGTTGCATCCGCTGGTCTGCGCGGCGTTCAACGCTGACTTCGATGGAGACCAGATGGCGGTCCACGTGCCCTTGTCAGTGGAAGCGCAGGTGGAGGCGCGCGTGTTGATGATGTCGATCAACAACATCCTCTCGCCGGCCAACGGCAGGCCAATTGCCGTGCCGTCGCAGGACATGGTCCTCGGCTGTTATTGGCTGACGAAGGAACGGATCGGGGCGAAGGGCGAGGGCAAGGTCTTCGGCTCGACCGAAGAAGTGCGGATTGCGTTTGACGCGCGAGAAGTCGAAGAGCATGCGCGCATCAAGGTGCGCATCGATGGGAATTTGGTGCAGACCACCGTCGGCCGCGTGGTCCTCTCAGACGTGCTGCCTAGTGGGATGCCCTTCGACTATGCGAACAAGCTGATGACGAAGAAGGAAGTGACGAAACTCATCGACTCCGTCTATCGTCAAGCGGGTCATCGTGAGACCGTGATGTTTTTGGACAAAATCAAGGATACCGGCTTTGCCTATGCGACGCGCGCCGGTGTGTCGATTTGCATCGACAACATGCACATTCCCAGCAAGAAGGAAGAACTGATTGGGAAGGCGCAGCGTGAGGTCAACGAGATTGAGCGGCAATATGCCGAAGGCTTGATCACCAACGGTGAGCGGTACAACAAGGTCATCGATATCTGGGCGCACGTGACGGAACAGGTTGCGGGCGAGATGATGAAGGAGCTGGGCGCGGGCGGAGATCCGAGCAAGGACGAATCCTTCAACCCCATATTTATGATGGCTGATTCCGGCGCTCGAGGCAGCTCGCAGCAGATTCGCCAGTTGGGCGGCATGCGCGGGCTGATGGCGAAGCCGTCCGGAGAAATCATCGAAACCCCGATCACAGCAAACTTCCGCGAGGGCCTTACCGTGCTGCAGTATTTTATCTCGACGCACGGTGCCCGCAAAGGTTTGGCCGACACCGCCCTCAAAACGGCGAACTCAGGGTACCTCACGCGGCGGTTAGTAGACATCGCGCAAGATGTGATCATCAGCGAGATCGATTGCGGCACGACCGACGGCATTTTTGTCAGTGCACTGGTCGAGGGTGGAGAAATCATCCAGCCCATCGAAGAGCGTATCTTGGGGCGATTGGCGGCAGAAGACATCCGCGATCCTGTGACGGGCGAAGTGATCGTCTCGTTTAACGAGGAGATTACCGAAGAGCGGACGAAGGATGTTGTGGAGGCCGCGGTCGATCGGGTCAAAATCCGTTCGGTGCTGACCTGTCAGTCTCGACGCGGTGTCTGCCGTGCCTGTTATGGCCGCGATCTGGCGCGTGGCCGCCTAGTCGAGAAGGGCGAGCCGGTCGGTGTCATCGCCGCGCAGTCCATCGGCGAGCCGGGCACTCAGCTCACCATGCGGACGTTCCACATCGGCGGTACGGCAAGCAAGGTGGTCGAACAAACTGTGCTGGAAGCGAAGCACGCGGGGCGCATGAAATTCATGAGCTTCGATGCCAAGAAGAATGCCGACATCCACAATGGCGGCATTGCCGTTCGCAACAAAGAGAATGAATGGGTCGTCATGAATCGCAATGCGAAGATTGCGATCGTGGATGAAAACGGTCGTGAGCGCGAGAAGTATCCGGTCGTCTACGGTGCCAAGATCAAGATCAAGGATGGCGACCGAATCGAACTGGCGCAAAAACTGGTGGAGTGGGATCCCTATTCGTTGACGATTTTGACCGAAGTGGGCGGGAAAGTGGCCTACGGCGACATCGTCGAAGGCGTCACGATGAAGGAAGAGTTCGACGAAGTCACGGGTCTCTCACGGAAGGTTATCATCGAGCATTCCGGTGCGACGTTGCGTCCTCGCGTGTCGATTAAAGACGAGGGTGGTAAGACGGCCAAGGTTTCGGGAGGCAGCAATACCGTCGCACGGTATCTGTTGCCGGTCGGTGCGCACATCTTCGTGGAAAAAGGTGCCACCGTCCATCCTGGCGACGTACTTGCCAAAATTCCCCGTGAAACGACGAAAACGAAGGACATCACCGGTGGTTTGCCGCGCGTGGCAGAGCTGTTCGAGGCGCGCAAGCCGAAGGAGCAGGCTGTCATCAGCGAAATTGACGGCGAGGTCTCCTATGGCGGATTTGTGAAGGGCCAGCGCAAGGTATTGGTCGACAATAAGATGGGAGACGTCAAAGAGTATTTCATTCCCAAAGGCAAACACGTCAACGTCCACGAGGGAGACTGGGTGCGGGCCGGAGAGCCGTTGATGGACGGCTCAGCCAACCCGCACGACATTCTTGACGTGCTCGGGCCGAACGAACTGCAAAAGTATCTTGTGGACGAAGTGCAGGACGTCTACCGGTTGCAGGGTGTGTCGATCAACGACAAGCACATCGAGATCATCGTCCGGCAGATGTTGCGCAAAGTGCGGATCGAAGATCCGGGCGACACGGAATTTTTGCCCGGCAGCCAAGTGAGCAAGATGCTGTTTGAAGAAGAAAACGATCGAGTCATGAAGAAAGACGGCAAGCCGGCGCTTGGAAAGCCTGTTCTCCTCGGCATCACGAAGGCCGCGCTAACGACGGACAGCTTCATCTCGGCGGCATCGTTCCAAGAGACCACCCGCGTGTTGACTGAAGCAGCGATCAACGGACGAGAAGACAATCTCCTCGGGCTAAAGGAAAACGTGATCGTAGGCCGTTTGATTCCGGCCGGCACCGGCTTTGATGAATATCGCGATACGTTTGTGATCAGCCCGAAGCCTGAACCGGTCGTCGTCGGTCAGGCGGAGCCCGCGGCATTGCCGCGTGAAGGAGCGGCGGCGGCATCGGGAGAAGGCGGAGGCGCATAAACACTGCTGGTTTGAGCGTCGCTTGACAGGGGCGCCCGGCATCACTATAATCCGCGGGCTTTGCTCATGAATGGGCGAGGCAGGGATTAAATTGTTCTGCGAAGAGAGATGAAACGATGCCAACGATCAATCAGTTAGTCAGAAAGGGCCGCCGGTTGGCGCACGCGAAGACAAAAAGTCCGGCACTGAAATCCTGCCCGCAAAAACGGGGCGTCTGTCTGCGCGTGTATACGTCCACACCGAAGAAGCCGAACTCTGCGCTTCGAAAGGTTGCGCGCGTGCGGCTGACGAATGGAATGGAAGTCACCACATACATTCCAGGTGTCGGTCACAATCTGCAGGAACACTCAATCGTGTTGGTACGCGGCGGTCGTGTGAAGGACCTGCCGGGTGTGCGGTATCACATCGTGCGCGGTGCGCTCGATGCGGTGGGTGTGGCCGATCGTAAACAAGGCCGCTCGAAGTACGGCGCCAAGCGCCCCAAGTAAGATCGCTATCGGAACTTTCAAGAAAGTCAACGACCATGCCACGAAGCAGATTCTTAGGACAGAGAGAGCCGCTCCCTGACGTACGTTACAGAGACAAGGTTGTCGGGAAGTTTCTTAATATATTGATGGAGGGCGGCAAGAAAAGCACGGCGGAGCGGATTTGTTATGGTGCATTCGACGTCATTCAGGAAAAAACAGGCGGAGATCCGCTCAAGGTGTTTCGCTCGGCGATCGACAATGTCAAGCCCATCGTCGAAGTGAAGTCACGTCGAGTCGGTGGCGCATCATATCAAGTGCCGGTGGAAATTCGTCCGGCTCGCCGGATGTCTCTCGCTCTTCGTTGGTTGTCGGAATTTGCACGGACACGCGGCGGCAAGAGCATGCGGGAAAAACTCGCAGCAGAGCTTTTGGACGCTTCGAATAACACAGGGGCCGCGGTTAAGAAACGGGAAGACGTGCATCGGATGGCGGAGGCGAACAAGGCCTTCGCGCACTATCGCTGGTAACGTCGTTCTGTGCTGCAGTTGGGCCGTGCTGCGATCCGCAGACGCGGATGCCCCTGAATCGCAGCAGTATTCGGCTCATTCTGCAGCACGTGTGTTTTTAAAGGGATGAATTGTGGCTAGGCAAGCACCACTAGAGCGGACCAGAAACATCGGCATCATGGCGCACATCGATGCCGGGAAGACCACGACCACGGAGCGCATCCTCTATTACACAGGAATGACGCATAAGATGGGCGAGGTCCACGAGGGCGCCGCCACGATGGACTGGATGGAACAGGAGCGCGAGCGCGGCATTACGATTACCGCTGCAGCGACCACCTGTTTCTGGAAAGACCACCGCATCAACATCATCGATACGCCTGGTCACGTCGATTTCACCATCGAAGTTGAGCGGTCGTTGCGCGTGCTTGACGGGGCCGTGGCGGTATTCGACTCGGTGCAGGGCGTCGAGCCTCAATCAGAGACCGTCTGGCGGCAGGCGGACAAGTATCAGGTTCCCCGCATCGCGTTCATGAATAAGATGGACAGGATCGGCGCGGATTTCTATTTCAGCGTACAGACGATCATTGATCGGTTGGGCGCAAATCCGGTGCCCATTCAGATTCCGATCGGGCGCGAATCGGAATATCGAGGATCGATCGATTTGATCACGATGAAAGCGTACGTATACGACGACGAAACCCTGGGCGCGAAGTACAAGATCGAGGACATTCCAGCTGATCTGATGGATAAGGCGAAAGAATACCGCGAAAAAATGCTTGAAGCAGTGGCGGAGTTCGACGATCAGGTGATGGAGAAATATCTCAACGGTCAAGCATTGACTGAAGAGGAGATTCGTCGCGTAGTGCGAGCTGGTGCGATCAAGATGAAGGTGATTCCGGTACTCTGCGGGTCTGCGTTCAAGAACAAGGGCGTGCAGCAATTGCTCGACGGCGTCGTAGAGTTTTTGCCCTCCCCATTGGATGTTCCCGCCGTAAAAGGCATCGATCCGAACACGGACAAAGAAGTCGAACGGAAGCCCTCGGATAGCGAGCCGTTTTCAGCCCTGGCGTTCAAAATCATGTCTGATCCCTTTGCTGGGCAACTGACATATTTCCGTGTGTATTCCGGCACGCTCAAAACCGGGACGCCGGTGTTGAATGTCACAAAGGGAACGAAGGACCGCATCGGCCGCTTGTTGAAGATGCATGCGAACAAGCGGGAGGAAATCGACGCAGCGTATGCGGGCGACATTGTTGCGGCGGTCGGGTTGAAGGGCGCCACAACTGGCGACACCTTGGCCGACGAAAAGCAGCCGGTGCTGCTCGAAGTCATGAAGTTTCCCGAACCGGTCATTGCGATGGCGATCGAACCGAAGACGAAACAAGACCAGGAAAAGATGGGGTTTGCCCTTCAAAAGCTTGCCCAGGAAGACCCCTCGTTCCGTGTACGCACCGATGAAGAAACGGCGCAGACCATTATTGCGGGTATGGGCGAGTTACATCTTGAAATCATCGTTGACCGGTTGCTTCGAGAATTCAAAGTGGAAGCCAATGTCGGCAAGCCGGAAGTCGCTTTTAGAGAAACGATCCGGAGGAAAGCAGAAGCCGAAGCCAAGTATATCAAGCAGACGGGTGGTCGCGGCCAGTACGGTCATGTCGTTCTCACGGTCGAGCCGTCGGAATCGGGTAAGGGGTTGGAGTTTGTGAACAAGATCGTCGGCGGGGCGATTCCCAAGGAATATATTCCTGCTATCGAGAAGGGTGTGAAGGAGCGGATGGAAAACGGTGTCATCGCCGGCTATCCGTTGCGTGACATCAAGGTCACCGTGATCGACGGCTCCTATCACGAAGTCGATTCCAATGAAATGGCGTTCAAAATTGCCGGGTCAATGGGATTTTCCGATGCCTGCAAGAAAGCGGATGCCGTGTTGCTGGAACCAATCATGAAGGTGGAGGTATTGGTGCCGCAAGAATTCATGGGCGACGTGATCGGCAACTTGAATGGCCGGCGTGGAAAGGTTCAAGGCATGAAGGTGCGCGCCGGTGCCCAAGCGATCGAAGCCTCAGTGCCGCTCATGGAGATGTTCGGCTACGCCACGGATCTTCGTTCACGGACGCAGGGTCGCGCGACGTACAGCATGGAATTTGATCGGTACGATCAGGTTCCCAAGCAGATTTCCGAGGCCATTATCGCCAAGTATCGCGGCGAATAACATTGTGAAGCATAGAAAGAGCATGGAGTAGGGAGGAGTCGGTATGGCGAAGGCGAAATTTGAGCGGAAGAAGCCGCACGTGAATATCGGGACGATC
>CAMLHQ010000078.1 GCA_946479785.1 uncultured Nitrospira sp.
GTCATCGAAGGGGGAAGGATAAAAATCGACACCGCGTCATCAAACTTCTTCTTGACCTGCATGGCGCCCTGGACATCGATTTCCAGTAGCACGTCGATGCCCTGGTCGATCTTGTCGGCCAGCGTCTTTCTAGGGGTGCCGTACAGGTGCCCGTAGACGCGGGCCCATTCAACGAATTCGTGCCGATCGATCATCGATTGAAAAGTCGGCTCGTCGGTGAAGAAGTATTCACGGCCATGCTCTTCGCCCGCTCGCGGACTTCTTGTCGTGTATGAGATCGAATGCCATAGTCCCGGAATGTTGGCTGTAAGTTGCTTACAGAGCGTTGTTTTCCCCGTGCCTGATGGCGCGGAGATAATAAAGAGAATCCCCCGGCGTTCGGTCGACGACCGAACCGGTCCAGAAGGAGTCGTGGCAGCATTGGCGGTCGTGGTGTTCATTCGACGTTTTGAACCTGTTCCCTGATCCGTTCCAACTCGGCCTTCATCTGGATCACATGGCCTGCAATTTCTGCATCGTTGGCCTTCGAGCCGATTGTATTGATTTCCCGACCCATTTCTTGGAGCAGGAAATCAAGGGTTTTACCCACAGATTCCGCGCGGTTAAGCTGTTGCTCAAACTGTATCATATGTGAGTCCAGTCTGACTATTTCTTCTGTAATGTCTCCGCGGTCGGCATAGAGGGCCAATTCCTGATGAAGACGGGGGATATCGGGAGGCTCTGTTCCGAGCAGCTTTTCGATGCGCTGCTTCATCCGCTCGAAGGTCTCTTGAACTACTTTCGGCGACCGGCTTGCCACGGCAGACCGGTGATCCTTGATCGTCTGAATACGGCCCTGCATGTCCTTGGCAAGGGCGACACCTTCCTTTAGCCTCATATTCTGAAGATCGTCGATCGCCAGTGTGGCAAGCTTGTGGACCAAATTGGCCAGCTTCGGATCTTCCGGTGGTTGGTCTGAAACCGATACGACGTCCCGCAGCCCAGCAATGAGCGCCACATCGATCGATCCGGTCAGTTTGAGAGAGTGTTTCAAGGTGCGGAGGACCTGATGGTACTGTTTTGCCAAGGCCTGGTCAAGATTAACGGTTCCGGCACGCCCCTTTCCACCCTGAATCATCACGGTCATGTCAATACGACCTCTGGAGCAACGCTGCTGCACCGCTTTCTTGAAAACGTCTTCGAGCGCCGCCAACGCCCGAGGGAGTCGGCAGGCGACTTCAAGGAAGCGGTGGTTCACGGACCGAACTTCTACCGTGACAGACCCCTCCTGCCAGGGTGCCTGCTTCCGCCCGAACCCGGTCATGCTGCGGATCATCGCGCGACTTTCTCCTTCGATGAGCATAATTGGTAGATCGGACAACGGCTGCATTGGGGTTTTCTCGCCAGGCAAACGTATCGGCCGTGCAACAACAGTCGTTGTGAGACGCCGATCCATTGTGATGTGGGAAGCAGCTGCTGAAGATCTTTTTCGATCTGATCGGGATCGTCGGACTTGCTCAGTGCAAGCCGTTTCGAAACCCGCTTCACGTGGGTGTCGACGACGATGGCCGGTTTGTCGAAGGCCTGGCCTAACAGCACATTGGCGGTTTTTCGTCCCACACCGGGCAAGGTGACTAACTGTTCCATCGTGTCGGGGACCTGTTCGCCGAATCGTTCGGTTACGACCTGGCTACATCCGATGATGTTCTTGGCCTTGCTCTTGAAGAATCCGGTTGAGCGGATGATATGTTCGACGTCAGACAGCTTGGCCTTGGCAAGATCGGCCGGAGTTTTGTAACGACGAAAGAGCTCCGGGGTCACCTGATTGACCCGTTGGTCGGTGCACTGAGCCGACAAAATCGTGGCAACCAACAATTCCCAGGGAGACCGATGGTCGAGCTCCACTCTAGCCGCAGGCATTGATTTCTGAAGAACCTGTGCGATGTGCTGCATCCGCTTGCGAGGATCGGCTGTTGATGTAGACGCGCGTGCCATGGCGGAGTGTGGCTGCCGATTGTGAAGAGGTTACGAGTGAGATGCAAGAGCGATGGCGGCTTCAGCAGAGGCTGATGCTTGGTGATCGGCCGGAAGAATAACAGCGAGTTGACGCTCGAGATGATCAAGCAATGGATGCAGGGTGTCCGCGTGAAGTGCGGACACGCCGATGGCATGGTAGCGTCGACAGAGGAGATCCGCTTCCGCCTGTGGAATCCGATCACATTTGTTGAAAACGAGCGTCCTCGGAATCATGTTGAGATTGAGGTCCTGGAGAATCTCGACGACGGCGGAAATCTGGACGTCGACGTCGGCGGCGCTGGCGTCGACGACATGGACCAGCAGGTCCGCCTCACGTAATTCCTCCAACGTTGTTCGAAACGCTCCGACCAGTTCTTGGGGCAGATCGCGAATGAAGCCAACCGTGTCCGTCACGATGACCTCACGGTCCCTTGGGAATCGGAGCCTACGGCTGGTCGTATCGAGCGTTTCAAACAGCCGGTCTTCCGCGGAAACATGACTCTTCGTTAATACATTGAGAAGGGTGGATTTTCCGGCGTTGGTATAGCCGACGAGGGAAAGAACCGGCATTCCGTGTCTGGTTCGACGCGCACGGCGCTGGCTCTGATGACGGACAAACTGATGCAACTCCCGCTCGAGATGCGTGATGCGGTCTCTGACGCGGCGCCGATCAGTTTCCAATTTTGTTTCACCAGGCCCCCTTGTCCCGATGCCTCCGCCGAGGCGCGACAGTTCGACGCCCTTTCCTGAAAGTCTGGGCAATAGATAGCGCAATTGTGCGAGCTCAACTTGCACTTTTCCTTCCCGGCTGTGTGCTCGCCTGGCAAAGATATCCAGGATCAGCTGGGTACGATCGATCACTTTGATGTCTGTCATGTCCGAAATCGCGCGCGATTGGGCTGGCGACAGCGTCTGGTCGAAGATTACCATGTCGGCGCCTCTGTGGAGCGTCTGGATCAGGACGTCCTTCAGCTTTCCGCTCCCAAGAAGATAACGTTGATGACCATCTGGAGTCCGTTGGGCCATCCGGTCGATGACGGTCACTCCGGCGGAGGTCGCCAGTTCGGCGAGCTCTACCAAACGGTCTTCCTGCTCGTTGCGGCTTCGTGAAGAGGCGCTCACCAGCATGGCCGATTCCCCGTCATGTCCAATCGCGTGGGTCCCACGGGCTTGCTGCATATCCGCTTCAAGTTCATCAATGAACTGGTCGAAGACTATTGTGCAATTGTGAAACTGCTGAGCCTTAAGGATATTGCACAGCTGACCGGATGTGTTCGGCGGCAACAGATGAGCGAGGTAGAGGTTGCCTGGAGCACCTTCAGGCGTGATGGACAATACCCCAAGGAGATCCAAACGGAGATAAGCGAGGTCTGTGAGAGATTCCTGACTGAGTGGTTGATCGTGTAGCTGTGTTCGGACCAACCGGAGACCACGCAAGGATCGGGAACCGGCGCGGAATTTTGCCATGGTTGTCGGAGAGAGGGTCAGTTCGGTTCCAACGATAATCTCTTGCACCTGTCCCCTTCTGGTCAAGAGTACGGCGATGGGACGCCGGATGTCCTGCGAGAGCTGACACATTGTTTTCGCCAACTCGGGGGAAAGGATTTTGCTATGCGGCACGCGGCGACGGAAGAGTCGCTCGATGGCGGCAAGTTGACTGGCACGCAATCCGGTGGTCTGACCGTAAATTTCAGGAATGGTCGTTCTCCATTTTGATAGCTATCACTATACCGACAGGGCCGGTTCTAACGTGGTGAACGGCTCGGAATCAAATGACATCCGGCGTCCGGCCAGAAGGGCCTGCCTGCCTGCCGCTGCAATCATGGCCGCATTGTCCGTACAGAGACGCAGACAAGGGATACTCAATTGAATGTGTTTAGCCTGAGCCCGCTCTTGAAGGAGAGACCGGAGCCGGGAGTTCGCTGACACGCCACCGACTACAGCTAGTGCGCCGACCCTGGTGTGATGAACGGCAGCGAAAGCCTTTTCGACTAAGACCGCGACGATCGCTTCCTGATAGCCTGCAGCCAGATCAGCACGTTGCGCTGTCAGTTTCGCCTCATCCATCGCTTGAAGTTTATAGAGCAAAGCTGTTTTCAATCCGCTGAAGCTAAATTCCAGACTCGCCTTCTTTATGGAGGATTTTGGAAACAGGATTGAGCGTGGATTGCCGGTCTGTGCAAGGCGATCCAACGCCGGACCTCCCGGGAATCCAAGCCCCAACATTTGGGCTCCTTTGTCAAAGGCCTCGCCGGCCGCATCGTCTCTGGTGCAGCCAAGTAATCGGCACTCCTGCTGCTCCTTGCGGTACAGATGGGTATGCCCCCCCGACACGACCAGTATCACGCAAGGCAGAGGGAACAGAGGATCTTCAAGCCAGGCTGAAGCGATATGCCCTTCCAAATGGCTGACGCCGACGAGCGGAAGGCCAAGCGCATAGGCCATTGCCTTGGCATAGTTCACACCGACGATCAGTGCCCCGGCCAAGCCGGGCCCTTGTGTGACGGCAATGCCAGCCAGGTCTTTCCAAGACAGTTTGGCCTCTTCCATCGCCGCCGTTCCCACTTGCTCGATCATCTCGACATGGGCTCGAGAAGCGAGTTCGGGAACCACGCCTCCGAAACGTTCATGGACGGCATGTTGAGAGGAAACGACGTTGGAGAGAATCGATCCGTCTGCTCCGAGCACTGAGGCTGCGGTTTCATCGCAGGACGTTTCGATACCGAGGACAGGGCCTTGCTGCCACGAAAATGAGCGGTTGTCTGTGTCGTGGTTCATCGTGTGAGAGGTGATGAGTCTGCCTGTAAAAACAGTGCGACCCTTGCTGTTAGTAACAGCAAGGGTCGCCTCAGGATTCGCACAACCGTCGTACGTACAGCGTCTCTCACGGCTGACAGTTAGACACCAGCCATGGCCTCCTGCTCGATAAACGTCGGCGCGCCGTCGCGCAACACAACCCGGATCTTCCGACTCTCTTTGAAGCGGCCCTTGATCATCTCTTCGGACAACGGATCGCCGATCGCCCGTTGAATCGTCCTGCGCATCGGCCGTGCGCCGTAGAGCGGCTCGTAGCCTTCTTTGATCAGCCATGCCTTGACTTCGTCATCGACCTCGATTTCCACACCCTTCTCGACCAGCCGCATATTGAGCTCGCGCAACAAGATGTCGAGAATACTCGTGAGGTGCGTCTTGTCGAGTTGGTGGAAGACCACGATCTCGTCGACCCGGTTCAAGAATTCCGGACTGAATTGGCGTCGCAATTCTCCCAACACTTCCTCTTTCTTGTGGCGATCCTGCTCAGCGTCCGTACTCTGGAAGCCCAGGGATACGCCTTTTTGGATCAGCTTGGTGCCGATATTCGATGTCATGATCACGACGGTATTCTTAAAATCGACTTTGCGGCCCAGGCTATCCGTCAGCACGCCGTCATCCAAGACTTGCAACAAGAGATTGAAGACGTCTGGGTGGGCCTTCTCGATTTCGTCGAACAGGACAACTGAGTAGGGCCGGCGGCGTACACGCTCTGTCAGCTGGCCGCCTTCTTCGTAGCCCACGTATCCGGGAGGTGCTCCGAACAGCCGCGAGCTGGTGAACTTCTCCTGGTACTCAGACATGTCGATGCGGATCAGCGCGTCTTCGGTGTTGAAGAGGAACTCCGCCAACGTTCTTGCCAGCTCGGTCTTACCCACACCGGTGGGTCCCAGGAAGATAAAGGAGCCGATCGGCTTCTTAGCTTCTTTCAGCCCGGCACGAGAACGTCGGATGGCGCGGCAGACGGCCGAAATCGCTTCGTTTTGGCCGACCACACGCTTGTGGAGAAATTCCTCCATACGCAGTAGCTTGTTGGACTCTTCTTCTTCAAGTTTGAAGAGCGGAATACCCGTCATCTTCGAGACGACATACGCCACGTCTTCTTTCCCGATGGTCGGTTTATGTTTTTCCTGGTTCTTCTTCCACTCGCGCTTGGACTCGTCAAGCAGCTTGCGAAGCCGCTCCTCTTCTTCGCGATGGCGGACGGCTTCCTCAAAGTTCTGCATCGAGATCGCCAATTCCTTGTCGCGCGACACTTTCTTGAGCTCCTGTTCCATGGCCTTGAGTTCGCCGGGCAGCGCGTACGTCTGCAGCTTGGCGCGCGAACCGGTTTCGTCGATCAAATCGATGGCCTTGTCGGGCAAGAACCGATCGGTGATGTACCGGTCTGACAGCTTCACCGCTTCCACGATCGCCTCTTCGGTGATCTCAACACCATGGTGTTCTTCGTAACGATCCCGCAAGCCCTGGATGATCCTGACCGTTTCGTCTAGGCTGGGCGGTTGGACATAGATCGGCTGGAAGCGACGCTTCAGAGCCCCGTCCTTCTCGATGTGTTTGCGGTACTCATCCAAGGTCGTCGCACCGATGCACTGAATCTCTCCGCGCGACAACGCGGGCTTCAGCATGTTTGAAGCATCGATGGACCCTTCCGCCGCTCCGGCTCCAACCAACGTATGTAATTCATCGATGAAGATGATGATATTGCCGGCCTGGACAATCTCTTTCATCACGACCTTGAGGCGCTCCTCAAACTGGCCGCGGTATTTGGTGCCTGCGACCAACGAACCGAGGTCTAAGGCGATGACGCGGCGCGACAGCAAATTGTCCGGCACTTCGGACTGCACAATACGTTGCGCCAATCCCTCGACGATGGCGGTCTTGCCGACGCCGGATTCGCCAATCAGCACCGGATTGTTTTTGGTCCGACGGCTGAGGATTTGCAGCACACGTTCAATCTCATCCGCACGGCCGATGACCGGATCAAGCTGACCCTCCTGCGCCATTTGCGTGAGGTCCCGTCCAAATTCATCGAGCGCAGGCGTGTTGCTTTTCCGGTCGCGCTCCCGTGGAGCCGACTTCCGGAGGAAGGTCACGGTCAACTGTCTAGCGGTCAACAGATTGGCGCCGAGGCTACGCAGGATCTTCCCGCCGATGCCTTCTTCTTCACGGAGCAGACCTAAGAGCAAATGTTCGCTGCCGATGTGATTGTGGCCTAGAAGGCGGGCTTCTTCGACGCCGTACTCGATTACCTTCTTGACCCGGGGGCTGAATGGGATTTCGCCAAAGGTCATGGTGGTGCCGCCACCTGGCAAGTTTCGCTCGATCTCTAGACGTATCTGCTCCGTGGAGAGTCCCATCTTCTTGAGGATCATCAGGGCGATGCCGTCGGATTCGCGAAGGATGGCCAAGACAAGGTGCTCGGTTCCGAGGTAGTCATTCTGATGACGCTCGGCTTCCTCTCGCGCCAGGATGATGATCTTCCGACCCTTGTCCGTGAATCGTTCGAACATCCTGCCTCCTTATTGATGGGGGGACTGTACGTATGACGATTAGCCCAAACCCTTCGAAATATCTGCCTAATTCTAACTAGAAGGGTCTTCAGTGTCAAGGTTGCAGCAGAATTGCATTACCAACAAATCCTGACGCAGAAAACACCTGTCTCATCTCGATTGTCGTTCGTTGACTTCAAAGAACCCTCCCGATAGAATCCCGCACCTTTTAAAAGATCTTTTGTCGATTGCGGGCGCTGCCGCGTATGAAAAGCAAGAGCATCGGAATATTAACTAAGCCGAAGTTTCCCGAAGTCAAGGCGACTGTCCATGCCGTCGTCAACTGGTTGCGGGATCGGAAGATCGACGTGATTCTGGACAGCACATCGGCAACCCTTCTGGATGAACGCGGCGGTGTGCAAAAAACGCAGCTGGCTCAAAAAGCCGATGTGCTGCTGATTTTAGGAGGAGACGGCACCATGCTCAACGCGGCCCGATTGGCCGGGGAACGAGGGATTCCCATCTTAGGGGTCAATATGGGTGGCCTCGGTTTCTTGACCGAGGTCCGGCTTGAGCATCTGTATCCGTCGTTGGAACGTGTTTTTGCGAACGAGTATGTCCTCGATGAACGTTTGATGATCGATACCCACATCCATCGCCACGGCGAGAAGGTGGCGCAAGGAATCGTGCTAAACGACGTTGTAGTCAGCAAAGGGACGCTGGCTCGTATGATTGAGTTGAAGATCGCCATCCAAGGACACGTTGTGACGAATCTGCGTGGCGACGGCTTGATCGTCAGCACCCCGACAGGATCGACTGCCTACTCGCTTTCTGCCGGAGGTCCCATTATCAACCCGGCCGTGCGCTCCTTGATCCTGACGCCGATTTGTCCTCATACCCTTACCCATCGCCCTCTCATCGTCCCCGAAGACGTAGAGATCGACGTGACATTAACCAGCAAGGATGAAGGTGCCATGGCCACGCTCGATGGGCAAGTTGGTGTTGCCCTCACGCAAGGCGATACCGTGGTGCTCAAGGTGTCTGAGCACCGTACAAAGTTGATTCGTTTTCCAGAGAGTAGTTATTACGAAGTGTTACGTGAAAAACTGAAATGGGGAGATGGCTAGCTGAGAAGAAAGACCTCGCGCGAGCGCTAAACTCTCCCGCGTTCGATCAAGGTGAGCATTTCCTGGTTCGTGACGTACTTGAACTCGCCGATGCAGTCTGTGGGTCCCTTGTGAGTTTTCTCCGCAGCTTCGAGTGCTCGAAGTCCCTTCACATCGACCGGGCGGCTCTTACGTTCCTTCAGTATCGCGTGCAGTTTATCCAGCACGGCCTTTGCCTGGCTGCCCGCCGTCTTTGTGGCCAGGAACCGAGTCACCACTTCCGCGCACCAATCGCCATCACGCTTGGCGACACCCACCAGGCCTTCGCTGGCTTTTCTCGCCCAGCCGGCGAGAAACACACCATCCTGGACTTTTCCGGTCGCTTCGTCATAGGCCTGGAAGAGTGAATCGTCCGGATCGTTGCCGGTCTTATTGGGATTGGTCACGAACATGCCGCCTTTGTAAGGCAGCCCGACCGTGTCATCGACCTTATCGCCGACCGCGAACACCACTGAGTCGCAGGAGAACTCGTAGAACTGCTTGAGTCCGACGGCGGCTGTGTCCTCGCCTTTTGGCTCAAGCTTGTTGTCTTCCATCTCCAGTCCGCGCACTCGATTGTTTCCATCGACGAGGATACGCTTAGGAGAAGCCAGGAATCGGAAGCCCATTTGCGTGTTGCTGCCAGTTGACTCACATTTCGTGAATTCGTCGAGCAACCCCTTGTGAATCTCATCGGGGTTTTGGCCGACTGCGGCGAGACGATCTTTGATGCGTTCAAATTCTTTCTTGATCCCCTCCAAATCCATGTTCGAACAGACGGCGCGAATTTCTTTCGGGTTGTATTTCCGTTCCGCCGGACCACGCCGCACGATCGCGGTCACCCGCTCAACTTTCTTGTAGCGAGTCAACCAGTGGGCAATATCGACCATCACGTCGCCGGCCCCGATGACGGCCACATGTTTGCCCATGTCGAAGGGGCGGTCGCCGAAGCCGGGCAACCGGTTAAAGTGGTACACCACATCCTTGGCATGGAACACACCCTTGGCACTTTCCCCTTCCACTCCAATCGCCTTTGTTCCCTGCGCCCCAATGGAAAATACAACCGCGCTTGCGCCCAACGCGCGAACTTCCTCCACAGTTAGCTCTTTGCCCTTGCCGATCGAGACATTGCCCAAGTAATGAACGTTCGGTTGCTCAAGGAGCTCCCAATATTGCTTTCTGAGACCGCCTCGAAGTTTGAGCTTGCTGGGGAAAATGCCGTACTCAGCCAGTCCGCCGAACTTGATATCGCGATTGAGAATGATGATGTCATGGCCCGCTTTGCCGAGCGATGCTGCGACGGCCATTCCGGCCGGCCCGGCTCCGGCTACGATAATCACGTGCTTCTGCTGTGTGGTCATTCGATGTTCCACGAAAATGTGAACAGAAAGTGGCTAGAACCTCAACAGTTCCGCGGACTTTAGCATAGAGCTTCTCAGAGTGTCAAAAATCCACGAGGTTGATGTTATCCGCCTGCGCTCCCGACAGGACCACCCGGTTCAGTCATCCGCCAGGGATCGAGAAGTTCGCTGAGGCGTTTGTCGGGTAGTACGTTCTGTTCCTTGGCCACCTCGCGAACCGTCTTGCCTGATTTGTATGCATCCTTCGCCAGCTTGGCTGCTGCTTCATAACCAATTTCTGGCGCCAGTGCGGTGCACATGGCCAGACTCTCTTCAATCAAACTATTGCAGCGTGCCTCATTGGCCTTGATGCCTTCGATACACTTGGACGCAAAGTTGTTCGAGGCCGCGGCCAGGAGTTCAATAGATTGCAGGACGTTGTACGCCATGACCGGCAACATCACGATCAGTTCGAAGTTCGCCGCTTGGCCGCCGACCGTGACCGTTACATCGTTGCCGATCACCTGTGCACAGACCATCGTCACGGATTCTGCGATCACCGGGTTGACCTTGCCCGGCATGATCGAAGAGCCAGGCTGTGTTTCGGGCAGATTGATTTCGCCCAGCCCACAGCGGGGACCGGAGCCGAGCCAGCGAACGTCGTTGGCGATTTTCATGAGGCTGACCGCGAGCGTGCGCACCTCCCCGCTCGCTTCGACAAGTGAGTCCTGTGTCGATTGTGCCTCGAAGTGATTGAGCGCTTCCTTAAAAGAGCAACCGGTCTCTTTTGAGATGATCGCCATGACCTTAGACGAAAAGTCCGGATGGCAATTGAGTCCCGTTCCCACGGCCGTGCCACCCAGCGCCACTTCACTCAGGGCATCCTGCGCCCGTTTCATGCGCGCAATGCCGAGTTCGATCTGTCTTGCATAGCCTCCGAATTCCTGGCCGAGCCGAACCGGCGTGGCGTCTTGCAGATGTGTCCGCCCAATTTTGACGATCTTGTCGAAGTCCTTGGCTTTCCGATCGAGGGCCTTGTGCAGTCTGGTGAGCGCGGGAATCAATTGTTGCTGGATGGTTTCTGAGGCGGCTATATGGATAGCGGTCGGAATTACGTCGTTGCTGGACTGACCGAGATTCACGTGGTCGTTCGGATGGACCAGCTTGCTTCCTCGTGTCCCACCCAACAATTCCGTCGCGCGATTCGAAATCACCTCGTTCGTGTTCATGTTCGTCGAGGTGCCGGAGCCGGTCTGGAAAATATCGACGGGAAATTCGGTGTCCAGTTTTCCGTCGACGACCTCGGTTGCCGCCTGCTTGATTGCTTCGGCTGGTTTCTTGTCGATCAATCCCAAAGAGTGGTTGACGGAAGCGGCAGCCCGTTTGATCATTCCCATGGCTCGAATGACCGACCGCGGCATCCGCAACGGGCTGATTGGAAAGTTTTCGATGGCCCGGGCGGTCTGAACTCCATAATAGGCGTTTGCCGGAACGGCCAATTCCCCCATCGTGTCGCGCTCGATCCTTGTAGCGCCGGTTGCAGGCTTCCTGTGTGCGTTTTTCATACCATCGGCTCCATTAGTAGGGTTCTCACTCGCTGCGGGCGTCATGATAAACTCAGCCCACCCGCTTCCACAAGAGTATCCACGATGGATAGTTCCCATCTGACGGTTGATGCGTATGCCGGTTACAAAGGGGAAGAGACGCCCAGGTCCTTCACGCTCGCTGGCAGAAAGCTAGATGTGCGTGAAGTCGTGGATCGTTGGTACAGCGAGACCCACAGCTACTTCCGAGTGCATGCGAGCGACGGTCAGCGGTATGTGTTGCGGTTCGATCTTGACGAGGATTGTTGGGAATTGGTTATGCAGGAGAGGAGATAAGGGTGGAGACGAGGTGTATCGATACTTCTCTTTATGATCAATGCACTGGCATACGGCCGGAGCGAATGGAGGGGAAAACATTGAGGAGGTGGAGCGGATATGGATATCGAACGAGAAGGCCCGCCGAAGCGGGCCATCTCATAATATTGATACGGCGTGATTAAGCCACTTTCACGTCGATCGCTTTCGGCTTCACCTTTTCCGTCTTGGGAAGGTGCAGATTCAATACGCCGTCCTTATACTCGGCTTTAACCGCTCCTTCATCCACCGATTCGGGAAGCGAGAAGCTCCGCACGAAACTCCCATAGGAGCGCTCCACACGGTGATACCGCTTGCCCTTCTCTTCTTTGTCCTGGCGGCGTTCACCCTGGAGTGTGAGTACGCCATTTTCAACTGTGACTTTCACGTCTTCCTTTTTCACTTCGGGAAGCTCGGCCTTAATAAGATACTCTGCGTCGGTCTCGCTGATATCGACTGTTGGCATCCAGTCGGCGACCGTCATGGTCTCCTTGCCACTGGAACGTAAAGCCGGGCGGGCGAACATCCGATTCAACCGGTCCGACATATCCTCGAGTTCACGAAACGGATCCCACCGTACGAGTGTCATAAGTTAGACCTCCTCCTTCATCTTTCTGCTATTGTTGTAATAATATTAAGCTGGCGCTGCGCCGGTTCAACTTTCTGGGTTGGAGATAATACGGGTAGCTGCCAAGTCAAGAGGATGCTAGAGAGTAGTTTCGGAGTTTCTCGTCAGCCTGCTAGCGCTGATCAAGCGGCACATAGGGGCGGTTGTGATCCCCTGCATAGATCTGATCAGGACGAAAAAGCTTGTTTTCCCTCAGTTGCTCAAGCCAATGCGCCAACCAGCCAGCTACACGAGCCATGGCAAAGATCGGGGTAAAGAGATCGGTGTCGATGCCCATTTTGTCGTATATGATTCCCGAGTAAAAATCCACGTTCGGATAGATGCCTTTCCCATTCAGGCAGTTGCCTGCCGCCCGCTCGACCTCCAGGGCAATGTCATACAGATGCGACGTGCCGCAAGTCCTGAAAAGCTTTTCGCAAAGACCTTGTAAGACAGTTGCGCGTGGATCTTTGACCTTGTAGACCCGGTGTCCGAATCCCATCAGCTTTTTCTTGTTTCCCAACCGTTCTTCCACATAGCTCTTGGCGCGATTGGCTGCCCCGATGTCCTTGAGCATCTGTACGACTTCTTCGTTTGCACCGCCGTGGAGAGGGCCTTTGAGCGCGCCGATCGCTGAGGAGACGACGGTATAAGGATCGGCCAAGGTCGAGGCGGTGACCAGTCCAGTAAAGGTAGAAGCATTCATCGTGTGTTCGGCATGAAGGATCAAGCAGTCGTCGAAAATATCCGCCCACAGGGGATGCGGCACGGTTTCGGTCAGCATGTAGAAAAAGTTCTCACTGAATCCCAAATCGTCTCGCGGGGGAATAGCATCGTCTCCATGGCGGAGTCTGGCCCAAGCCGCAACGAGCGTTGGAAGTTTGGCGATGAGCCGAACAGCCGACCAATAGTTGTTTTCGACGTCTGTGACGTTGCGGCCTGGATAGAACATGCCGAGCGCGGCGACGGCCGCTTGTAACGCATCCATCGGATGGCCCTGCTCCGGCAGGCATTTCATGAGATCTATGATCGAATACTTCACGCGACGATGGTGGACGATGTCCTCTTCCCATTGCGCCAATGCCGATTTTGTCGGGAGGCGACTGAAGAGCAGCAGGTAGGATGTTTCTAGAAACGACGATCGGCTGCACAGTTCTTCGATCCGGATGCCGCGATACTCGAGGATGCCGCGTTCACCGTCCACATCACTGACTGCGGATTTTGCAGCAGGAATTCCTGCGAGCCCCGGCATGAAATCGTGCGGCATAGCTGGCCTCCTACCCCATACTGTGCTCTACTCGCCTGCACTGTTGCAAGGGAATGACGCTAACTTGAAAAGGTGAGAATCGGTTGGCATACTTGGTGAAATGGTTCCGGATCCGTCGATGAAACGATTCCTGCCCGTCGTGATTCTTGCGGGCATACTTGCTCTCATTTCCATCCTGTTATTTTTCTGGAAACGAAGTGGTCCCTCCTCGGCCCCGGTTTCTGCCAAGCCACTGGGAGCGAGTACGCTCAGCCATGGAGGTCCTGGCCCGGCTCGTCAGGCTCTCTCGACGATCGAACAACCACGGGCGGACATCCCGGAACAGTCAACCACGAGGTAGGCATGAAGTGGCGTGTGTGCATGGCACTGAGTCTTACGATCATCCTGGGAGCTCCGGGGGTCGGATATTCAGAAGAGGAACTGCTCATTTTTGCCGTTGTCACCGAAGTGCCGAAAGACAAATCCCGCGTCACCGTGAAGGCCTCTATCAATGACGTTGCGTCCGATACAAAACTGCTGGCCTCCGACACGATTCTGAACAATTTGATTTGGAAAAAACTGGAGATATGCCATGCGATGCGAGTGGAGGGAATTAAGGCGTCCGATGGCTACAAAGTGGTGACGGTCCGCGTCATTGACGCAAGCATGCTTCCGATGTCGCTGCAGTCGATTGCGGGAGATTGCTTGATCAAGAAAGCGATCGAAGTCGCGCCTCTGGTTGATTAGGTCTGTTGCTTATCGGCACTCCGGACAAGCACTTGGTTCTTCGTCGGATTCGCATTCGTCCGAGGTGAGAGGAAACAGGTGTTGGCATTGGGCACAAGAACGGATCTCGAAATAGGCGGTCCCATCCGGGTCGATGTCCGTGGGAAGGAGTAACTCATAGGGGTCGTAACCAATCGCAGTCCCGTCGGCGAATTTGACGACGGCTAGACGGTCATTGAAGACTTCAAATGTGGCTTCCTGCCCTTTTCGATCAAGGATGTGGCCCATAACAAACACCGGCTGTCCCTTCCGCTTGATGCGCAGATCGCGCAGGGTACGTTGCGTGGAAGTCGCGCAGGAGAATTGG
>CAMLHQ010000079.1 GCA_946479785.1 uncultured Nitrospira sp.
GGCAGTGAAAGCGCGTGCTCGAATGAAGTGTTAAAAATGACGTAGATAAGTTGGACAAAGACGGGCTGAAGGGACTCGACCCCGTAGCGGGACCCGGATAGTCGGCTTAAATGAATCAGGTAGCGGTTCGCCTCCACCAAACTCGCCTCTGCATCTCAATCCCGCCATATAAAACTCTTCTATTGATCGCTGTATGGTGGACCCTACTCTAGATTTGTCCTCGTATTTTTGAGTACCCTGAACAAGCTTTTCACCGGTAGATGCGTGCCTATGGCGTGGATGAGAACGATTCGAACCGTATTACTGGCGGGATGTACCTTCACCATTTCCGTGACGGCGTTGGCGGTTGAACCTCCTACACCCAAGCCGGATCCGGCTCAGACGCAGACTCCGGCAACTCCCGCTCCACCCTCGGTCCCTCCTAAACCACACGCTCAGGAGGGTGAGCCGAAACCTCCTGCCAAGGTTCCTCCGGCTCCCTCAGAGGGCAACAAAGAGCAAGCTCCCTTACCCCCAGCACCGGCGAAACCTCCGACAAAGTCTGTGCATCCATCCAATGGAGCAGTCCCACCGAAGGCCGCCATGCCGCAGCCTCCCATGGAGATCGTAGGAAGGGACGGCGCCCCCATGGTGCTGATTCCAGTCGGTGAATTTACGATGGGAAGCGACAAGGGTGATGACGATGAGCAACCGATCCACAAAGTGTTTCTCGACAGTTTTTATCTCGATAAATTCGAAGTGACGAACGGACGGTTCGCCAAATTCGTGGAAGCGATCCAGAGCGAGCCACCCTGGGGGTTTGCCGACAAAGAAACGCCAGTGCTGCGTCCGGATCAACCGGTGCGGTGGGTCAATTGGATGGACGCGATCGGTTATTGCCTCTGGGTAGGCAAACGATTGCCGACGGAAGCGGAGTGGGAAAAGGCGGCGCGCGGCACCGATGGCCGAGCATATCCCTGGGGGAATGATCCTCCGACGCCGGCTCATGCGGTCTTCGGCTTGAAAGAAGGGTCCGATACCGTCTCTGCCATCGGCAATCGCGACAAGGGCAAGAGTCCCTACGGCGTCCATGATCTGGCGGGCAATCTCTATGAATGGACGACCGACTGG
The DNA here is from genome assembly GCA_946479785.1 of uncultured Nitrospira sp. The sequence continues at coordinate 1,111 of CAMLHQ010000079.1, forward strand.
TACGACGAAGAATTTTATTCCAAGAACCCAGCGATCAATCCGCGCGGGCCGGCGGAGGGCACGGCCAAAGTGCAGCGAGGCGGATCTTACATCAACGGCGCCTACCGGTTACGCTCGTCCTTCCGTACGAAGGGCGACCCCACTGAACATGATCCGAACGTGGGATTCCGCTGCGCCCAAGACGTGCCGAAGCAACCGTAGCAGAAGGTTGAAACAATGAAACGGTACCGTGTGAAGCCAGGTTGTAGCCTGTCGTTGAAGCAATACGATCCGGATGAGACCGGTGATTACAAGAAGACCGACGATGGCAAGGCGGCGGCGAAGAAGGAAACGGAGAGGCTCATCCTGAAGGTGAGCCGGTTACAAGATCGGCTGTATGCCAACGGCAAACGCGCCCTGCTGATTGTGTTGCAGGGCATGGATACCAGTGGAAAAGACGGCACGATTAAGCACGTCATGTCCGCGGTCAATCCGCAGGGATGCAAAGTCGCGATCTTCAAAGCTCCCTCCAAAGACGAATTGGCCCACGATTTTTTGTGGCGTGTGCACCATGAGGTGCCGGCAAAGGGATTCATCGGCATCTTCAACCGCTCGCACTATGAAGATGTCTTGATCACGCGCGTACACGGCTGGGTGTCCGACAAAGTCGCCCAGCGGCGATTCAATCAGATCAAGGAATTTGAAGAGCTCCTTGCCGAGAACGGTACGGTCATTCTGAAGTTCTTCCTCCATATCTCAAAAGAAGAACAGAAAGAGCGACTGGGGGAACGAATTCAGGACCCCGAAAAACGGTGGAAATGGAATTCCGGTGATCTTGAGGAACGGAAGCTGTGGGATCAGTACATGAAGGCCTTCGAGGACGTGATATCAGCGACGAGCACGCAAGAAGCTCCCTGGTATATCGTGCCAGCGAACCGCAAGTGGTATCGCAATCTCGTCGTTGCCGATCGCGTGGTCGATGCGCTCGAAGGGATGAAACTCAAGACCCCTCCGGCGCCTGATGGCGTCAATTTCGCCAAACTGAAGATCGTCTAAGCGGGATCGTGTTTGCGCGGGTCGGCTGCTACTCGCCTTGAGGAATTGGTTCCAGTTGGCATGTGTTATGCTTTAACGCCATCCGCAGGAAAAAGTTCCACCCCCATTGACACGATTTTCTAATGAGCGTAGGACGGACTTGCGGCCCAATGTACTCATGGAAGTTCGAGGGATCGGACAGACCGCGCGGCTGTCATCCAGGTCTCTCGGTGACTTCACCAAGAGAGGAGGGTGGATATGGACGAGGCGACTCCACCTGGTCCGTCAGGCCCGCCGATGCGAGGGCGGGTTTCTCGTCGGTCGTACTAGCCGGATCTCCGCTGGCTGTGCCGTCACGGCACAAAAGACCAACTGGATATCAGCCTGAATCTTGCGGAGCATCCGACGCAGGCACGAGGAACACAAGCGCCTGGGATCGACGACGTCTCCCCCGACTGGAAAGCCGCATGACCTGACATCGCGTGGGTCTCTCGGGCCGCAACATATAGAACAGAAATGGGCGTCCTAAGCGCCAACCACGGGCGACCTCCCACCATAGTGCAAGGTCGCCCGTGCTGTATCCAGCTCGTGAAAACGCCCAACGACATCGTTGTCAATGCCTCAACGTACGAGAAAACTCCGCGCGATATTTTACTCGCTGGTTATTCCGTTATACGAAGTTTGGTGCGAACCTCTCTTGCTCGTAGCGGCATTGCTGGACGGCCGCTTTAAGCACTCCGGGGAGAGCAATCTCCTCTCATCCGCTTGTCGAACTCACCGGCGTCGCTTCCAGTAGAAATAGAGCGGCAGACCTCCTAGTACGGTCATGGTCCCATACAGAGCCTGGACCGGCCGTTGAAGGAAACTGATGAACACGACGGCCAGTGCGCCGATGACGAGGAGCGCCGGGAGGATCGGATACAACGGAATTCTGTAGAAGGTTGTGTCCTCGGCTGCTCTCGCTCGGAGTGGGAAGATCGCCGAGAGCGTGAGGGCCATGAAGAACGCCAAGACCATGCCGCTGTAGACGAGCAATTGTTCAAAGGTGCCGCTGAGAATGAGCACGGAGGCCCAGAGCGTTTGACACACAATCGCGCGAGCCGGCACGCCCGTGTGAGGATCGCGTTGTGCGAGCCAGGGGCTGATGATGCCGTCGTGCGCCATAGCCCAATACACACGAGGACCGGCCCAGGTCATGGCGCTGACAGCACCCGCGATGGAGAGACAGAGGAGTGTCGCAACAAAACGGCCGCTGGCGGGTCCCCATAAAGCGGCGGAAGATTTTTCGGCCACCGGAACGATCGGCTCTTGTGCCAACGTGCTGATCGACAATGCCGACAGGTAGACGACGTTCAAGAGCACATAGATCGCTGCAACGAAGGCGGTGCCGCCGATCATCACCTTTGGGAGAGTGCGCTGCGGATTGGTAATTTCCGTGGCGATGAAACCGGCCACGTTCCAGCCAAGATAGCAATAGGTTACGATGACTAGCGCGATCGCTATCGACCCTGGCGTTGGATGTGCGTCCACTGGTCTCGTCGACAGCCAGTCCCACTGCGCTGCGCTCGCTGACAAGCCGCCAAGAATCAAGGCACCGATGGCCAGCACCTTGGTGCTGGTGATCAAGCGCTGTAATCGGCCGCCGCCGGTAAGTCCTCCGCAATGGACCAACGTGACGATCCAGAGCAGGCTCAGGGACAAACCTTTCGCCCACCAGCCTCCGTCATCCGCGATCGGAACAACCCGCAATGCGTAGGCGGAGAAGCTGATGGCCGACGCTGCCACCGCTGCACCGAACCCGATTGTGAAGGAAGTCCATCCGCTGAGGAACGCCACCAGCGAGCCATAGGTCTCGCGCAAGTACACATAGTCGCCCCCGGCGTGGGGCAACCGCGAGCCAAGTTCTCCATAGACCATGGCACCGCCGATGGCGAACAATCCGCCGACAGTCCAGAGGAGCAGAATCAGCAGCGGATCACCGAGGTCCCGAGCCATCAATCCTGTCGTGGTAAAGATTCCGCCCCCGATGATATTGCTGACGAGGAGACAACTGGCCGTGAACCAGCCTATTTTCTGTGTCTGGGAGGGAAGGTTTGGCGACAACCTCTGAGGCCTTTCTTTTATCCACCGACTCTCCTACCATATTCCCTCATGGCTGAGAAGAAAACGAAATCATCACGAGCGGCGGGAGCCAGACGGCGGCGCAAGCCAAGTGGACAGTCGACCGGCCTAACGGCGACCGAACTGCAAGCAGCGGCGCCTCCCGGTGAGGTAGCGGAGCTGCACAAAGCGATCGAGCACGACGGAGGGAAGGTCCTCTCCGTGTATCGCGAGCCCTATGGCGGGCGCTGGCTCGTGCTGGCGGCGCTGCCGATTGAATTGGTCGAACCGACGCCGTATCAACGTAACCTCTCGGACACCCACGTCAGAAAACTCGAAGGTGTCATCGGCAAGATCGGCCGGTTTCTCGATCCCATCATCGCGGTGCGCGCGCCCAAGCCGGACCATGCGGCGAAGTACTGGACGCCGAACGGTAACCATCGCCTCTCGGCGATGCGGACGCTGGGAGCCAAGAGCATTGTCGCGATTGTGGTGCCGGAGGCGACTGCAGCCTATCAAATCCTTGCGCTCAATACGGAGAAGGCTCACAACCTGCGAGAGAAGGCGCTCGAAGTGATTCGCATGTATAAAGAGTTGGCGCGGCTCGATGAGGCGAGCGAAGAGGCCTATGCGTTGGAATTTGAAGAGCCAGCGCTGATTACGCTGGGGCTTTGTTACGAAGAACGGCCGCGATTTAGCGGAGGCGCCTATCATCCGGTGCTCAAACGCGTGGAAGAATTCCTTAAAAAACCGATGCGGACCGCGATCGAGTCGCGGCGTGGACGGGCCAGGACCTTGCTTGCTCTCGACGATGTGATCGTGAAGCAGGTGGAAGCGCTGAAGGCGAAAGGTTTGACGAGTCCCTACCTCAAGAGTTTTGTCGTTGCTCGCGTGAATCCGATCCGCTTCCGCCCCAAGGACGCCCCTCCTCTCTCGTTCGATGAGGCACTTGAACGCATGATGCAGGCCGCCCAAAAGTTCAATCCGGATAAGATCAAAATAGATGACCTGGCCAAGTCCGGCGGGGCTCCCGATGATACTGAATAGCTACTTCTCCGCCTTGTTTCTGTCTCAAGACCGCCTTTAGAATATCTGATCCTGTACCAGCCAAGGAGGCTGCCATGGGTCTCGCCGACAATAAGTGCATTCCCTGTCGCGGTGGCGTGCCGCCGCTTCCGAATGACCGTGCTCAGGCGTTATTGAAAGAGTTAGGTCGTGGCTGGACGATGAATGCTCAGGGCCATCTGGAGCGGCTCTATACCTTTAAGGATTTTGCCCAAGCGCTGGCCTACGTAAACAAGGTGGGCGCCGTCGCGGAAGCCGAGGGCCATCATCCGGATTTGTATCTCGCGTGGGGGAAATGCAAGGTTGAGATCTGGACCCACAAGATCAACGGTCTCACGGAAAGCGACTTTTACATGGCGGCCAAGGCCGATCGGGAGTTTGAACCATTTCGGGCTGCAGCGAGCTAACCGGATGTTTCCTTCGCCCTTACGAGGCATCAGATGAGCGACAAAGCCCAGATTGCGCTCGTCAACATGCCGTTTAGTTTCTCGAAGTATCCCTCAATCCAGCTCGGCACGCTTTCGGCGCTTCTCAAATCGCAAGGCATTCCCGTGGAGTGCCATCACTTGAACGTCCGCTTTGCCCACAAGATCGGTGTGCCGCTCTATGAAATGATTTGTGAGAAGCGGGCGCTCTTCGGGGAATGGCTCTTCTCCTACCTCCTGTTCCGTGATAATCCCAAGCGCGCCGAATACCCGCGTGTCTTCAAGCCGGTCTTCGAGCAGATCGCGCAACAGAGCGGGCAGCCGATCGGATATTTTGAGGAGATGGCGACCAGGATTGCCCCTCAGTTTCTCACCTGGGCGCTGACAGCCATCGATTGGGGGCAGTACAAGCTCGTCGGTTTCACGTCCACGTTTGATCAAAACGTGGCAAGCCTAACGATGGCCAAGCTGATCAAGGATCTATATCCGAACGTAACCATCGTCTTTGGTGGTGCGAACTATGACGGCGAAATGGGGATGGAGTATTTCCGCGCGTTTCCCTTCATCGATCATGTAGTGGTTGGCGAAGGAGAGGTGGCTTTTCCCGCCCTCGCTCGGCAAATATTGACGGAAGGCTCAAACGGCTTTCCTGAGGGGGTGGCCTATCGGCAGGACGGTCAGGTCCGCTTGACGCCGAACGTCGCACTGTTTTCTGAGTTCTCCAAGACCGGGCCCCCCGACTATGACGATTATTATCATTTGCTGGCTGAATTGGCAGGCGCGGCGCATGGGCTCGATCGCATTCTTCTGTATGAAGGCTCGCGAGGCTGTTGGTGGGGCGAGAAGCACCATTGCACGTTTTGCGGACTGAATGCACAAAGCATGAAGTTTCGCGCTAAATCGCCCGAGCAGGTCGTGCAAGAAATGACCTATCTGTCCCATCGCTACGACACGGCTCGATTCCGATTGGTCGACAATATCATCGACATGAAGTACGTCGATCAGCTCTTCGGAAAATTTGCGGCGGACCATTGCGATCTGGATGTCTTCATCGAGACCAAGAGCAATCTGCATAAGAACCAAATCCGCACGTTGGCGGCAGGAGGCGTGAAGTGTATGCAGCCGGGGCTCGAAAGCCTGAGCCTGACTCAGCTGAAGGCGATGGACAAAGGTGTCACGCCGATGCAGAACATTGTCTGCCTTAAATGGAGCTTCTACTACCGCGTGATGGTATCTTGGAACATCCTCTTGGGCTTTCCCGGCGAAACCAACGAAGACTACCTGCGACAGATCGACCTCATCCCCTCATTGCTCCACCTGCAGCCGCCGGAAGCCACGGGCAAGTTCTGGTTAGAACGGTTCAGCCCGTACTATGCAAGGCCGCACGAGTACGGCGTACACATGACAGGTCCTGGGCTAGCCTACGAGTACATCTACGATGCACGGCAGGTGGACTTAAACAAGATCGCCTACGACTTCGAATATGAGCTGGAGAACTGGCCAGTCGATCCCCATATCTATCAAGAACTCGTCGCGGCGGTGGAAGGCTGGCAGCGACTGCATGCGACAAATGATCGGCCGTTCTTGTATTATTCCAAAGCACTCGATTATGTGACGGTGTATGATGGACGGAATCCAAAGGGGCCCACTCGACACCGGTACGATGGGCTCGCTGCAGTTGTCATCGAGATCTGTAACGAAGCACCGAAGAGCGCGGATCAGATTCGGACGGCGTTTGCTGGTCGAACCGGGGCAAGTGCAGACGCCCTGAGTCCGATATTAGCCGACCTTACAGCCAAGCGAGTGCTGTACGAAGAGCGCGGCAAGTATTTTACGCTGGCGATTCCGGAACACCCCTATCTCTAGCCGTTCTCGTCCGCCCGTCTCATTCTCCCTACATCGACAGTTTCTCGGCAACGTTGCGCATCTGCACGCCGTGAACGAGCGAGGCGCCGCCGCGAATTGCACAAGCCACATGCACCGCTTCCGTCATTTCTTCGACGTTCGATCCCTTTTCCAGTGAGGCCTGCGTGTAGGCATCGATGCAGTAGGGACATTGCACTGTATGGGCGACGGCTAATGCGATGAGCGCTTTCTCTCGTTCGGTCAGCGCGCCTTCGGCGAACACGGCGCTGTAGTAGCCCATGAATTTGTCCCATAGAGCCTTATTCCCCTTGCCCATGTCGGCGAACTTGCCAAGATCATGCGGATGGTAATAGGCGTCCATATCACGCTCCAATGGTGAATGTTGAGGTTGAATGTGGAATTGTACTTACGCGTTGCTCGAAGGATCTGGATCGGCCTGAGACAAGACCTGGGAAAAGCGATTGCCGACGATTCCGGACACTTTTCCCATGAGGTCAGTCACTTCTTGCCATTCGTACGGCAACAGATCTTGTTTGAGTTGAGGATGAATGGCCCACTGAGCCTCGACCCGCGCGCCTTTTCGACTAACCAGTACACGAAGCAATTCCACGTCCCAGGATGTCGACTGCGCTCCGCCCGGTTGTGGTTGATTACCTTTTGATGATCCAGATGGAGGTATTGAGTTGGCCATGCCTTGCACTCCTTCTCGCTGATGTCGCAGGCAATCATAACGCATGGAGAATCGCCCTGTACATGGCCAAAACTGGCTTCTTTTGGCTAGCCGAGCCCATGTGACTCGTACCTAGATGGATCTAGGAAGAAAGATCCTCTCGGATGACGGCGAGCATCGCCTCATGGATCCGCCCATTGCTGGCAACGAGTTCAGGCTGGTAAGTGGAGTGCGGGTTGCCATGGAAGTCAGTCACCCTTCCACCCGCTTCATGGAGAACGACGACCCCAGCTGCCATATCCCAGGGACTCAACTTCACCTCCCAGAATCCGTCGAATCGACCGGCAGCCACATAGCAGAGGTCCAGCGCAGCGCTTCCCGTCCGGCGCAGTCCCCGGGCCTTGAGGGCAAATCGTGCAAAGTGATTCAGGTTATTGTTTCGTGTATCACGAATGTCGTAGGCAAAGCCGGTCACTAGCAATGCGCTGTCGAGTTGTTCCGTTCTGGAAACCGCGATCAAAGAACTGTTCAGGTATGCCCCTTCTCCTGTTTGCGCTGTGAATAGTTCGTCCCGAGTGGGATCGTACACTACGCCGATCAAACCGCGGCCGTCGCATTCCACCCCGATCGAGACGGCATAGATGGGGAATCCATGAGCAAAGTTGGTCGTGCCGTCGAGTGGATCGATAATCCAGCGGTACCGCGAGGTCGGCTGAGCGTCTGCGCCTCGCTCCTCCGCAAGGATCCGATGGGTCGGAAACTCTCCGCGGACGCGATCGATAACACATTGTTCGGCAGCATGATCGGCGTCGGTGACCAAATTAATAAGGCCCTTGTGTTCAATACGAAATCCTGATCGTGCGTGGCTCAATAGCAGATTGCCCGCAGCGCGTGCCGCCTCGATTGCCACGGACAGGAGACGCTCTGGAGGACAATCCTCTTCGGGAAGATTGGTCATGGGCCCATCATAGCACTTGATTGAAAGACTGGAGGATGCTTGCGAGCTTACCCCGTGAAAGGTACGTCGCGTCAGCAAGACCACTACAAATAGAACTCATCTACTTATGCAAGGCATGAGTATCATGAACTCTATTGACTTGTTCTACAAGCAAGCATATAAAGCAAGTATGCTTAAGGAGCCTGCCATTGGAAGAACTTACCGATATTTTGGTCGGCCTTGAACAGCGGATCAACGCCTACAAGAACCGACTGCTCGAGCTGGAAAAAAAACGTCGTCGAATGGACGATGAAATCGCGACGATCAAGAAGTATTTAGAGCTGGCTGAAACGCTATATCGCGTGGAGGCCGACAAGGTCAAACTTGCCCATCTGTCGACGCAGCTCATCAGCGACGAGAAGGGAACTCGTGGACTTCCCGTCGATGTGACAGATCAATCACGAGAAATTCTTTTAGGACGGAGTAAATATGCCGGGAAGAGCGTACCGGAAGCGGCCTACCAAATGCTGCGCGAAGCGAACCGCGCCATGCATGCAAAGGAACTCGTCCAACGACTGGTCGAGGGCGGCCTGCAAATTAAGGGGAAGACGCCGCTCACGTCTGTGGCGACATCGTTGAAGCGAGACAAGCGCTTTCGAAAGGTCGGTCCGAACACTTTCGAGGCGATTGAGGACATGCTGGTTCAGGCGGTGTAATGGCAAGCGCCTCACAAGATTGTCATTATGAGTGCGAAGGGAGGTGAGAGTCTTGGCGACGAAGAAAGCAGCAAAGAAGAAAAAGAAGTAAGTCCCGCCTTGATTCTAGCGTCGGGGGCGAGGCCACTTGCTCCCGACGTTATATCTGTCCCTCTCTGCCGACGATAATCCTACGCCGCATCTCTGAGGATAGCCCGCGTAAATTCAGTGAAAGTTGTTACGAAGCTTGTAGGGCAACGGCCGATGAAGATCGAGCCGGGGCAATGGAAGGAATCGATTCAGCCTGTGCGGGTGAATGGTCGGCGTTGAGAAGCACCCAGCATTCCGGGTGGTCGATAATCTGTTTCACTAAACGCGTGTGCAAGGCATGCCCTGAGCGGTCGGCAACCAAATGTCCAATAAAGGGCAGACCGAGGAGCGAAAAATCACCGATCAAATCCAGAACCTTGTGGCGTACAAATTCATCGACAAAACGCAGGCCGGATTCATTCAGAATGCCATCGTGTGAAAGAACGACGGTGTTGTCGAGATTGCCGCCGCGGCCTAATCCACGGGCCCAAAGAGCCTCCACTTCCTGCAGAAATCCGAACGTCCTCGCTCCGGCGATCTCGGATTCGAACGCCCGGGAGGAATGCTCATATGTGTACGTTTGCGTTTGAATCAAGGGATGGTCGTAATGAATCGTATAGGTAATCCGTGGCGTCGAAGAGGGCTCGATCCGGATGCGACGCGACCCATCCACGACCTCTAACGGCCTGGTCATTTTCAGAAACGATCGGTGTCTATTCTGGGAAACCACCCCGGCCGACTGAATCAATCGGACAAACGGAGCCGAACTGCCATCCATAACAGGCGCTTCCCCAGCATCGACGTCCACGTACACGTTATCGATGTTTAGACCTGCCAGCGCAGCCAGTACGTGTTCAATCGTCTTGACTTGAAAGCCGTTCCCGCTGATCGCGGTGCAAAGTTCTGTGGGAACGAGATGCTCGACGGAGGCGACTAGAGAGGCTCCTGCATGTCCGTTGCGATTGACGAAGACCACCCCAGTATCAGTGGGAGCTGGCCTGAGAGCCAGCGTGACGGGTTTGCCCGAATGGAGCCCTACTCCCGTACAACTCACCGCATTTGCCAAGGTTTGCTGCAATCTCACCGCAAAACCCTCCACATGTAACAAGCCTGGTCACAGCAACTCCGGTGCCAAACATGTATTCGCGAAAAATATGTCACAACACGTTGAATTCAATAATGATTTATGACATTCTCTTAACCAATTCTCTGTTGCGTAAATGTGACATCTGTGACTTTTACAAATGAATTATGGAGTTAGTGTTAAGGAGAGAGACTACGCAAGCAACATTACTCTATCACCAGGTAGCGCGATGGTTCTACGGCGCAGCGATGTATTAGATATATTAATAGATCAGTGTGGCGCGAAAAATGAAGAAATCGGATGTTCCCGATGCGGCAAATGCCGAACTCGCGCCTGTGAAGTCGGTGTGCTCCCAGATATTCTGAAAGCGGATCTCGCGACTCGCATACCAACTCAGCGCGAGACTATAGCCCTTGGCCTTTCTTGCGTAGAGAGTAGGATCCCCGAAATTCAATCCGAATATGGCCGAGTCGAGTTGTTGTTCCGAGTATCGCACGCCTATCGTCCAGGCGCCCCAATTTCCTTTCGAGAACGAGTTCCATGTGCCGTCGAACGGGTGTTTGGGAGTCACACGGTTGAAGGCTGGTTCGTCGTCGGTTAGCGCGAACTCTCCCTGGACCATCCAGGCCTGATTCTGCAAGAGGGCTGCTTTGCCGGTGGCGCGGTCGATCTTCTGCTCCCAGGTATGCACGAACGTGGACATCATTCCGAACCGACCCCAGAACCAGGACATCTGCGGCAGGATCGAGGTCTGAGAGCCGTTCCCAGTTACCGTGTTGTTGTACTGAAAGATAATCCGTTCAAATCCCATGGTCTGCATCGGCTGCTGGCAAGCCGATTGGATACAAGTTCCGTAGAGCGACGCGACGCCTACGTCCAATTTTCTGAATGTCTGCGGTCCCATGCGGACAAACGGCGTGTACATGAGTCGAGCAAACCCCAATTTATCGCTGTCGGTTGAGGCCAAAGGCCGGCTGTTATTGCCGATGGCACCGTTACTAGTGTTGAACACTCCAAGATCATAACGAAGAGATTGTTGCAACACACGGCCGGTCAGCTGGACACCGAAGTCCCGGCGGAGCGCGAAGTTCTGTACCATAGAGCGTTCGGCGAATACCAAATCAAATTCGCCCTGTTGATTTTCGATGTTCATCACGGGTTTGAAGACTCCCACACGAAGACGTGCCCATTCCGCCGGCTCGACATCAATAAACGCATTGAAGAGCTGAAAGCTGCTTGAGAGGTCGGGCATGATTTGCCCGCGAACGAATTGACCGACACGCCAATCGATGATCGGACGCAAGCGTCGCAATTCAAACCCATTCTCCGTTGTTCCAGGGTCGTTCGCTTGGTGCCCCATGGGGTAGGCATGGTAATCCACTTGGACACCGCCATTGATGTGAAGCCGGTAGTTTCCATCAGTGGCATAGAGGGCAAATCCGCGCTCTTTTTGTTCCGGTGACCAGCCTAATCCGCGCTCCATCACGCCGCGTCCGTGTCCTCGGCCGACGGCAACGGATTCCAGCACGCTGAGCCGTCGATCGAGCTCTCTGAGACGTTGACGGGCTTTGACGGGATCCGGCGGACCTTGAGCAGGGTTCGGTTCGGGATTCGGTTCTGAAGAAGGCTGCGGAGCCAGAATGTCGTCCGCCTGTTGGAAGGCGGGCGGATCGCCAGCCGAAGCGATGCCGGCGCAGACCATGGAGAGGAGGACAAAGAGCCAGAGAGTGATCACGGCTTAGAATGTCAACTGTGCGCGAAACATCAGGCCGTCTTCGTGATCAGCTGCACGATAGGCTGGTGTCGCGCCGACAAAATCTGTGTGGACAAAGTTTCCAGAAATACGAAGATTACCGTTGAGATACCAATTGAGTCCGATGGTCGTGCTCTTAGCCCGCAGCACACTGACGGTGGGATCCGCCAGATTGTGAGCGAAAGTATCCGGGTCGATGTTGAGTTGCGCATAGCGAAATGCGACTTCCCAAGCTCCCCATTGTCTTTTGGACCAATTGAACGGCCGCCGAGGTTCGATGTGGCCGTAGGTTGCGGTGTCTTCGGTGACAAGAAAGGAAGCTTGCGCTGTCCATGCCTCGTGCGTCGTTCGTACATCCGGCCCGGCGCCGTTCTTGAGATGTTGTGTGCTGCGGACATATTCACCCAGGAGACCGACTCGCTTGTAGTACCATGCGGCTTGGGGAGCGATGCGTAAACGGTTTCCATCTCCCTGTACCTGTGGCAAGTAACTGAAAAACGTGTAACTGAAGGTTTCGGTTTGCATGTTTTCCTGGCCGGTGACATTACTGACGGATCCCGTGCTCATCCCCACCCCCATGCCGAATCCTCGAAGCCATTCCAGCGACTGATCGATAAACGGTCGGGCAAAAACGCGCGCATCGATCGTCTTGCTCGAGCTCGAGGCCTTGGTGTCCTGATAAAAATTTCCGTTCGGTGCCCCGTTGAAGATTCCCACCTGATATTCCAGTGCGCCGTGCCACAGAGTGCCCCAGGTCATCGCACCGATGTCGCGGTTAGGCAGCAGATTGCGCGTCAAAGACCGTTCCATGAAGCTGAGATTCTGTACGCCCTGCAGCATCTCCAGTCCGATCGGGCTCTTGAACTTGCCGACCCGAACTCGAAAGGCTGAGAAATAATCCCACTCAGCGAAACCGTCCGGGATTTGGACGACACTCTGATTCTGCAAGGTATTCTGATTGAGCATACCGTTCCCAAAATCAGGAGTGATCAGCGCGTGGAAATAGCGCCAGACTCGGATATGCGCCATCGGACGCACTCGTTGGAGGATGAAGGTATTGGGCTGCACCCCTGGGTTGCTGCCGTTTTGTCCGCCGGGAAAACTGCGATAGTCCGACTGAAAGAGCACCGGCAGCCTGAGAAAAAAATCGCCCCCGCTCGACATGAGAAAGAATCCGTTATGGCGGGTCCAGCCTCCGATCAAGCCGGCGAGGCCCGGACGCTCTTCGGTGCCGACCAAGACTCGCTCCAACGCGTTGACCCGCTCCGTCAACGACGTGATGTCCTGGTCCAATTGCTTTTGCGGTGTGGTTTGTTGAGGGGACGCTCCAGGTACCTCTGGCGCGTTGGGTTTCTCGGCACCTTGTTTCTCGTCCGTCGAGGCCTGAGATTGCATCTCTTTGAACGCCTTGCGGAGTTCGTCGACCTCTTGCAGATCGATTCCAGGGACGTCGTCCCGTCCGTCTTTGGGAGGCGGCGGAAGCGGGACCGTCGGCACCAACGATTCCGGTTGTTCCAGAGTGGCGATTTCGGAACGCTTGAGTCGTTTGCGGGCTTCGCGTGTACGTTCTCCCATCGTGTCGATTTCACTTTGGTCGATGGGGGGAACATCATCGTAGTAGCCAAAGGACGGTTCAATGGCGAAGGCCGTCGAGGCACAGACCAACCAGAGGCTCGCTGATGATAGGAGCGCGCCCGACCAAAGAACGAGGCGCCGGTAATGACAGGGTTGGGCGGAATGTGTTAGGGGGATCATGGCCGACAAACCTTTCTTGCTGTGGAGGCAGGTATG
>CAMLHQ010000080.1 GCA_946479785.1 uncultured Nitrospira sp.
GGATACCCAACCGCTTGAACAGCCTTCCAGGGGAAAGACGACGAAGACTCAGCCACGGAAGGACAAGGTGACGACAGGTGCAAAAAGGAAGGCGGACCAGATGGCGTTGTTCGCCGAGAAGCCCGCGTCCGGCAACAAACCGGCGACGAGAGTGATTTCACGGGCAAAGCCTGCGGCTCCACGCCGAAAGAAGTAGGATCACATGACGACCAAACAGAAGAAGACCACGGCGGTTGAAAGGAAACTTATCGGCTTGGCCGACATCGTGATCGCTGCGGCGGATCGCTCGAAAGACCCGACGTTTGCCATTCCGATTCGTGCCCTCTCGAACGTGTCATTCAATGAGCGTAAGGGGCTGATTGAGATGGGCAAGAAGAAGCAGGAGCGGTCGTTCTTCAACGTCGGTATGGCAAAGAAATTCATGCAGACAGTGTTGGTGGCTGATGCCCTCTCTGAATTGCAGCGGGCGGACCTGACCACCTCGCTTCGAGAAATTTACTACCGCACGAAACACACGATCAAAGACTCGCACGAGAACACCTTCGATACCCAAGATGAATCCGATCCCGTAATCGAAGATCTGGAAGTCTCGTTGGCGGCCTTGCGCGAAGAACTGCATGTCCGGGCGGAGAATGGCGGCAGCATCGTAGGTCCTGTGGTGTTCGGCGACGATGGAGATCGCGTCGATTGTTCGCGACTCGGTAAAGGCGGGTATTCGGTCCCCTCGATTGTCGAGCCCGAATATCTGGAGATCCGCCGCTGCACCGCCGACTTCGTGCTTCTCGTCGAAAAGGGAACTCAATGGAACCGGCTGTCCGAAGACAAATTCTGGCGGCGCTATAACTGCGTACTGTTGACAGGGAACGGTCAACCGCCGAGGGGAGTCAGGCGTTTAGCCCGACGACTCCATGAAGAGCATCGGCTGCCGGTGTACGTACTGGTCGACAACGACCCTTGGGGCTACTATATCTATTCCGTCGTGAAGCAGGGCTCGATCAATCTTGCGTTTGAAAGTCAGCGCATGGCGATTCCAAAAGCCAAGTTCATAGGATTGTCGAGTGCTGATCCAGAACGCTATGAATTACCTCGCAATGTCGGCATTAAACTCAATGAGAAGGACATCGCGAGAGCGAAGGAACTCATGAACTATCAGTGGTTCCAGAAACCCGCCTGGCAGGCGGAAATTAAGCGCATGCTGGCCAGCGGGCTGAAGTATGAACTCGATGCGTTGGCGAACAAGGACTTTCAGTATCTGACCAAGAAATATCTGCCTCGCAAGCTGAAGGAAAAAGACTGGATCGACTAGGTGCACGCATGCGACATCATCGGCACTGTATGATCGTGGCCGTGGTGTTGCCCTTTCTTCTCGGCGGCACCGTCAGTCTCGCCGAATCAGATCAGCTGCACACCCACGCCGGTGAGCGGCTCCCCCTCGACAACACTGCGCATGAGGCGCAAGACGAGCGAGAGGATGGCGGTCTCCACGAACATCACAGCCAGGAAGCCGTCACTTCGATGGCCGTACCGCACGCTCACATGGGACCGCATTTCCGCTGGACAACGCTTCGGGGGACAAATCCGGCCGAGCAGCAACGGGCGGCCGAGATCGTGACCGCCCTTCGGAACACGCTGGAGCCCTATCGGGACTATAGGACGGCCATCAAGGATGGTTACGAACCGTATTTCCCGAACGTGAAACAGACGCACTATCATTTCACTAACACGTGGCGGGGATTGAAGTCCGCATTTCGGTTTGACGCGAGGCAACCGACGTCACTCCTTTATAAGAAGACCGCGGACGGTTATGAGCTGGAAGGAGCCATGTACACGGCGCCAAAGCGCGCGGATGAGAATAGTCTCAACAAGCTGATTCCTCTCAGCGTAGCGCAGTGGCATGCCCACGTGAATATCTGTCTTCCACTGAAACACGACGCTAAAACGGCCGATTGGAAAAAGTTCGGTCCGAACGGGTCGATCCTCACCGAGAGCGAATGCGATGCCATGCACGGTCGATGGATGCGGCAACTCTTCGGTTGGATGATTCACGTCTATCCGTTTCGAGACTCGATCGAACAGATCTGGATGCACTGATGCTCTTTTAAATGATCCCGCCATGACCCGCATGTAGCTGAAAGCGCCAAGGAATAGCTCGACTTCCCGATCAGGCAACCGGGGAAACTCCCAGTAGCAGTAGCAGTTCCACGAACGATAACGTTAAGTATGCGGATCGCCCTGTTATTGCTGATCGTATTAACCTGGTCTGTTCAGCCTGTCGGCGCGGCTGAGAGTGTTCCTGCGCCGCCAATGCCTTCGATTCCGCCTCCCTCGGATGGTCCATCGGCGGAACCCGCGCCGGCTCCTCCTCGAGACCCAGGCATCGTCAAGCAGCCGGAAACTGTACCGCTTCCCGGCTCTGTAGTCGTTCCACCGGTCGTCGATCCGAAGATGGCTGTGAATCCCGACGAGCCCAAGCAGCAGGAACCGGCAGTCCCGCCCGAACGCGAACAGGACCAGCGCCAATCAGAAGGCCAGTCTCGCTGACCGGAATAGTCAGTTATGACTCCATGACCACTGAGGATTTAAAAGAAATGGTGATCGACGGTTGCCAAGTGCGGCTTGCCTTTCGTCCTGTAGGCAATGGGCAATGGAAGGTCGAGGGCAAGGTTCAATGCGGGATCGATGACCACTGCAACGAGCGCTCGTTTCTCACGGAAGACCGGCATAGCCGTGAGGCCGCCGAAAAGGAAGCGTTGTGCCGAATCGCGGACCTTTTGGGCCACAACGTGGATCGGAATACGTCACGAGTCAAGAACCCGAGCTGATCATAACAGCCAGAAAGAGGAGAACTTTCATGGCGATAATCGGTCAAGTCACTCCTGAGGGCACGTATCAGACGTATCATCAGCAGGGGATCCAACCGATTACATTACAGCGCTATCGCGGCCGGTGGCTCGTGCTGGTGTTTTACCCCGGAGATTTTACATTTATCTGTCCCACCGAATTGGAAGAGCTGGGAGCGCTCTACGGTGAGTTTCAGAAGCAGGACGCAGAGGTCCTGGGCATCAGTACCGACTCGGTGTATGTGCACAAGGCCTGGCACGACACCTCTCCGGCCATCAAAGGTTTGCCCTTCCCCATGGTCGCCGATCCCGGCGGACGGCTGGCTCAACAACTCGGCTGCTATCTGCCTCAGGAAGGTGTGGCCTTGCGAGGGAGTTATATTTTCGATCCCGACGGCAAACTGAGCGCGTTTGAAGTTCACAACAATTCAATCGGCCGCAACATGGAAGAGCTTCTTCGGAAGCTACAAGCTGCGGCGTTCGTGCGAGAGAACGGCGGCATGGAAGTGTGCCCGGCAGGATGGAAACCCGGCGAACGTACGCTGAAGCCCAGTCTCGATCTCGTGGGAAAGATCTAACGGTCGGCCAAGATGTCACCTGCTCACAGAATGATATGGTTCGGCGCAGCCGTATTAGTGCTCCTTGCGGCTTGTTCGCTTGGAGATGAAAGACTCGCCGGACAAAATTCGCTTTCTCAAAATACCGGAAAAGCGGGGAGCACGATGCCAAGAGGCCATCCCCGATATTATCCCAATACCTCCGGCAATATCGTTGCGCCGCCCGGCAATCCCGCCGGGAATCGTGCCGGCGACCCCCCCATCGTCGGAGGCACCGAAAATCAACAGGGTGGGTGGCCGGAAGGCCGCTAAAAACACCTACTTTCATTTCTGAATCCGGCGGCCCGCAAGCGAACAAGCTATGGTAAGCTTGCTGCGCCATGCGCATCTTTATTCTCGGCGTCGGTGCGGCCGGCTCGCTCTTGGTCAAATTCCTCGCTCGACAAGGCCATCAAATATCGTGCGGGGATCGCGATCCTGAACGAGCGCGCCATTTCCTGGGCGCCACGTCTCCAATTCCAATAGAGCGTGTGAATGCCCGCGACGTGTGGAGCATTCTGAAAGCTGCGCGGGGCACGCAGCTGCTTCTGAATGCCTGCCCCCCCATTCTTAACAAAACCATCATGAGAGCGGCGCTACGGCTACGAGCCCACTACCTCGATACGGCGTCACACTATACCGGCCATCCATTTCGCGCCGAACAAATGGGATTTGCCCATAAGTTTGCAGACAAACGGCGCGCAGCTGTCATCACGGCCGGCGCCGCGCCGGGACTGACAAATCTGTTGATCGCCGCCGGGGCGGATCTGCTCGAGTCCGTCGCATCAGTTCGGGTGCGCCTTTACGAAGCGACCGACGCCGATGGCCCGTTCTCGCAGTGGTCCGCAGAGGCATCGTTCGATGAAGCGGTGGCGCGCCCACGCATCTACGTCGATCGCCACTTTGATTTCGGTCCACGATTTGGCGAGCGGGAACAGTTTCGCTTCCCTCCTCCCATTGGTCCGGTCAATGTGGTCCTGGCGGCTCAGGACGAAGTCATCACCGCTCCTTATTCGATTCCGATGACCTCCATGGATGCGAAGTTCGGGGGATCGGATGTGGATCGCCTGCGCCGGTGGTACCGCCAGGGCAAGCTCCGAAAGTCGAGCCGCCCGGCCCCTTCGCGATTTGTACGAACTTCGACACCAAGGACGGTTCATCGGCTGTTTCGTCAGGGCGTGCTGCACAATGCCCACTTTGCGGCGGCGGTAATGGTGGAAGGTATGAAAGATGAGCGGCCTACGACGATCCGGTGGGATGTTATGGTCCCGAGTCTCTTTCAACTTCGTCGCCAGGGCCTGCTTTGTTCTCCCATCGCCTGGGCCACGGCCCAGATGGCCGCACTGTTCGTGAAACATTTTCCCCGCGACCAATTCGGCGTGCATCCGCCTGAATCGCTGCCGGTAGAGATTCGCCGGTCCATCCTACGCGACGCGCATGCGCGCGGATTTCGTGTGATGAAGCGAGTGAAATCGCATGCTCCGCTCGATCTCTAGTCGGCCGTGGTCCTGCGCCTTGCGCCGCCTTTTCAGCCGGTGTTAAGATCCGTGATCGATCCATCAGGAGTATAGTGCATGCCGAACATTACCTTGTTGGTTTCGCCCAGTTGCGGAGCCTGCCCGTCAGCAAAAAGCTTGTGGAAACAGCTGCGCGTGAAGTATAGCTTTTCGTATCGTGAAGTCGACATCACGACCCCGGACGGCCAGGAACTTGCGAATCGCCATGCTGTGCGTGCCGTCCCGGCGACGATCATCGACGGTCGTCTGACTTTTGTCGGGGTCCCGAGCCGAGAGAGTGCCGAAAAAGCGTTGCAGCTCAAGATGAAACCGCGAGACGCCTAGCGGATTATTTATGGACGAAGACGATATCGAGCTGCCGATTCTTCCCCGCATCGATAAGGGTCCGCCCCCGGATTGTCCGATCTGCGGCGATCCGATGTCTTTCATCGATGGTGACTGGGCGTGCGTGGATTGCAACGGAGAGCTTTTAGGACCTGAGACCGGGTAACTGCACATCATGTTCAATGACATTCAACATTTGCCATTGATCATTCCGCATTGCTAGATGCTTCAGGTCATCACCGGTCGATTTCACCCTCATCTCGAATCGGCTCTCGTTGAATATATCCGCCGGGTCAAAGCAGCCGATCCATTAGCCCCTGTCGCAATTCTCGTTCCTTCGAAGCCGCTACTCGACCGCATTCGATGGGTTTTGGCTGTCGATCACCAGCTTTCGTTTCTCAATGTCCATCTGCTCACCTTCCATCAACTCGCTCTCCGCCTTGTGGATGAGATCCATGACCGGAGCCAGATTGTTCCGCTTCGCGTCGTCGATGATCTATTCTTCGAGCAATTGGTTCGCCATCTCGTTCGAAGCCGGCTGTCAGGGCTGAGCGCACTGCAACAGATCGGGCATTCCTCCGGAACATGGGGAGCGCTCTGGTCGACAGTACGCGATCTGAAAGATGCGGGCGTCGATCCTGCCGGGGCCTTGCGAGGACTCGACGAGGGCTGCTTCGATAAGGATAATACAGATTGGCTTCACGCGCTGTTCTCATTGCAGGCAGTCGTGAAGGAGGTGGGCACAACCCTCGAAGTGGGCACGGCAGACGATCTTGCTGAGGCGCTGCTCCCTTTCGTACCGGGGTCGCCCTTCCTCGCCTCGCTCACCCAGATATTTTATTACGGCTTCTACGATCTCACCCAGGTGCAGCTTTCCCTGTTTCAAGCGGTGAGTGCAACGGCTCCGACGACCCTCTTCTTCCCATTGGAGAAAGGAGCCTCGTTTGAATTTGCTCAGCGCTTCTTCGATCGATATATACAGCCACTTGTGAGGACGAACGACTCGCTGACCACACTCCCGTCCAACCCGGAGGACGCCGCTCCAGTGACGCTGTCCGTGCAAAGCGTCATCGGCCTTGACGAAGAACTGTCTTTGACTTGCCGAACCATCCTCGATCTAGTTGAGACGAACGGCTATCGATTCGATCAGATCGGTGTGGTGGCCCGGACGCTCGATCCCTATCTCAGTGCGTTGCAGCCGATCTTCGATCGTCATCGCATCCCCTTCACGACGACGGCTGGACGGACGCTCATCCAGGAACCGCTCTGCAAAGCGCTTCTTCAACTGGCCGCATTACCGATCAACGATTTCTACCGGACCGCAGTCCTCGACGTCGTGACCTCGCCATTCTACGCAGCGTCGGTCATCTCCCAAGATTATGACCGCTCCGCAGCCTATCGCCCAGAGCAATGGAAACTGGTCGTTCACGCCTTGCAGATCACGCATGGGATCGAAGAGTGGAAGCGATTGGAGAAATCCGGCCTGTCGGCCCTCGAATTAGATGGGGAGAGTGAAGAAGCGGTCGGGTCCTTGAACATTGCGCCGGATGTCATCGCACTGTTGTGGCAGACGGTGTCAGAACTGTTTGCAACCTGTGCCGCTCTACCGGAGCGCGGCACGATCGGTCCGTTGGTAGAAGCCTTTCAGCGACTGGTCGCACAACATCTTCGTCGTCCTGAAGAAGGGGACGAACGTGAGCGGGACCCGCAGGCCTTACGACTGGCATCGAGTTGGGACGTGATCGATCACACCTTGTCGAGCTTGAATGAGTTGGACGCGATCGGAGAAGCACTGACCTGGGCCGAATTCGTCGACTTACTCACCTATGCGTTCGAACGTGCAACCGTTCCGTTGCAGCCGGCATCCCACCGGGGTGTGATGTTCTTGGATGCGATGACGGCGCGGGGCCTGCCGTTCAAGGCTCTGTTCGTCATCGGCCTCAATGAAAAGGTTTTTCCCCGTTATATCCGTGAAGATGCGTTTCTCCGGGATTCTCATCGCCGCGTGTTGGAAACGACGCTTGGATTCAAGATCGATGAGAAACTGAGTGGATACGAGGAAGAAACCCTGCTCTTCAGTCTGCTCTGTCAGGCCGCTACCTCTCGCCTGTACCTGTCGTTCCAGCGGGCCGACAATGCCGGCCGCATGCTGGCCTCTTCTCCCTTTGTGACGGAGGGAGCACAGCGATGGGGCCTGGAAGCGCGGCCGGTCGAGGCCATCCCCCGTCGCGTGAGCGATCGGATGGCCCAGCGGCCGACGATGGGACAGTTTCTGCCGCCCGCCGATCTTGCGCAGTGGATGGCCATGAACGGACGGGATCCTGCCGATCTCTTAGAGGCGACCGGACGCGATGCCAATCTGTTCCGCCACGCTGTCGAAGCGCTGGATCGCATCGAGGACGATCAGCCGGTCCTGACGCCCTTTGACGGTCTTATCGGACCGCTCGAGATGCACTGGTCGCGGGTCGTTCAGCATGGAATCGCTCCCACACCCCTTGAGCGGTATGCCCGTTGTCCTTTCCGATATTTTTCCGCCGACGTGCTGAAGCTCGAACCGATTCGATTGCCGATTTCTCCCGAACCTGATGCGCGCCTGCTCGGCACGCTCTGTCATGCTGCGCTGCGGCGCTGTTACGAATTGCTCCTGCCAGCCGGATGGCCGGCCAATCCGGTGACGGACGATACGATCGATTGGTGCATCGAGACCGCGGTCGAGCAGGCAGCAGGCGAGTGCGAAACGCTCCAGCGCACGGGGCACTATCTCTTATGGGAATTGGCAAAAGCCCAGATCGTCGACCTGATAACGGCGGCCGTCGATGCCGATACCCAGGCTCAAGCTGATGAACCGTTTACACCGATCGCCTTCGAAGTCGATGCGCAAGGCGTTGTTGCCGAGGTGCCAGGCTGGCCTGTGCCATTGAAAGTTCGAGGTCGGATCGATCGCGTCGACAGGCACCGCGAGTCGGGCGCGCTCCGCGTCATCGATTACAAATTGAAGACCGGCACCGCGATAAAATCTGAGGATCGGAACCTTCTCCAAGCGGCGGTCCGCGGATATCGGTTTCAGCCACCGCTTTATGCGCAGCTGAGCGTTCCAGATCATGGCACTCCTACTCAGGTGCAATTCACCTTCCTGGCACCGAATTGGCCGGTGCCTGTCGCTCGCTCGACCTTCGATGCCGCCACGTGGTCTTCAGAATGCGGCGCCTTACTTCGCAAGACCCTGGGCCTGTTGGTCGACGGCCTCCGGAACGGCCGCTTTTTCATCCTGCCGGACAGTTATTGCCAGACGTGCGAGTATCGCATCGCTTGCCGGCGCGAGCATGCGCCGACCTGGTGGCGCGCCCATCGTGCCGCCGAGTCCAAAGCGCTCATGGCGTTGCGGACCATACGGGTGAAAGATGAGTAGCGGACAACAGATGTCGGATCGCGAGGCGCGCGAGTCGGCTGAAACGACATTCGATCGCAACGTCGTGGTGGTGGCCGGGGCAGGAACCGGCAAAACAACACTCCTCGTGAACCGCCTGGTTCATCTGCTGATGAAAGAGCCTCATCCCGTTGCCGTTACACAGATCGTCGCCCTTACCTTTACAAACAAGGCGGCCACCGAGATGAAGGTGCGCTTGCGGGAACGGCTGACGGTTTTGGCTCAAGCCGGCCAGGATTCGCGAGTGCTCGACGGCGGAGCCGTGTCTGTCCGCGATCTGCAAATTCGCTACAGGATCGCTCCGGATGAAATTGCTGCACGCGCCGCTGCAGCATTACAAGATCTGGAGAAGGCGCAAATCGGAACACTGCACAGTTTCGCCGCCCACCTCCTTCGACTGCATCCCTTGGAAAGCGCGGTGGACCCTGCGTTTCAAGAGGACGACGGCCTGCGCTTCGACGAACACTTTACAACGGCTTGGGATATCTGGGTCGATCGTGAACTCAGCCGGGAGGGGACGCAGCACAGGCTATGGCGAACGCTGCTGGAATCGACAACTCTTGAACAAATTCGCGACTTGACCTATGCCCTATGCAGCGATTTGTTCGACGTCGAGGTCATCCGGCGGCAACTTGTAATCTCTCAACCGGATCGGATGCTCGTTGAATGGACGAGCCAGATCAACGCCAGGGCCCAGGCCCTCCTTGACGCTCACGACCGCCCGAAACGGCGGAAGATCGAACAGATGTTGGCCGCCACGATTTCATTGATGACTCTGCTCCGGGAACGGGGAGCCGGAGCCGTTCAGGAGCTTGATCCTTCTACGAGGGAATGGCTGGACAAGGAAGTGGGTAATATCGTTAGCGGATGGGAAACAACTGACTTTCTGGAAGCCGTTCGATTGATCGAGCTAGCTCAACAATTACAGTCTGTTGACCAACAATATTTCATAAATCTGTTAACGGTTGTCGCCCCCCTCGTGCAAGCGATTCGCGTTTCTTTTACAGAAATGGGCTGGCTCTCGTTCGATGGGTTACTCGCGCGTGCGCGCGGGCTTCTCTGGGAACATCCGGCCGTCCGCGAACGGATCAAGCAGGATTATCGGGCAGTTTTGGTAGACGAATTTCAAGATACAGACCCTGTGCAATACGAAATCATTTTGGCTGTCTCCGAACAACCGGGAGGACATGCTACCGCCTGGCAAGACATCGTGCTCGAACCGGGGAAGCTTTTCATTGTGGGCGATCCGAAGCAGTCGATCTATGCATTTCGGCGCGCCGATATTGAGGCCTTCGATCGTGTCCTAGAGAAAATCGCGGCCGATGGCGGAGTAATTCACACGTTGGCCACGAACTTTCGCAGCGATGCCGCCGTCTTGGGGCCGGTCAACGATGTGTTCGATCGGCTCCTGGTCCGCCGGCCGCTCGTGCAGCCGGCGAACGTGCGGCTTGAAAGCCATCCACACCGCCGACCGGGTAATTTGGTCGCCGGTGTGTTCATCCACATCACGGCGCCAGGGCAGGAAGACGAATCCTTTGATGCGGCGGGAGCGAGTAGAGCAGAAGGTGAAGTCCTGGCTCGTTGGTTAAAGGAGGACATCCTCAGGCGGCCCAATGTCTCTGCCGGTCACATCGCCTTCCTGTTTCGCAAGCTCACACAGGCCGACGCGTATCTCGATGCGCTCCGCCGCTACAACATTCCCTATGTGATCGAGGGGGAAAAACACTTTTACCGCCGACAGGAAGTGATCGACCTGATCAATGTGCTTCGAGTGCTCGACCACCCGCACGATCACATTGCCCTCGTAGGTGTGCTGCGCGCCCCTCTTGGCGGCTGTACCGATCGTGATGTCTACGATCTGCATCAGGCCGGCTTGCTCGATTATCTGAACGGGACGGGAACGGCGAGGTGGTCGCATCCGCGTGCGGAGGCGGTTCGACGCCTGTATGGTCATTTGGCCTGGCTTCATCATGAAGTGGCCGCTGTACCCTTGGCAGAATCCATTCAACTGGTTTTTGACCGGTTGCCCCTTCTGGATCTGGCAGCCGCCTCCCTCCATGGTGAGCAAGCCGTGGCCAATCTTCTCAAAGTGAAAGAGACGGCGGCGTTGCTGTCTGATCGACCCCATCTCACCTTCAGCGGGTTTGTCGAGCTGATGGTAACCAGACTTGACGAGCAACCGGACGAAGCAGAGAGTCCGTTGGCCGAGGAATCTTCGGACGCCGTCCGGATCTTGACAATTCACAAGGCGAAAGGACTGGAGTTTCCCGTTGTGGTCTTGCCGGGACTCCAGCAGGGGAACGGGCGTGAGAAGACAATACCCGCCATCCTGTACGACTGGTCGAGCGGCACCTATGGTCTTTCGCTGGGAAAGCACCGTACGCTCGGAGCAGTGCTGGTTCATGAGAAGAGGGTGGTGCGGGAAGAAGCCGAACGGAAGCGGGTCTTGTACGTGGGAATGACACGTGCCAAAGACCTGGTGCTGCTCTCGGGAAGCGTGACCGCGCGATCCGTGGGCGAAAACGTGCTGGATTGGCTGCAGGGCATTGGGGACGGCGAGGTCGGCAGCACTTCGACGCAGGCGTTGAAGATCGGCTCCAGCGCCATACCACATCGTGTTGTTCCTGCTCCCGATCGGAAATGGCCTCGGCGGTCACTGGCGACAGTCGCCGCGACACCGGCCATACATCCTGCTTCGATTACCGAGCTCTGGAACAAGCGGACAGCTCGATGGAATGCGGCTCGTACGAGTTTATGGCGCGTCACTCCGACCATGTTAAGCCAGAATGCCGAACCGGTCGGACCTCGCTCAAGGACAAGCGCCCATCCTCCCGAAGTGGGCCGTTTGGTCGGTGTGGCGGCCCATCGAATTCTTGAACGGTGGGACTTTACGAGCCCTCCGAACGGATTGCTGGATCAGATTTCTCCAAGTCTCCAGAACTTCTTTTCGCCGGAAAACGAGAGTCTTGTCCCGGTAGTCGCCGACTCGCTCAGGGAAATCTTTACGATTTTCGGAAGATCCGATTCCTATGCCCAGCTCCGTTCTGCTACCATCGTCGGCCGGGAGGTTCCCTTCATCATGGCATGGAAGGAGCGGCAGGTCATGGAAGGGGTGATCGACCTTATCTACCGTCTTGACGGAAGGACCTGGATTGCGGACTATAAAACGGATCAGGTGACAGAGGCAGAAGCGTCCAGCAGGGCAGGCCGATATTCGGAGCAGGCTGCGATTTACCGCGAAGCGGCGACTCGTTGTCTAGGACTCCCACACGTATCGTTTCAATTTCTGTTTCTCCGAGCAGGTATGAGCGTTGAGGTCTAAGGGAGGTCACGATGCGCAAGTTGTTGGCGATGGTCTTGCTCGTTTCTCTCATTGCGGGCTGTTCAAGTCACTCGAAGAGAGCCAGCAATGTCTTGGCAGCTCCCGATGGCACCAAGCCGGGTGTGGCCATGCAGCTTGCAAAAGGCAACGCGCTATTTGCATCCAGTGATTTTGCCGGTGCTGAACAAGCATTCCGGCAAACGATCGCCGCCGATTCCACCTTGGCTGAAGCGCATTACAACCTGGCGCTCACGCTCGATCGCATGGGCAACCAAACAGAAGCGAAAAAACACTACATCGAAGCAGCGAACTTGGCGCCTGGGAACAAAGTCATTTGGGATTCTCCCCCTTTTCAGGGACAAACTGGCGGACTGAATTACGACATCAACAAGAAATCGTACCTGGACCCCAGCAAACGTGCATTCTGACCATGACCCGGAAACCACGCCGTGACTTTTCACAGCAGGAATTCGGGGAGCTGGTACAGCAGGCTCTCGCCGGTTTGCCGCCGCCCTATGCCCGTCTGGCCCAGGAAGTCTCTGTCGTCGTGGAAGAAGAACCTCCTCCTGACGTCCTGGAAGATCTTGAGTTGGATTCAGCCGACGACCTTCTCGGCCTTTATCAAGGCTTGTCGTTAGCCGAGGAATCATTTTTTCAAGCAGGCGGGCAACAACCGGCGCGCATCGCAATCTACCGAGGACCGATTTTGCGCCTGTGTACTACGGCAGAAGAAGTCAGGCGAGAAATTCGTGACACCGTGGTCCATGAGCTAGGACACCACGTGGGCCTCTCTGACGACGAAATGCCGTATTAGAGAATGCGAGGGAGTCCTCGACCTTGACGTATTGAATCTATCTGCCGAGCTGTTCTCGTTGAGTCAGCGCTTGCCGTTGATACCCGA
The DNA here is from genome assembly GCA_946479785.1 of uncultured Nitrospira sp. The sequence goes on from CAMLHQ010000080.1 coordinate 12,928, forward strand.
GGCTCAACATGAAGACGCCGATCACGATCATGGGCAACGAGAGCATCTGTCCCATGGAGATAGATCCGAAGATAAATCCGATGTGCGCGTCCGGCTCGCGGAACAATTCAACTACGATACGGCATAGTCCATAGCCAGTCAAAAAGCTCCAAAAGATTGTTCCGGGCGGAGTCGGTTTTCTCCCAATCAACCAAAGCACCGTAAACAGCAGCAGTCCTTCGAGGCCGGCTTCATAGAGTTGCGACGGGTGGCGACAGACCGGGCCTCCAGCCGGAAAGACGATGCACCAATCGACGTCGGTCGCGCGCCCATAGAGTTCTCCGTTGATAAAGTTCCCCAGCCGTCCGAATCCCAAGCCGATCGGCGTGACAGCCGCGGCAAGATCGGCGATCGTATAGATTGGGATGCCTTGCCGTCTGCTGAACCAGATCAGGGACACAATTGTGCCGAGCAGTCCTCCGTGAAACGACATCCCGCCTTCCCACACCGCAAAAAACTTCACTGGGTGCTGGACGTAATAGGAAAAGTTATACAAGAGGGTGTAGCCAAGCCGGCCGCCGATAAAAACACCCAACGCAGCCCACACGATCATGTCGTAAATCTGATCCTTGGAGATTGGCAGTCCCTTTTGAGAGACCTTGCGCCGAATCAGAAGGTAGGCGGCAGTCAGGCCGATTAAGTACATGAGGCCATACCAGCGGAACTGCAGAGGACCCAGCTCGAAAAAGACCGGACTAATATTGGGGTAGGGGATGGCCTGGAGCCAATTCATTCTCGCCTCATGTGGCATTGTGGCTGGATCATAAGTGACCCCTACCTGCATTGCAAGCACGGGCATTTTTCTGTTTCAAGTGGCTCTAGAAGCCACACACACAGGATTCCTGCTTTCGTCTGTTGGTTTTCCGTCACGACTGTGTTCCTTAGTGTGAGAAAAACTCTACCAAATATTAATCAGTATTAATGGTCTGAACTTCTTTTAAACATTTTTCCCGTGATTACTTTCAGCCATCACCTGGCATGCTTGATGCTGAGGGAAATGGGCAAGAATGTCGAACAGCTAAAGCGACACATTTCACTTAACCGTTAAAAGGGAGGTTGCCATGTCAGATCAAGAAACAAATGGTGTTGGTTCAAATGCCGCTCGTTGGGGTGCATTGATTGCGGGCGGTGCGGTAGTGGGAGCCGGAATCGGTCTGCTCTTCGCGCCTCAGCCCGGTACGGAGACTCGGCGCGATATCGCCCGCTACGCCAAGAAGGCGCAGATACAGGCGACCCGTTGGAGCCGTGCTTTGCAGTCCGGCATGAAGGAAGTGATGGATCGCACGAAGCGGCCTGCAATCGAAGCGGCATAACTCAAAGCCTCAGCCTCGACCTCGAGAATTTTGTCCGCATTCGGCCTGTTGCCAGGAATGGCGCAGGCTGTTTGCGTTTGCTTTCCCACCTTGACCGACTCCGACCCTGATGTTAGATTCCGCGCCAATTACGATCTTCGATGCCGGAGTGGCGAAACAGGCATACGCACAGGACTTAAAATCCTGTGGCCCGAAAGGGCCGTACCGGTTCGACCCCGGTCTCCGGCACCA
>CAMLHQ010000081.1 GCA_946479785.1 uncultured Nitrospira sp.
ATGACATGGCGAAAGCGACGGAGGCTTTCAAGGAGTTCAAGTTCGGCCTGCAGCGACATATCGTATGGGAAGAGGATCTGCTGTTTCCCTTATGGGAAGAGAAAACCGGCATGTCCGAAGGTGGGCCGACCTTCGTCATGCGAAACGAACATCGTCAGATCGGCGAGCAGCTGGAGGCCATTCATCAGAAAGTCATCGAACAGAATCAGGAGAGCGATCACGAAGAGCAGGCGTTGCTGAAATTTCTCGGTTCCCACAACCTCAAAGAAGAACGGGTGCTGTATCCTTCCATCGATCAGGTCACAACGCCGGAAGAGTGCAAAGACATCTTTCAGAAAATGAAAGAGATTCCGGAAGACCGCTATCGAGTCTGCTGCGGGGTACATCAGCGATAGCGCTCCACCGCTCGAGTTTCAGGACGTGGTCATGATGCTGACCGGTGTCCGCGGGTGAGCCCACCTAGGAAGGGAGTCAAGATGGATCGATTACAGCACAGCCCTCTCCAAAACGGATCCCTCATCGTCTTGGCGTCGTTCGTGTGGCTGTCGTCCTTAGTGGTGATGCCGAACGAGACGGTCCTCGCACAAGGAACGCCAAAGACCGGGAAGGGTACACGGAACCAGGGCAATACCCAGGCGGGGCGAAGCGTCTTCAATGGGAAAGGGGTCTGTTATTACTGCCATGGCATGGACGGCTATCGGGACCAGCTGCCTCAGTTGGCCCCCGATACCGCCGGCTTGATTGCACAGCTCAATCCGCAGCCGGCCGATCTGAGAAATCCGAAGACGCTGCGTCTAAAATCCGACCATGCGCGCGCAAAAATCATCCAGGAAGGACATGCCGGCACGGGGATGTTTCCTGATACGACGATGACGAATCAAGAACTGGCCGACACCTTGGCCTATCTCGCTTTCCTTCGGCGTGAAGGTACGTCGACAAGGCAGTGAAAAACTGGAGGTTCCAATATGAGCGAAGATCTGCTCTATATTGCCTTAGGCGTGGCGGCGGGAATTCTTAGCGGGCTGATTGGGATCGGAGGCGGTGTCATCATCGTCCCGACGTTGGTCTTTCTGTTCGGCTTCACCCAACACCAAGCGCAAGGAACCACGCTGGCGCTGTTGGTGCCGCCCATTGGGCTCCCCGCCGCTTGGACGTATTTCAAACAGGGCGATGTCCGTTTAGAAGTCGCGATGCTGGTCTGCGCGGGGTTCTTCATTGGCGGATTCTTGGGTGCAAAACTGGCCACTGGAATATCGAATGCCACGTTGGAGAGAGTGTTTGGAATTGCCATGCTGATCATCTCCGCGAAGATGCTGTTGGCAAAATAATTCGGAGTTTCGCGCTCATGAGACACATTGTCATCGCGTTCACTCTCTTCGCGTCGCTTCTTGTAGAGTCTGCTGTGGACTCCACCAACCACCTCGCGCGGGCCGGCGCTGATTCGCAAGGCGTCACGAAAAGTAGCGTGACCGACATGGGCAAGAAGCCTTCAACTGGGGACACCGGACGGGGCGAGGAATTGTACAAGGCCAGTTGCGTTGTCTGTCATGGCCCGCAAGCGACGGGTGGCGTCGGTCCACGATTGGCGGGCAATCCCGTGCTGTCGAACGACCAGGCATTCTGGAAAGTCGTTTACGAGGGGCGACACATGATGCCCCCATTGAAAGGCGCAGTGACGGAGCAACAGATGGCCGACATTCGAGCCTGGTTAAAAACGTTACGATGAAGGGCGAGGCGTGGAAATCTTAGTAAGGATCAAAGCCTGGCCTCATCTCTAGCCGGATTCTTGCATCCACAATCCGGCAGCCTTGCGCATCGGGCAGTGCAAAAATCGGATTCAGATCAAGTTCGGTGATTTCTGGAATTGCTTCAACGAAGTGAGAAATCCGAAGCAAGACATCTTCAATGGCTTTGACATCGGCAGCCGGTTGGCCCCGATAGCCCTGCAGCAATCGATAGCCCTTAATCCCGCGGACCATCTCTGTTGCGTCGCGATCGGTAAGAGGTGTGAGGCGAAACCGCACGTCGTCAAGAATTTCGATGTATATTCCTCCCAGCCCGAACGCGATCAAGGGTCCGAAAAGCCGATCGCGTGTCATGCCAACCATCACTTCCACACCGACTGACAGCATCGGCTGAACGAGCACCCCTTCCATCGCGTCGAGATTGCGGTCGTGAAGCAGCCGCGTGCGAATAGCCTGGTAGGCCTCCCGGACATCCTGTTCGCTCTGCAAATTTAATCGGACTGCACCGCTCTCCGTTTTGTGAACGATCCGGTGCGAAGCGAGTTTCACTGCGACGGGAAATCCTGTCTCACGCGCAAGCGTAACGGCGTCCTCTTCAGTCTTTGCAATCTTGCACTGAACCAGAGGCAGGTTCATCGCCGCAAGGATGGCATACGTCTCTTCCGCACTGAGCCAGCCCTCTCCACGTTGCGATAAAACCTTGGCGCAGGTGGCCTGAGCCGCTGCGAGATCAATGTGAGGATAGCTCGGAGTCGTCTTAGTCGGCTTCTGCCTCCAGGAATCATAGGCAAGCGCGTGACTGATGATGCCGGCAGGAATCTCAGGCCGCCGGTAGACAGGAACCGTTTCTCCGTCGACGGTGAACGTCCGATCCAAATCACCTTCCGCCATCCAACAAATATAAACCGGTTTCTTCCTTCCGATAACCTGCCTTGCTGCGCGGATGCCACGGATGATGCCTGCTGCCACGGGAGGGTTGTCTTCAGCGCGGACCGACACATGCACGATGATGAGGGCGTTGGTATCGTCCGCTCTCAACATGGTTTCGATAGCGTGCGCATGCTGCTCCTCCGTCGCAAATCCGATCACATCGACGGGATTTGATAATGCGGCCGTAGGCGGAAGGAACGAGGCGAGCGCTGATTGCACGGGCTCGGAAAGCTCGGGAACGCTGAGACCCTCGGAAGCACAACTGTCTGCGCAGAGCACGCCAGGTCCACCGGAGTTGGTCAAGATGCCGACGCGTGGGCCAGCCGGACGGGCTTGATTTGAGAACCCCGTCGCCAGCGCCAGCAGTTCATCGAGAGAGTGCGCCCGGAGGACTCCACACTGCGTGAACAGCGCGTCCACCGCCGTTTCATTCGTCGCCAGCGCCGCCGTGTGCGATCCGGCCGCTGACTGCCCGGCCAGGGTCCGTCCCGCTTTCATGGCGATGATGGGCTTCTTCTTTGCCACCCGCTCCACGATCAGCCTGAATACCTGAGGGTCGACGATGGTTTCGAGATAGAGCAGAATTACCTCGGTGGTATCGTCCTGCGCCCAGTATTCGAGAAGGTCGAGCACCGAGACGTCGGCATGATTGCCGACACTGACGAAGCTGGAGAGGCCGAGACGCACCCGTGGGGCCGCCGTGACGACTGCGAGTCCAACTCCGCCGCTTTCGGATGCGAAGGCTACGCGACCGGCTGGGGGAACGATTGGTGTATAGGTAGCATTCAGACGCACGGCGGGATCCAGGTTCATGAGGCCGAAACAATTCGGTCCAATGAGGCGGATCCCGTGTCGACGGACTCTGTCGAGCAATTGTTGCTCGAGCGAGGTTCCCGATCCACCCGTTTCGGCGAAGCCCGCTGTGATAAGGACGACGGCCGGCACCTTCTTGGCGGCACAGTCATCGATGATCCGGAGGACGAGAGGGGGCGGTACGGCGATGATGGCCAGATCGACAGGGTCGGGAATAGCCGGCAGTGAAGGGAATGCCCGCAGACCTGCAATCTTGGTCGCGTGGGGGTTGACCGGGATGACCGATCCGGTGAAGCCGCTTCCCTGTAGGGATTCGAGGATTCTGTGTCCAATGCCGGCCGGTTCACGGGATGCGCCGACGACCGCCACGGCTCGCGGACGGAAAAACGGCTTCAGCGACTCGATGTCGTATTGCTGCGAGGGACCTGCCATCGATACCTTCCTGCAGGATGGTCGCGTTCAGCTCACTGCGCGGTGACCATCAGATAAGCCACGTGGGCCGAAGAAGTAGGACAGCCCCTAATCCGGCCATCACCAGGCCACTGAGCAATTTCAGCCAGCGGCCTTCCCGTTCTTGAAGTCTGTAGTGGCTAATCGTGATCACTCCAATGGCGAGCACCACGATATCGTCCAACATGTACGCGACATTGTAGAGAACCAAATATCCGTAATAAGCCCACGAGTCAAGCTGGCGCATGGTCAGAATGCGTGTGTACAGAGCGGGCAACCCTGCCGTACATAACAGCTCGACCGCCTGCACCAGGAACGCGAGCAGCACTGTTCCTATGAGCGCAGCGACGATGTTCTCGGCCTGCAAAATCCGTCGCATTCCTGCGTAGAGGCCGGGTTTGGCCGCTTCGGGGATGCCAAGCGAGAGCCCGCGCCGGAACGCCCAAAAGTCTTTGATGTTGATCGCGCCGGCCGCAACTCCAATGCCGCCCAACACGAGCTCGGTGATACGGGAGGTATTGATAAGCAAAAACAGATTGAGCCAGGCTGCCATGAATGCGAAGTATGCAAGGCCCTCGATCGCAACAAAGGTCCCGGCAATCAGCAGCATCTTTGCCCGACTGGCCATGCCGGCCAGTAAGCTCAGCATGAACAACAGCACCCACATCGAACAAGGGTTGAATCCGTCCAGCAGGCCGATCGCAAGCGTAAACAGCGGCAGACCCATGTCTGTAACACGAAGTTCGCCGAACCATGTGGTCTTGATGCCTTCTGGGACGTGAGCCGTTCTGTCGCCCTGTGCATGCTTGTCCAAGCCGGCGCGAATCGCAGCGCCGGTCGTCTCCGCTGAGAGAAATCCGACGATCACTTCCTGGCCGATCCGGAAAGTCGGCACGCCGATATTTGCGAGCCCTCGCTCAGCGGCCAATGTTTTGAGCCGTTGCAACGCGGTTGGGTCTAGGGCGACATCATGAAAGACGATGTTGAGCGATGGGCGCTCGTGGAGGAGTTGATCGAGGAAGTGTTCGGCCGCTTCACAATGGGGGCAGCCAGCCCGGACGAACACCTCTAGATCAGGAGCCGACTCGCCCGCGATAACGCCCGACGCGTTTAGGAGCAAAAATGTGAATAGAGACAGGACGACAGTGCGAAGAGTTCCCGCCAGGGCTCTCAGCCGGCTCGACACAATGCGCTAACTCACTGTGTCGAACGGGGCCATGCTTCTGATGTAGGAGAGCACGTCAAGCATCTGCTCATCGGAGAGTTTGCCACGGAAGCTGTGCATCGGGGTAAACAACGCGCCATTGGTGATGGTGACGAGTAATTCCCAATCGGTCTTCGCCCGGGAGGCCTGCGATTGGAGGTTGGTAGGCCGGACGATGAGATCCTGGCTTTCCGGGCCTTTCCCGTCCAATTTGCTCCCATGGCAACGAAGGCAATTTTGTTCATAGACGGCTTGGCCGGTCTTAGGATTCCCGCGCATGGTCTGCGCGGACACCACCGAGGTAGCCGCAACGATGAGGATGACGGCGCTGATGAGGACAGGTTTCATCGTTCCTCCCTTGAGCATCAATGTAGACTGCTTAGGCTGCATGATATATGCCTGTTGGTGCACGCTGAATTTGGGCCATCGAATCCCTTCAAGAGTGGCGTTTTGCGGCAGGGCAGGAGTACCCGGTGGGGAGGGATGCGTCACATCCGAAAATTCGGCCCCATCCCTAGGGCCAATGAAGACGCGATTACCGGATTCTGCCGATCGTGTGAGTGGCATCACCATTGCGATCCTGGATGACCATGAAGAGTATAGGTCTATACCGAGCCACTGTCATCCTGTTGGGCCTGATGCTTTCCAGCCAGGGCCATAACCCGAGTCCTTCGGCGGCGGTGGTGGAGATGGCTATGGGAGCGGTTGCAGAGACTGATCAGAAGATTGCGAAGGAACTCGTGGCGGCATTCGATCAGGCTGAAGTCGCGGTGCAGCACGCCGATGTCGATGCGTTGATGCAGTTCTACGAGAAGGCTTACAACTATCACGGCCTGAAGCGACCTGATGTGCAACGCGTGTGGACCGAGGTCTTCAGTCACTATGGGCATGTCGTCTCCAGGCATGTGTTCACCGAACTCAAAGTGGTGCAAGGCGGGTTGGTGAAGAAAGCCTATGTGACCTGCACGGGCGGGTTATACGGAACAGAGAAAGCGTCTGGAAAACCGATCACAATCGATAGCTGGGTGAGCGAGGTGCATTACCTCGTCAAAGAGAAGGAAGGATGGAAATTTCTCGGTAATGTGGGCGGAGTTCTTCCTTCGGTTCCACCAACCAGCGCCCCTCATCACCCGTTGTTCTGACTGTCTGGGCTATCGAACAACGAGCACGGAGCAGGGGGCGCGGTGCACGATCGCATGGGAGACGCTTCCGAGCAGAAAACGATCGAGTCCCTTTCGTCCGTGAGAGCCGACGACGACCAGGTCAAACTCTTTGGCGGCCTCCGCAACGACGGGAGCCGGCTCGCCTCTCATCACGCGGCTCGACGGCGTGAAGATGGAGCGGGGCAGCGACTCTGCACAGGCCTTGGCGTTGTCTTCGGCTCGCTTGACCAGTTCCTCTGACCAGGTTTCGAGTCCCACCATAGAAGAGGAGGACTCAAGCATCTGGATCACCGGCACGGCGGTCAGCACCGTCGCTTCGACCGGTGTACGAAAGGGATGGCGCGCCAGCCAGTCGCAAATGTGCTGACCGTCTTCCTGGCCCTCCACGGAAATCAACACTCTGCGAACCGTCTTCGTTTTCCCCTTCACGATCAGCGTCGGCTGCGTCGCGTGGAGGAGCACCTGATGGGAGATGCTCTTTAAGACCAGTTCTGCCATGCGGGAATGGTCGTGCGTTCCAACGACGATGAGGTCTGCTGTGATCGAGGCGGCAGCGTCAAGCAGAAACCGAGCCGGCTTACGGTATTCGCACAGCTGGCGGGGTTTCGGCGCATCGCCCGGAAGCATCGTCGCGGCTCGCTCCAGAGATTCGCAGCCGGCATCGAACATGGCCTTTCGGAAAATGTCATAGCCTTGCAGATTCGCCGCTTCCGCGACAATCGGGTACTCAAAAAATCCGAGGTCGACCCCGTGCACCAGCGTCACCTCGGTCGGTTGATAGAGCAGGCCGAGCTGCTCGACCGCGGCAAAAGCCTCATCCGACCAATCGACTCCGATGACCACCTTCATCGTGTCACCTCCGACCTCTCCTTCTCGATCTGATGGACACAGACGCCTTCAGCGGACCAACGCATGGCAGCAAAGTTCCGACTCAGCGGGCCCAATTCACTCGGATGAAGTCCTCATCGCGGTCGTAGTGAAAATCCAAGTCGCCGCGATAGGCATGCTTGAGAGCTTCGCCGATCCGCCGTGGGAGGTGCGTGTCCGTCGTCGAAATCACCAGCCCTTCGGGCCGCCGCTCGATCCCCATGATGCGAGATAACGGATGTTCCTTCATCTCTCGCGCTTCGGCATTTCTGATGACGCCTTGCACCTGCTCGCGCTGCTCTTCCTTGAAGTTCCCCGTAATTGTCACGAGGCCTTTAGGGTACTTATCCCGAGCGCGGTGACAGGCCGGACAGGTGCTCGACTTCGCGCCGATCGGTGCGAACCCCCAGGTCCACCGTCCTCGATGAAAGAGCGCACCGCATCCGCTGCAGACGGTCGGCTCCTTGAGCTTGCCCTGCTGCTTGTACGTGTCGTGTTGGTACTCCTGCACGGTACGATCTCGTCTCGTTCCTCGTCTGGACGGTCTATTGACTCGTCGTGCCATGCGCGCGTCTCTCCTTTGTGTTTATGCCGGCGAGGACTGTGTCCGTTCAGTCCAGCCGCGCAGCGATTCATCGGCCAGTTTCAGATACTGCAATACATCGCGATCTTCGACTTGCTTGAAGTCGATATAATGACTGCCCACCGCCCAGAATGTTTGCGGAGTCGCCAGGACCACCAGTTCGTCGACCACACCACGCACCTTGACCAGGGTATCCTCTGGTCCGACGGGAATGGCTGCGACTATGCGCTCGGGGTGTTGTTGGCGGATGGCTTCCAGGGAGGCGAAGAACGTCGCTCCTGTGGCAATGCCGTCGTCCACGATGATGACCGGCCGTCCTTTCAGAGGCAAAGGATGTCGCCTTTGCCGATAGAGCTGTTGACGACGGCTGATCTCTTGCCGCTGGTCGCTCACGATCTTTGTCATGTCCTCGTGCGACAACCGAAACTCGGCAACAGCGTCGGGATTGAGAAAGACATTCCCGGTCTCAGTGACAGCTCCCAGCGCATACTCAGGGTTTTCTGGAGCCCCGATCTTCCGTGTGATGAACACATCCATCGGCAGATGCAAGGCGATACTTAACTGGTATCCTACCGCCACGCCGCCGCGGGGCAGGGCCAGAATCACACCGCCCTGGATGTCGCGGTAGCGCTGGAGCTTCGCGGCCAGCTGACGGCCGGCTTCTTCTCGGTTTTGAAACACGATCGAAATCCTTTCTCGGTCCAGGAGGCTGAGGCTCAGGCGAAGACAGACCGTCCTCTGCTCGGCCCAACCGTCACTACCACACGATGCCGCTCGTGACACCGACTCCGATCAAGAACATGCCCAACAGTATCAAGATCGCGATCAGCCACCACAGGTGGCGATGATGTCTTGTCGCTTCCTGGTTCCAGTGAATGTTCCATGGCACATCGAGATAGTGGGGGTGACGCAGCATGGCAACCCTCCCTTCACCTCCTGAGCTTGACCAGTCGCCTCAGGCAATCTTGACCTCGATCGCCTTGGGTTTCGACTTCTCCAACTTCGGCAAGTGCACCTTCAATATGCCGTCCTTGTACTCGGCATTGACCTTTGTTCCGTCCGCATCCTCGGGCAGCGTGAAGCTCCGCATGAAGCTGCCATAGGCCCGCTCGACGCGGTGATACTTCTTGCCTTTTTCTTCTTTCTCGTATTTGCGCTCACCGCTGATCGAGAGGACGTCATCATGGACGTTGATCTTGATCTCTTCTTTCTTCATCTCAGGAACTTCAGCCTTGATGATGTATTCCTTGTCATCTTCGCTGATGTCGACGAGCGGCGACCATTCGGCGACGGTGAGCGCCTCATTCTTATCCCCCCCGATCGCGCTCGGCCCATGGCCGAAGAAACTTGAGAGACGCTTCTCCATTTCCTCCAATTCCTTGAACGGATGCCATCGCATCTTCGGTTCCCATCTGGTTAATGCAGACATGACGATTCCTCCTTCCGATGACCTGATACCCGGCTGGTTTCGAGCAAAGAGTACGACATCACTTCCTCACTTGGCTGTTGTGCATCGACAATGCCAGGGATCTGGAGCAGAGGATGCCGCGGGGATCTGCTCGCAAATGCGACGAGTTAGGTGGCTGGTGGATCTTTGAATCAGGGGTCGAGGGAAATGCATTGTGGCGTTAGGGGACAAAGGGCTCCTTGGGCTGTCGCCTCTTTCAACATTTCAAATGGATCTTTCAGCTCCGGGACGTTTCGCGGGGGAGTAGAACCCGAAGGCACGAGTCGCACAGATAGCGGGCGCCGTGGCAGCACGCTACAGCATGCGTCTGGCTTCTGTAGCAGTTCGGAACAGCCCTACGAGAGCGAGCGAGTCCGGTACGAAGAGGAGTGTGTCCGTGATCGAGCGCGCCTTTCGCTAATGTGGTGGCTCGGTTTGGTGAATTTCGAGAAGGCAGTCTTCTCGTCTGGTCATGCAAAGGCATCAGGGTTGCAACTCGCCCTCGTCGACGGATGCGGAGACCGGGCGAGCGAATGGTGGCCGGATCATGAGCAGACCCGTCTAGAAAAGGACGTGTGATGTCTAACCAGAGGAGGGTGCTATGAGACGTTCGGCGAATGCATGGCGGGGGGCGATCGTTCCAATGGCGATGAGCGCGCTAGTGCTTGCGGGTCTGGGAGTCGGGTTGTCGTCGTCTGTTCAAGCCGATGATGAAATGAGAGTCGATATCACGATTACAGACCGCGGCTATGATGTGAAAGGGCATACGACACCAGGCGCGTTGACGAGGGTGGTGGTCCATAATCAAGGCACGATGACACACGGGATCAGCTCGCCGATGTTCAAGGAAGGGGTCGTGAAGAAGGAAGGCGACGGCGTGGAAATCCGAGGTCCGAAGGGGAAGGGATATCGGGCCTATCACCTGGAGCCGGGACAGACGATGACCTTGCAGTTCAAGAAGGAATCCCGTACAGATCCCGCGACAGGAATCAGCGAAACGAGTCAGGTTCCTTTCTGGTGCGACATCCATACCCACATGAAGGGAGAGTTTCTGGTGGTTGAGACGAAAGGTGAAGTGGGCGGCGGCTGATTCCTCCGTCTGATAACACGTGACAGAACCGGACGGGTCGCGCGGGGCTTCGAGTCGCACGACCCGTCTTGTTGTGTCGAGCGTAGACGATCCACATCACCATGGCGAACATGGCGAAGCACATCGTCATTATCCAAGGTCACCCCGATGCGACGGCGCGACATTTCGGCCACGCGCTCGCCGATGAATATGCCAAGGGTGCTCAAGACGGCGGCCATGAGGTGCAACGGATCGAAGTCGCTGCCCTCGACTTTCCTCTTTTGCGAACCAAAGAAGATTTCGAAAAGGGTCAACCGGCGGATTCGATCAGACAGGCCCAAGAGGCGATCAAGTGGGCGAATCATCTGGTGATCATCTATCCGCTGTGGCTCGGATCGATGCCGGCGCTCCTGAAGGCGTTTTTCGAACAGGTGTTCCGCCCCGGTTTTGCGTTCGAATATCAACCATCCGGGAAGATGCCGAGAAAACTTCTCACGGGCAAGTCCGCCCGTATCGTAGTGAGCATGGGCATGCCGGCCCTCATCTATCGCTGGTTCTTTCTTGCCCACAGCATCAAGAACCTTCAACGCAACATTTTGGGATCCTGCGGTATTGGGCCGATCCGATCGACTCTCATCGGTTCCATTGAAGGGCTGACCGACAGGCAGCGAGCCGATTGGTTGGATACGCTCCGAAGCGTAGGAGAAGAAGGACAGTAGCGGCGGAATGACGGCATCGCGCACGGTTGTGTCGGTGATTCAACCGAGCGCGCTCTTCGCTCTAGCCTAGCCAACGCCTGCTTTTATAGAGCCACCGCTTGCATTGGACTGCCTTGCACATGGGCGGGATGATAGGCGCACATCGCAAACACAATGGTCCTAAAGAGCAGATCCGTCGTGTCTTCCGTGCGCACGAATGCGACGGCTCCTGCCGCAATCATCGCGTTATAGAGCAACGGAGTATATTCAGAGGAAATGCCAACGATGACGATGTGCGGAAGCACCTCTCTCATCTGTCTGGTGGCGTCGACGCTATTTCTCTGAGGGAGATGGATATCCATGAGCACCAGATCGATAGGGTATAATTCGGTTTGTGCAACGGCTTCTTCTCCATCGGAGGCTTCGCCGACGACCTCGATGAGATCGGAGTGCCTGTCGAGAACAATTCGTATCATTTCACGAATCGACGCATGAGCATTGACAACCAACACACGCCATCGGGAGCCGATCTTCCATGATGCGGAAGTCGGCAAGAAAGAAGCAGGAAGCACCGACATATCTGTGGAGGAGAATGAGTTGACGGTCCGCCTGGCGCTCTCCAGTGTTTGCATGATGGGATCTCCTCAGCAAGGGGTGGTTGAGTCGATTTCATAATCTTTTCCGCCCATATGAATAACTAGGAAGGTCCCTAGTCGGAGATTCTCCTACCTTGAACACACAATGCATAGCGGCCTGGGTTCTGCTGCTGTCTGTATGTGCCGTTGCGTCCTGTAGCCAATTCGAGCCGCGGGACAAGCGGTTCTACTACCGGGCGCTGTGGAATTTCTCTCTCCGGGAGGATTTGGCCGAGCTCGACAGTGAGTTTAACGGCGTCGACTTCGGTCACTCCAATCTGTACGAGAATTTGCTCCTCACCGGCGGCAAGGATGTTCAGGCTATCGAGGAGAAGGCCCGCAAAGAAACACTCGCCTTCATCGCCACCAAGCCACGCCTCAATCCCAACGAAGAAGCCATTGCGCCCACCTATATGAAGTTGGCCTGGCGCGCGCAAAACACGTTCGACGAAGCGCATGCCTTGCACCGGGCGACTTACGACATCATGGCGTCGAACGACGCGGACAAGGACGGTGAAATCCGAAAGGTCCTGGCGTATTACCAAGCCAGCGCTTATGCGATCACAGCCCAGCGGCTTGATCATCAACGCCTCGATCAGTTCCCCTATTCCAAAACCTTCCGCAGCAGATTTCCTCTCTTCAATGCGACGATCTGGTCGTACCATTATCTGCAAGTCGCCGTGTACGATCCCTTGCAGGCCGCGCGCAATCTCGAGGCGAAGAAGCAAGCCGTGCGTCCCATCCTCGCCACCTACCGAGGCTATCTCGAGCGGCCGCCGGTGCAATGGACTTTCATGCCGCTCACCGCCGAGCTGAGTCCGGAATTTGGGGCGCGCCATCGGAAGATTGCCAACATCTTCGACAATCTGCACATGTTGCATGACAACATCAGCGACATTCTGGCCAGCGAGCGACTGCCCACGTGGGAGGAAAAGCGCGCGGAAATTTATCGCATCGTGGATGCGTACTATCTCGCGAGCGCCGACTCAACCAATCCGATGATCGTCAAGACGGAACCAGAGGAGGACCATCACCATTGAACGGGCCGGTCGCGCAGATTGTTCTGACCGTGGGAATAGTCCTGATGGTGCTGTTGCCGCATGCCGTTCTGGCCTTGGATCACGACAACCTCGACCCCAATAGGCCGATCGGCATGGAAGATGCCTATGCGATTCCGAAAGGGGAGATCGGCGCGGAAGGCGGCGTACGCTTCAACGATCGCCGTGAAGGCCGCACCCGTGTGACGTTTCAACCGCAGATCATCTATGGCGCCTTCGCCAACACTCAGATCGAGATCCAGGGAGACCTCATGACCGAACCGAATACGCTCGTCGGGGCAGCCAAATCCGGCGACCTGCATCTAGGGGTGCTCTATAACTTCAACACCGAAACCATACAACTTCCCGCCTTCGCGGTCCGTGTCGAGACAGATCTGCCGACCGGCGTGAATTCCAGAGGGGTCGACACTCAGATGACCGGCATCATGACACGGTCATTCGGACGACTGCGTGCGCATCTGAACGCCGGATACACAATTCTCGGTTCGCCTCAGGGACAGGAGCGGCCAGGCACCTATCGTGCCGTCGCGGCCATCAGCTACCCGCTGGGCTATCCCACCAGTTTTCTCGATACGCTTATCGCCAGCGTCTACACACGGCAATCGGACCTGCGCGGTCAACGCAATCCCACGGGCGTCGAAATCGGTTTGCGCCATCAGCTTACTTCACGCATCGTGCTCGACGGCGGCCTGGGCACTGAATGGTATGGGCCGACCGATCGCGCCGCGTTGCTCGGAACGGTGGGCATGTCGGTAGGATTTTGATACGTGCATCCAATTTGATCTGCTATGACCAATTAGACTTCAGTCTAAACGAGTATTCCTGAACAAGGAGGACGAATGAGATTTTTTCAAGCGCTTCCGCAAAGCATTCTATCTATGAGCCTGGCGTTACTCATCTGTGTGAATACCGCTCAAGCAGGCAGCAATCTGGTGACGAAGCCCAGCAAGTATTCGGTCACGGAAACGATCGATCGGATCGAGAAGGCAGTGACGGCTAAAGGCATGCGGGTGTTTGCCCGGATTGACCACAGCGGTGAAGCAAAAAAGGCAGGCTTGGACATGAGGCCCACCGAACTGCTTATCTTCGGAAACCCGAAAGGAGGGACTGCATTTATGGTGGCCAAGCCGACTGCTGCGATCGATCTTCCGATGAAAGCCTTGGCATGGGAAGATCAAGACGGTCAGGTGTGGCTCACCTATAATTCACCCGAACTCCTGCATGAGCGACACGGTGTGCCAATGGAACTCACATCCAAACTCAATCCAATAGGCACCTTGCTCGAGCAGGCAGCAGAGTAAGCGTCCTAAAGATCGCGGAACCAATGGGTCACGAGGTCATGCTCTCGGTGGAGGATCCTTTAGCAAG
>CAMLHQ010000082.1 GCA_946479785.1 uncultured Nitrospira sp.
TCGGCCGATCGAATCCCGTCCCCCCGGATGATTGTCCTCATACCTTCATTGCTGGTCACGCGAGATTATACTCCCGCAATTTGTTGTATAGACTTGCCCGACTGATCTTGAGGTGCTTGGCGGCTTTCACGCGGTTCCCATGACTCTGTTCAAGAGCCTGGATGATGCGTGCCCGCTCCGCTTTCTTCATGGCGGAGCGCGACACGGAGCGGAGATCTAACGCCGCCGGTTCCGACCCCATCGCCACAATATCCTTGCAGGTGAGCTCCGGCCCGGCCGTGGTAACGACCGCTCGTTCGATATAGTGCTGTAATTCCCGGACGTTGCCAGGCCACGATGCTTCCGTCAGCGCATGCAGGGCATCTCCGGACACATGGCGCACAGCCTGTCGGTGCTTGCTGCAAGACTCCGCGATGAAGCGTTCGACCAGGAGAGGAATATCCTCCTTTCGGTCTCGCAATGGAGGCAGGTACAGCGGCAAGACAGCCAAGCGGTAATAGAGATCCTGCCTGAACTGCTTGGCCTTGACCAATTCAGTGAGATCTTTATTTGTGGCTGAAATGACCCGCGCATCGATCTTGATCGGTTGATTGCCTCCGACGCGCTTGATTTCACCCTCTTGCAGGACCCGCAGCATCTTCGCTTGGAACGTCGGTGTCGTGTCGGCAATTTCATCGAGAAAGATCGTCCCGCCGTCCGCCTCTTCGAACAAGCCTCGCTTATTTGACACGGCGCCAGTAAAAGCCCCCTTCACATGCCCGAACAATTCGCTCTCGAGGAGCGTTTCCGGCAGTGACCCGCAATCGACAACGACAAAAGGCTTCTCGCGCCGATAGCTCAACTGGTGAATGGTTTTCGCAACCAGTTCCTTCCCGGTCCCGCTCTCGCCTTGTATCAGGACGGTGGCTGAACTGTCGGCGACCAGACTGATCATATCGAAGAGCTGCTGCATCGCAGCACTGCGGCCGATGAGGTCGCCCAAATGTTCCCGGACCATCGGCGGAGAGGTTTCTTCGGGAACAAGCGTCTCGGGAAGCCGACTCAATCGTGCCGGCGCCTTGAAGAGCACCAGCATCGAGACCACTTGTCCGTCCTTGTCTTTGAGTGCAAATGCCTGCTGCATTCCGCAGGCCGTGTCCTCCACTTCGTTTGCGCAGGAGACACTTTGGACGTCAGGTGCATGGAATACCTTGATGGCGGGACAGGTGTCGCACGGATCAGTCCGATGGACGAAGGCTTCATAGCATTTCGACTGGTGACGGCGGGCCCTTCCTGCCTGCTGTTCCGCCCAGGCGGCCTCGTTGGCATAGATCAAGTTGAAGTCGCGGTCCATCACCGCGACACGTTCGGACAAGCCTCCGGCCAGTTGTCTGATCGCTTCAAGGCGTGCGGCGAGGATAGGGTCATTGAATGGAGAGTTCTGTGCTGATTGAGATCCGGCCATCTCAGTCGGGCTCCTTCGCTCGTCGGTGCTAATGCATCGTTCTCCTGGAATCGGTCAGCAATTCTTCGACTTTGAGCTTGAGATCCGAAATCCGGACCGGCTTATCAAAATAGGCGCTCGCCCCCGCCCGCAACACTTCGGCTCGCAGGCCGGGGGCGCCGAAAGCCGTAATGACGATGATAGGACAATGAGGAGCCACCGTCCGTAGCCGGCTGATGTAATCCGCTCCGCCGGCCGGCATGCGGAGATCGGTCAGGATAAGATCCGGCACTGACTGCAAGACTGCGAGAAAGGCTTCGTCGCCGTCCTTGGCTTCACGTAGCTGATACCCCACGCTCCAGAACTCGTCACAGAGCAGGCTGCGCATCTCTCGATCATCTTCGACGACAAGCACCACTGCGGTCTTTTGTATGGTCACAGCAAGCATCCTCGTTGAGCCTGTCGCATCATCTACTGTGATAATGGCAAAGGACATGCCGCTCGTAATAAATGGAGCAGAGAACAATTTCCCAGGAAATCCCGAGTGGAGGCTGTCTTGGAGGGCGAAAAGCTGGCGAGAAAGACCACAGCGGATATGCGACAGACTGTCGCAAGATGCCCCAGGCAGCCGGTTCCTTTCGGCCTGCTAATTCCTTCTTAGCCGTCGCTTCCGGCCTAGGAATGGGAGGTGCATGACCCAATGACAACTGGACAGAGGTCGTCATGACGCGCCCACAGATCCATCACATAGTCGAGCAGCCTGTCACAGTAACGGGTGAGGATATCGCGCTCGATGGTTTTCTCGGTATACCACCTAGAGCGACCGGTATCGTCCTCTTCGCGCATGGCAGCGGGAGCGGACGGTTTAGTCCGCGCAACCGCTTCGTGGCCCACCACCTCCAGCAGGGAGGGATCGCCACGTTACTGATCGATCTGTTACTGACGGATGAGGCGGAAGACCGCCGCAACGTCTTCGACATTGATCTGCTGGCCGACCGTGTGCTGATGGCCAGTGCCTGGCTGCGCGAAGGCGCTCGAACGAAGCAGTTACCACTCGGCTACTTCGGCGCCAGCACAGGAGCTGGTGCCGCGCTGCAAGCGGCTGCGCGAGCCCCGTTCCCTGTCGGTGCCATCGTCTCCCGTGGCGGGCGGCCGGACCTCGCAGAACCCTATCTGCCACAGGTGACCGCACCAACCTTGCTCCTTATTGGCGGCTACGACGAGCCCGTCATCGAGATGAATCAAGCTGCCTACCGGCTGCTCCGCTGTCCAAAGCAACTCACCATCATTCCTGGTGCCACACACCTTTTTGAAGAGCCGGGCACGCTGGAGCAGGTGGCAGAGCAGGCCTTGAGATGGTTTCAACAGCATTTCGCTCCTAAGGGAAAAGATTAGAGAAATCGTGCACGGACGAAGTCGAAAATCCGTTTAGCTGCCCCATCGGCTGAGACAGTGGTCGTATCGATTCGCAATTCCGGATTCATCGGCGCCTCATAAGGTATCTGCAATCCGGGAACCGTGACCGATTCGCGGCGCAAACCTTTCTGATAGGTCCCCTTCCGATCCCGCTCCATGCAGACGGCTAACGGGCAATCCACGGCTACTTCGATAAATCGAGGGATCACCGCGCGCGCATAATCCCGATAGGCCTGTCGGCTGGCCGTCGCATCAAACAACACGGTCACGCCGTGCGCAACAAGCCGCTGTCCGGTGAATGCCAGGGCTCGGTAAAATAAATCACGCTCCTCCGGTGAGTAGGTCGCGTTCGGCGTGAGAGCCCGCCTGACCTCGTCCGATTCCAATACGTCCACGGCCAATCCAAGGGCCTCAAGTTGAGGCTTCAATGCCGAGACGATCGTGCTCTTGCCCGAGGCCGGCAATCCGGTGATCCAGATAGCGAAGGCTTGAGGTCGATTCATACAGGCCACTGGCTGCTGTCGGCTGATGGCTCGATCACAAACCGCAATACATATTCACGCGAGTAGGATCGAAGCGGGATGCATCGAGCACATTTTCTATAAATCGAAAAATGCTTCGACGCACGTCCATGGGCAACTTGGGATACCAGACCGGGCTCGCGATGACCAACCCTCGAAACGCAAAGAAGGGCGCTGCCGCCATCGTCACGTCTTCATCTCCACTCTGCTCAAGATAGGTGTCCCAGAATAGCCGAAAGAGGATCTCCAAGGGGCCATGGAGGCGGCGCCAACGGCACAGAGAGAAAAACAGATAATTGATTGTCATCGAGGTCACATCGTCGGCCGGCTCTCCCCACTCGCCCCGCGACCGATCCAGCACGGAAAAATCGGTCCCCTTTCGAAAGAGCACATTCCAAGGATGAAAGTCGCCGTGGACCTGCGAAAGTCTACCTGTCTGCTGGCGCAGCCGCCAACGCCATCGATTGCAGGCCTCTTCAATTGTGCGCAAGAGCTCCTCCGTGATAAAGCCGAACCGTGGCGGGTAACTGTCCGTTAACCCCATGATGCATTCGCCGTGTCCGATCAGCTCACGGAGGCGGCGACGATAGAGATCCGGATCACGGCGCTTCCGTCGGTGGATCGCCGCCAAATAGGTTGCCAGCATTTTTGTTCGCCGACGATCGAGCGCTCTCAATGCGCCGCCCTGCATCACACGGCGCAGATCCTCGTGATAGCTGGCCCCCTCCATCCACTCTGTCAACACGAAGAACTCGCGTGCGCGGCCGACGGAAAATAATTCTTGGCCCGACGTGAACGCCCCGACGTCGAGCGCCCTCACATGGCGAGGCAGGCGACCATACGACTCGTAGTCCCACAAGATCGCCTGCGCCCGATCCGCCATATGTTCGTGCCCGAAGGGCCCGGGGCTCATCGTTTCGAGCACCGCTGACTGTCGGGATCGCCCGACTTGAAACGTCACTTTGACCGGAGATCCATACCCGTAGTGTTTGTAGGTACCCTTCGAACTCTCTTTGCCGATCGGCCCATACGACAGGAGAGTCGTCCCTGAACCAAAAATGTGTTGGAGATACCGTTCGAGGGATTCTTTCTTGAGGGCGGGCATCGTTCACTTAAGACGCAAGCAATGTTCCAACCAGCAATTTCAATCTTTCGCCTCTTGCCGGTCGCTTGTCACTCGCATTCAGGTGGCGCATTCAGCTTCAGTAGCAGGGGAGGCACTGAGGAAAAATGCATCACCTCCGTCGAGTGCGATAGACACGGCAGGGGGCAAGCAGCAGGGATATCAGCTCTGCCATTTTGTCTCAAGCCTCGCTTTCAGGAGGCATGCCCCTTGCTGATCTCAACCAACAGGAGCCCATCACGAGGGAGGTGTTATGAAGGTCGCAATTGAGAGCCGTAACGTCACAAT
This sequence comes from uncultured Nitrospira sp., assembly GCA_946479785.1. The sequence goes on from CAMLHQ010000082.1 coordinate 4,772, forward strand.
GACACCCCGCTGGAAGAAAGAGATCGAGGCACGCATGGCTGATCTCCAGCGAGGGTATGACGATCTCACTCATGGACGAGTCACATTGACCAAGAATCCGCACCACAAGAAATCGTCGAATGTAGCAGAAGCTCTCATTGTGGTGTCGCTGCCGGGACGGCATACGTTCACCGCACGCAAGGAAAACAAGACGTTCGAAGAAGCGATTCGCAAGGCGTTTCAAGCAGTCGCAATCGAGCTCAAGAAATTCCGCGGGAAGCGGGCAAAGAAAGAGGTTCGTACCGCGCCGATCCCGCCGCTGCGTGGCGTCATCTGTAAACTCTTTCCGAAGGAGCAGTACGGCTTCATTCTCAAGGAGGGCGGCGGCGAAGTCTACTTTCACAAGAATGCACTGCAAGGGCTTACATTTCGTGATTTAGAAGATGGGATCGAGGTGATGTTCGACGTTGAGGAAGGCCAGAAGGGGCCGCAGGCGACGGCAGTCTGTCCTCTTCCCGTTGTTCAGGTCTAGCCTTCATGCAAGTGGACCAATATAGGGTACCAGCCGAGGTAAAGCCTAAAGGACAGATCATTGCCGGGAGTTGATAGCTCCAACTAGAACGAAGAACTGCTGCCTACGGGAGAACCCCTGGCGATGGTGTCTCTCAAAGCCAATGACGCCCTGCTCATCGCCGACGTGCAAAACGATTTCCTTCCCGGAGGAGCACTGGGCATCAGCGGCGGCGATGAAATCATTCCCATCCTCCTGAACTACATTCACCGGTTCCAGTCGAAAACTCTCCCGATTTTTTTGACGCGCGATTGGCATCCGTCCACCCACTGCTCCTTCAAGAACCACGGAGGCCCTTGGCCGGTTCATTGCGTCGCGGGGTCGCCCGGCTCCCTGCCGCCACCAGCTTTCGTCACGCCTCTCTCCGCCGTCATCATTTATAAGGCCATCGATGCAAACGAGGAGGCCTACTCGGCCTTTCACCGCACCTCGCTGCAACGCCACTTGCAAGCACTTGCCGTCCACCGCCTCTTCATCGGAGGATTGGCGACCGACTATTGCGTGTTGAACACGGTCAAAGATGCCCGCGCGCTGGGCTACGACGTCTGCCTGTTGACGGACGGGATTAAGGCCGTGAACGTCCGTCCCGACGACGGCCGGGAAGCCGAGCTGGAGATGATTCGACTCGGCGCGATGCCGATGCGTATGGAGGCGCTGGCGGCATGAATCCATTGAACAGCGCCCTCCTCACCGATCTATACCAGCTCACGATGGTCCAGGCTTATCTGGAACAGCGGATGGATGAGCCGGCCGTCTTTGAGTTCTTCGTGCGAAGGCTCCCGCCGCACCGCAATTTCCTGCTGGCAGCCGGCCTCGAACAGGTACTGACATGGCTCTCACAGCTCCACGTCACCACCGAGGAATTGGCATGGCTCGAACGGACTGGCCGGTTTTCTCTTGGGCTGCTGCGGTATCTGGAAACGCTTCGATTCACCGGCGACGTCGATGCCATGCCGGAGGGCACACCGTTCTTCCCGAACGAACCGGTCCTTCGAGTCGTGGCTCCCATCCCCATGGCTCAACTGGTCGAAACGCGCATCATGAATCTGCTGAACTTCCAAACGATGATTGCGTCGAAAGCGGCGCGCTCCGTGTTCGCGGCGCAAGGAAAACCGGTGATCGATTTCGGTCTGCGCCGTGCGCATGGCGCGGAGGCCGGGCTCCTGGCCGCACGGGCAAGTTACCTTGCCGGCTTCGCGGGAACCGCCACCGTGCTGGCTGGCATGCAATATGGCATCCCCATCTACGGCACCATGGCGCATGCATTCGTCCAGGCGCACACCGATGAAGCCGCGGCGTTCGAACATTTCGCGCAGGCTCAACCAGACAATGCGGTGCTGCTCATCGACACCTACGAGACGGAGACGGCAGCACGAAAAGTCGTCGCCTTAGCTCCGCTGCTCAAAGCAAACGGCATACCGGTCAAAGGCGTGCGATTGGACAGCGGCGACCTCGCCGACCATGCGCGAAAGGTGCGGCACATCCTCGATGACGGCGGATTACGTGATGCTCAAATCCTGGCCAGCGGCAATCTCGACGAGTACAGACTGAACACTCTCGTCCAGAGCCGCGCGCCGATTGACAGTTTCGCCGTCGGCACCGCCATGACGACCTCATCGGATGCACCTTCGCTGGACTGCGCCTACAAACTTCAGGAATACGCAGGCCGTCCTTGTCGCAAGCGATCGGAAGGCAAGGCCACCTGGCCCGGGCGTCGAGAGGTCTACCGCAACTACACGGACGGCGGATACCTGGATCACGACGTGGTGACCACTTTCAACGATCGCCAAGCAGGCGAATCGCTGCTGCATCCGGCGATGAAGGAAGGACGGCGACTCGCTCCCGCTCCTGCATTGGATGACATTCGGAAGCAGGTGTCCGTACAGCTATCAAAGCTTCCTGATTCGATGCGGCACCTGGAGGAATGCACGGCGTATGACGTGCGAATTTCCCAGGCGCTTCGTAATCTTGCGGACTCCGTGGACCGAAATACCTAGCAAGGAATCTTCTGAAAGCATCGTTCGAGCTGCGTTGGCGCGGCTAACCCCCGGTAGGGGCATTGAGCGGGAGCTGATCTGGCAAGAGCGGGCTGCAACGGTGCACAATGACAGCGCCTGCCTCGCCGTACTTCTCGCATCGCGCACCCTCGCATCTTTGACAGGCCCACATGCTGCATTGACTGTCGGATACTAACGGTACTATTCTAGTTTCCATAGTATATGGTCACGAGAATCTTACAACCGCGTCACAGGCTATCGGCAACCCTCGAGGAGGCCAACCGTCAGCGGATCATCACAGAATCCAGGCGACACTTCTTAGCCCACGGGTTCCGCAGCGTGACGATGGACGATCTTGCGCGCGAATTGGCGATGAGCAAAAAGACGCTGTACGCGTGCTTCCACAGCAAGACGGCACTCCTGGAAGCGGTGATTCACGACAAGTTCTGCAGCATCGATGCGGATCTCGGCCGTATTCAGTCCGATGCTTCGTCCGATTGTCTGGAGGCGCTGCACCGACTGCTCTCCTGCGTCCAGGGGCACATGGAAGAGATTCGCCCGCCGTTTGTGCGCGACATCCGGCGAGAGGCTCCGGACCTCTTCAGGGTGGTGGAGAGCCGGCGGCGGGACGTTATTCAGCGCCATTTCGGCAAGGTGTTTCTCGAAGGGCGCAGAGCAGGGCTCATTCGCCGGGACATTCCTCCGAAACTGGCGATCGAAATTCTGCTTGGCGCCGTTCACGCCATCATGAATCCGCCGAAAATGGAGGAGCTCGGTCTCACACCGAAGAGCGGATTCTCCGCCATCATCAGAGTGGTGCTTGAAGGGTTGACGACGGAGAAAGCCAGATCGCGTTGATTCAGGGTTTCAGCATGGGCGGACGACGATGAAACGAACGGGACTGATCATCATGCTCGGGGTGCTCGCCGTGATCTCAGGCGGATACCTATATGTGCGCACGACGGCAAACCAGTCCGCCGACAGCACGCTTCTGATTTCCGGGAACATCGAAGCCCACGAAAGCGTGGTGAGCTTTAAGGTCCAAGGCCGGGTCGTTGCACTGCCCATTGAAGAGGGTCAATACGTCAAGCAAGGAGACCTCTTGGCGCGACTGGACGATGACGACTACCGGCAGCAAGTGGGTGTGGACGAAGCCACCGTGCGCACGCGCGAAGCTGAACTCGAACTCGCTTTAGCAGGAAGCCGTGTCCAGGAAATCCAGGCGGCGAAACAGACGTTGCTCGACGCCCAAGCGGACCTCGAGTTGAAACAGAAGGAGTTCCGCCGGCGTCAGGCGCTCTTGGCCGAACAAGGCGTTTCTCGGGAGGATGTCGACAGCGCCGCGTCCCAATTGAAACGCGCGCAAGCCACCTACGAACGAGTCAAGCAGACTCACGATCAAATCGTCGAGGGTACCCGCAAGGAAGAAATTTCTGTCCGGCGCGCCAATCTACAACTGGCCCGTGAAGCGCTTCAAATGTCACGGGTGAAGCTCGCCTACACCGTCCTCTCGGCCCCCGTTTCCGGCGTAGTGTTGGTCCGGCAGGCGGAACTCGGTGAGGTCATGGCTCCCGGAACGCCCGTGGTAACGATTGCCGATGTGGATCATCTCTGGCTACGCGGCTACGTCAACGAGACCGATCTGGGACGCATCCAGTGGGGGCAGTCGGCCACCGTTCGCACCGACACGTTTCCAGACAAGACCTATCAAGGCCGGGTGTCATTCATCTCTTCACAGGCCGAGTTCACGCCGAAGAGCGTGGAAACTCACAAGGAGCGTGTGACGCTCGTGTATCGCATCAAGGTTGACCTGGATAATTCGAACCACGAATTGAAGCCGGGGATGCCGGCGGAGGCTGCGATTGAGATGCCGCCTCAGTGACGACTTATGCCTTCAGCTATTTCCACATCGAATCTCACCAAATCCTTTCCCGGCGTCACAGCGGTAGATCATTTGCATTTTGACGTGCACCCCGGCGAAATCTTCGGCTTGGTGGGACCGGACGGAGCGGGAAAGACCACCACTCTCCGGATGTTGGCGGGTGTCCTCACGCCCGATTCCGGGTCGGCGATGGTGGCAGGCTATGACATCATCCGCGATCCAGAAACTGCCAAAGCGCACATCAGCTATATGCCGCAGCGTTTCGGCCTCTACGAAGATCTGACCGTCGAGGAAAACATCCGCTTCTACGCCGACGTGTTCGGCGTGGCCCGCGCGGATCGGGAACAGCGCACCGGACGCCTGCTCGAGGCGGCCGGCATGAGTCCATTCACGAGCCGGCTGGCCAGCAAGCTCTCCGGCGGAATGAAGCAAAAGCTCGGACTCGTCTGCGCGCTTATCCATCGCCCCCGCGTGATCCTGCTGGATGAGCCCACCAACGGTGTCGACCCCATCTCGCGCCGCGACTTCTGGCGCATTCTCTATTCTCTGCTTGAAGAAGGAATCGCCATTCTCATGTCTACCGCATACCTCGACGAGGCCGAACGCTGCCACCGAGTCGCCTTGCTACATCAGGGGCGCATCCTCTTTTGCGAGACGCCGGCCAACCTAAAGCAGCAGCTGAGGGGCGCGGTCCTGTCCGTCGTTTCGTCCGATCCGCGCCGCGTACGCGCTGCGTTGGACGGCACTGAAGGCGTGCTCAACGCTTTGCTTGTCGGCGATGGCGTGCATCTCGTGGTGGACGAGGCCGCAAGGCGTGTTCCCACGCTGCGATCGAAGCTGCAGGCGGCAGGGATCTCTTTCGACCGCCTCGAAGAAGTCCCGCCGACGATCGAAGACCTCTTCGTCGCCGCAACGTCTGGCGAGAAGGACCGCGGAATACCATGAACAAAGATGCGTCGCCTGTGATGGTGCGAGACCTCGTGAAACGCTTCGGTGATTTCGTCGCGGTAGACCGGATCAGCTTGGAGGCACGGCGGGGCGAAGTGGTTGGCTTTCTCGGTCCCAACGGCGCCGGTAAATCGACCACCATCCGGATGTTATGCGGCTTGCTTCGCCCCACAGCAGGACAGGCGCTCGTCGCAGGATACGACGTCGCGCGGGAGCCGGAACGAGTGCGTCAGCGAATCGGATACATGTCACAAAAGTTTTCCCTCTACAACGATCTTCAGGTCATCGAAAACATTCACTTCTTTGCCAGCATGTATGAGGTCTCGGCGGCGGTGCTGAAGGAACGCGAGTCGTGGGTCCTGGACATGGCCGGCTTACGCGGCCGAGAATCGACCATCACCGGCACCTTACCGAGCGGATGGAAACAGCGGTTGGCCTTAGGATGCGCCGTGCTCCATCAACCTCCGATTCTGTTTCTCGATGAGCCGACATCGGGAGTCGACCCCATCTCGCGACGGAAATTCTGGGAACTAATCCACTCGATGGCTGCGGACGGCGTGACGGTGCTCGTCACCACGCACTACATGGACGAAGCGGAGTATTGTAACCGCCTGGTCCTGATCTTTCAGGGCCGCATCGTCGCTTCGGGGTCGCCGACAGAATTGAAACAACAGGCCATGAAGGGTGAATTGCTCTTGGTGGAGTGCGAGCCGCTGGGCCTTGCTCTGGATGTGCTTCAGCGCACGCCGGACGTGGCAGATGCCGCCGTGTTTGGTAATGCCCTGCACGTCGTCGTGCCCGGAGCCGGAGCCATGATCCCTCGACTGCGCAAAGACCTGTCGCAACACGGAATCACCGTGGCGAAAATGGCGCCGATCAGCCCCACTCTAGAAGACGTCTTCGTCTCATTAACGGCCACGCAAAGGCGGTCGGAAAGGTCTAGCTGACTTATGCGGTGGCATCGAGTCGCGGCGATCGTCCGAAAAGAAATCCTGCAGATTCGCCGAGACGTGCCCAGTTTGCTCATCATCGTGGCGATGCCGGTGCTGCTGATGCTGGCCTTCGGCTACGGCGTCCGCTTCGATATTCAGCACATCCCCGTCTACGTATACGACCGCGAGGGCAGCCAGCAGAGCCAGGATTTCCTCAAGCATTTCCAAGCCTCGGAGTATTTCAACGTCGTCAAAACAGTAGACAACTATCCGGCACTGATTGATGCGCTCGACGCCGGTGACTGCCGGCTGGCAATTGTCATCCCCATAAATTTTTCCGAGCAGTTGAACGCCGGAGGCCCGGTCAGCGTCCAGGCACTGATCGATGCCACGGATAACAACACCGCCAATGTCAGCATCAGCTACAGCGAAGCTGTCGTTCAGACCTACAACCAACTCATTCAAATGGAGTGGATGCATCGCCACGGAAGGTTAACCGTTCAGGCTCCCCTGACAGTCGACGCGCGGACGTGGTTCAACGAAGACCTTGAAAGCACGGCGAACATCGTGCCGGGAGTCGTCGCCATCATCATGGCCGTGATCGGCTCTTTCCTCACCTCGCTCACGATCGCGAGAGAGTGGGAGCGAGGCACCATGGAGCAACTCGTTTCCACTCCAGTCACGCCCCTTGAACTCATGGCAGGCAAACTCGTGCCGTATTTCGCCATCGGAATGGCCGATACCGCCCTCTGCGCCGGCCTGGCGGTCTGGTGGTTCGAAGTTCCGTTTCGCGGACAATGGAGCGTCTTCTTTCTCAGCTGCACCCTCTTCCTGATCGTCGTTCTGTCATTGGGTTATGTCGTGTCGGTCGTCGCCAAGTCGCAACTCGCTGCCAGCCAGGCAGCCCTGATTTCTACCTTCTTGCCGGCCTTTCTGCTCTCCGGCTTCATTTATCCCATCGATCAAATGCCGGTCGCGATCCAGGTGATTAGCCATCTCATTCCGGCGCGCTATTTCATGACCATCATCCGCGACGTGTTTCTCAAAGGGACCTCCATCCCGTTTCTCCTGAACGACCTGCTGGCTTTGGCCATTTTTGCGTTGTTCCTCACCATTCTCGCGACCCGTGCCTTTCGCAAGACACTGACCTAGAGGGAACCGTCATGCTGGGGCGTCTCCGAGGAATGCTGTTTAAGGAGTTTATCCAAGTCTTCAGGGACAAACGATCTCGCTTCCTCCTGTTTGGCCCGCCGGTGATTCAAATGCTGGTCTTCGGCTATGCAGCCACACTAGAGATCCGCCATATTCCGACCGCCGTACTCGATTTCGACAACAGCCAGGTGAGCCGCGATCTCGTGTCGCGCTTTACGTCCAGCCCCTACTTCGATGTGCGGACTCGTCTGCACGACCGCCGGCAGATCGGTGAATTGATCGATCGCGGGACGATCACCATCGCGCTCCAAATCAATGCAGGATTTGCGCAGGATCTCAGAAAAGACCAGACGGCCCATCTCCAAGTGATCGTGGACAGCAGCAACTCCAACACCGCCCTGATTGCCGTCGGCTATGTTAATCAAATTGCAGGCCGATTTTCGCAGGATTACCAGAAGGAACGCCTGTTCGAAACCTCCCCCCTGGCCCAGTCGCAACTCCCCTCAATCGTGCTGGATCGGCGCCCCTGGTTCAATACGGACCTCGACAGCCAATGGTTCTTTGTGCCGGGCGTGATCGGCAATCTGATCCTGGTCATGGTGGTCAGTTTGACCGCGTTCGCTGTGGTGCGCGAACGGGAGATCGGCACGCTCGAACAAATTATGGTAACGCCAATAGGGCGGCTGGAATTCATTCTGGGGAAGACCGTGCCGTTTTTCCTGATCGGCTTGCTCGATACAACTCTCATCTCCTTGGTCGGCACCCTGTGGTTCGGCGTACCATTCCGCGGGAACATCGGCGTGCTCGCGATTGGGGCTACGCTTTTTATTCTCTGCATGCTGGGCATCGGTCTCTTTATCTCGACCATTTCAATGACCCAGCAGCAAGCGATGGTGTCGGGGTTTTTCTTCAACATGCCTGCCATTACCTTTTCTGGCTTTGGCACGCCGATCAGCAGCATGCCGGAGTTCATGCAATGGCTGACATACCTGAACCCGCTACGGTATTTTCTCGATGTCCTGCGGGGTGTCTACTTGAAGGGCGTGGGACTGGACGTCCTCTGGCCTCACATGGCAGCCATGGGCCTCTTTGGCTTCGTCATGCTCACCATCAGCGTGGCCAGATTCCAAAAGTCACTTGATTAACGCTTCAGGTGGCTGAACAGGAGAGTACACGTGCTCGACACTATGTCTTGGTGAACTACGGCTGATGTCCCGGCGCATGGCCGATGATATGCACCCGGGGACCACGGGGGAGGGGAATTATGCGGTCATCCTCTGTCTCGCCGCCTAATACCCACACAAATAATCGCTTCGCGTCGTTCAGTTGTGGGTCCTTCGGGATGCCATACTGCTCCTTCTGCATCGGTTCATCATAGAGACCAATGCAGCCGTGCGAGGCAGGATAGCCCGGCAGATCCCGCCCATGAATCCAGTACGACACGCCTGATCGATTCACGTAAAATCGCAGCGCATAGTTCATCGGATAGGGCCGATCGGTGCCTTCGATAGTGTAGAGACAGGATTGAT
>CAMLHQ010000083.1 GCA_946479785.1 uncultured Nitrospira sp.
GATGATGAAGGCAATAACCAAACCATAGAGCGCAATGGCTTCCACCAGCGCGAACCCGATCCACATGTATTTGCCAACACGACCTTCTGCTTCCGGCTGGCGAGCCACCGCCTCGATCATCTTACCGAAGATGTAGCCGATGCCCACACCGGCCCCGGCGAAGCCTGCTGCGGCCAAGCCCATTCCCAACAATGCTGCGGCTGCTGAATCCATTGTGTCCTACTCCTCCCTTGTCTGATCAACCAGCGTCAATGCGCGTGGTCATCGTGGCCGTGCAGATGAAATGCGTCTCCCAAATAGACGCAGGTCAACACGGTAAATATGTACGCTTGAATGAACGCGATGCCGACTTCCAATCCGTTCATAGCGATCGTGAAGGCGAACGGCAGCCACCCGATCAACAGCCCTCCACTGATTGCCAACCCGAATAACACACCCAAAATCACATGGCCGGCGGTCATATTGGCAAACAACCGGACGGCGAGCGAAATCGGGCGGGCCAATTGACTGATGAGCTCGATCGGAACCATTAACGGCAGCAACCATCCTGGCGTGCCGGGAGGCACGAGGATCCCTAGAAATTTCCCGCCGTGCAGAAAAAACCCCATGACCAGGCTGAGTCCGTACACTGTGCAGGCAAACACCGCCGTCACGACAATCTGGCTGGTCACCGTATAGGAACCGGGGATCAAGCCGATAAGATTGCAAAACAGGATGAAGAGAAACAGCGTAGCGATCAACGGGAAAAACTTCATGCCGTCTTTGCCCATCGTATCGAGGATAATGCCACGGATAAAATCCACCATCATCTCGGCAAGGCTCTGCAGCTTCCCCGGCACGAGCTGGCGGGCAGAACCGGCCATGATCATGAGGATGGAGATTAGCCCTACGATCACCCACATCATGATGACGGCTTTGTTGATGGAAATATCGAGGCCGCCGAGATTGATCGGAATGAAGTTGTGCAGTTCAAACGGATGCAGCGGACTTTCTTCCATTGAACCTCGTTTCAGTAATCGACTACTTGGGCCAGCGCTGCGCCATCCGATAGGCGTTCCGCACTCCGGCCGCGGCACCGACGATCAATCCGATGACCAATCCCCATGGAGTTGTCCCCAGAAGGTAGGTATCGGTGGCCCATCCCAATCCACCCCCGACGATCAGCGCAGCCAGCAGTTCCGTTCCGATACGAACGGCCTGGCCGAGCCCCGCATAAAACGGATCCTGTGACTGGGGCATGATCCGCGCTGCTACTCACCGCAGGATGTTCAAGGCCACCGTTCTCACCCGCCAACCCCGACGCGCGGAGACGCATCGTTTCTCGTGCAAGGTCGCAGCGAGCAAAGAGGCGACGCGTACTCTCCGCCGTACGTTGAGCCTCTGAGCAACGCGAGAACGCCGCTGGCGGACTTTTTCAGCATCCTGCTAGGCTGACCCACTGAGGCGAGTACTCAACCAGCAATCCTGAGTAAGGACTCTCCCGATGGCGGGCGGGCAATTCAAGCAGAATCCCTGTGAATTTGTCAAGTTGCGCCTGCTGGGAAATGACCGAATCGCTGAGGTATAGTGAACCCTTCGTTGATCCGAAGCCGACTCTCATACGATGACCCGATTCTCACAACCTTCGTTCTTGCATGGTCCTCCCCGGCCACTTGTCATGACGATACCTGGCCGAGGCGAGAGTCCGCTGGATCTTTACGAAAAGATCGCTTACCCCTCCCAGCCTTCTTTCCTGCTGGAAAGCGGGAAGGGCCAGCTGGGAGAAGCGCGATATTCCTTTTTGGGCAGTGGCCCGTACTCGATCTTGTCGGAGAGTACACCCAAAAGCGGAGCACGCCCGCAGGACCCGTTCGCCTCTCTACGGCAAGCCGTCATTCCTCCCGGCATTGATCGAACTCCGGACCTGCCGCCGTTCTTCGGAGGAGCCGTCGGTTATTTCAGCTATGATTTCGCCCGCCGTCTCGAAGTCTTACCGTCCCTTGCATTGGATGATCTGACATCTCCAGACCTACGTTTCGCGCTGTATGACCTCGTCACAGCAATCGATCATCGCACCAAGCGTATTCAGCTCATCTTCTGTCCGTCGATGGAACGATTTTTAGGAGAGGCTCGCGACAAACTGTATCGAGAAGGGCTAGACAGGCTGACCGAATGTGAGGCGAGGCTGACGGGCACAATGGTTTCGGAGAACATGGTCCTCGATCCGCTGCCGTTTACACCGGAACAGACGCGGGAGGCCTATCTCGATCGCGTGCGACGTTGCCAAACGTACATCGCCGCGGGAGACATCTACCAAGCCAACCTCTCGCATCGATTCGCCCTACAAATTCCTGAAGCATATCGAGCAGGGCTCGGTCGTCTCCGGTACGAGCAAGCGCTCTACCGGCAATTGGGCGCAGTCAATCCCTCACCGTTCTCCGGGCTCTTGCGCTTCGACGATCTCTCGCTCATCAGCTCCTCGCCCGAGCGATTAGTGCGTCTGCAGGGACGTCGTGCGGAGACGAGGCCGATCGCCGGCACCAGACCGCGCGGCCACGATGCAGCGCATGATCGGCGGCTCGTCGGCGAATTGCTAGCGAACGAAAAAGAACGGGCAGAACATGTGATGCTGGTTGACCTCGAACGAAACGATCTCGGCCGCGTCTGCGAATTCGGCAGCGTCCGCGTCGACGAGTTTATGTCCATCGAGCAGTACTCGCACGTCAGCCACATCGTGTCGAACATCGGCGGGAACATGAAACCGGACGCCACGCCGTTTGATTTAATCAGGGCCATGTTCCCGGGCGGGACCATTACGGGCGTGCCAAAAATCCGCTGCATGGAGATTATCGATGAACTGGAACCGGTCCGCCGTGGCCCCTATACCGGATCGTTCGGTTATATTGGCTGGAACGGCGATCTGGATCTCAACATCATCATCCGTACACTGGTGTTGAGAGGTGAGCATGGCTATTTGCAAGTGGGAGCCGGCATTGTCGCCGATTCCGATCCGGCGAAGGAGTATGAAGAGACGCTATACAAGGCACAGGCATTTTTCAGCTCATTGCGGCGGGCTTAACGGTGTGGATCTATCTGAATGACCGGTTTGTAAAGGAAGCAGAGGCCACGGTCTCCGTCTTTGATCATGGCTTTCTCTACGGCGACGGAGTCTACGAAACGATCCGCTCGTACGGCAAGAAGATCTTCATGCGGGATCAACACCTGGCTCGCCTCCACCGGTCGGCGGAAGCAATCGGTTTAACTATTCCCAAAAACGACTGGCCATCGTTGCTGCATGAATCAATGGCGCGCAACGGTTTGGGCAATGACCAGACTGACGCCTATATCCGAATCACCATCTCACGTGGCAGCGGTGACATCGGCCTCGATCCCGCGCTCTGCCGCACTCCAACCGTCGTGATCATGACGAAGCCGCTGAGATCCCCTCCACCGGACCGTTACCGAGAAGGCGTAAGCTTGATCGTGGCCAAGACCAGACGCAACCTCCCGAGCGCGCTGGACCCGCAGATCAAAGCCACAAATTTCTTGAACAATATTCAGGCGAAACGGGAGGCGATCGCCGCAGGAGCGTTTGATAGCGTATTGCTCAATTGGGAATCGCACGTCACCGAATGCACTGTCAGCAATTTGTTTTTTGTGCAGTCGGGCCGGCTCTGCACGCCTGCCCTTGCGTGCGGCATTCTGGATGGCATTACTCGAAACGTCATTCTCACCTTGGCCCGCGAGGAGCAGATTCCCATCGAGGAAGGGCGGTTCGGTGTCGAGGCGCTACGCGGAGCCGACGAATGTTTCCTCAGCAACACGACAATGGAGGTCATGCCGGCAACGACCCTCGACGGCCGACCGATAGGGAGTGGAAAGCCGGGTGCCCTCACCGGACGCCTTCACCAAATTTTTGTCACCCATCGCCAAAAATTCCTCGAACCGTAACATTCGATCCCATTGTTCTTGCTCAATATTCTCATGCTGCCATCCGGCATGGGATCTGCATTTTCTTGACAGGCCGGGGCAGGCTGATATCGTTGGGACCATGCGCATGACCACGAAAACACGACAGATCAAGCAGCAGGTCGTTCGGAAAGCGGCAATCGTCTTTGGTGGGTTGAGTCTCCTGGCTTACCAATGCCCCAGTGCAGCTCACTCGGAGATCTACCAATATATAGGGCCTAATGGGACCATCTCGCTCACCAACGTGCCGTCCGATGCACGTTATCGGAAAATCGACGTTGAATCGGCCCGCTTCCACGCCATCCTATCGGAGCGCGAACTCGAGCCGGTTATCAAACGCCATTCTTCTCAGCAGCAATTGCATCCGGCCTTGATCCGCGCGGTCATCAAGGCCGAATCGGACTTCGACCCCCGTGCCATTTCCCGAGCGGGAGCCATCGGCCTCATGCAGCTCATGCCGCAAACCGCCGTGCGCTTAGAGGTACGAGATATGTTCGATCCGGATGAGAATGTGGGAGGGGGTACGAAGTATTTGCGGCAGTTACTCGACCGCTTTCATGGAAACCTGCCTCTCGCGCTGGCGGCCTATAACGCCGGCGAGAATATCGTGGATCGGTATCAGTCGTTGCCGCCGATCGACGAAACCAGACAGTACGTGCGAAAAGTTTTGCGTTACTACCGGACATTCCTGGTGCGGGACGGCGTGATCACCGAGCGGCCCGTCAGCCGGCACGTCCCCGCAGCGCCAGAAGAAGCCCCCGCGACTTCCGAGACGACTTTCCGCTAATCCCGTCGCCCAACGACAATCGACTGTGTTGTTGCCATCCCGGCCCTTTCGCTTGCGAAAAGTCCGATCGGTAATGAGCGCCGACGCTGTTTTCCCGCCAGAGCGCCGCTTCCGCGATGCATTGCGCCACCTGCACCATATTTTTCACTTCCAGTGCGTCCCGCTGGGAAAAGGGTTGGACCACTAGCTGCGCCCAGCGCGAGAGCTGCGCGCAGGCTCGAATGAGCGACTCCCCGGATCGGATGACTCCAACCTGTCCCCACATCGTGCGCCGGAGAGAGCTGCGGAGTTTTTCCGCGTCGTCGAGCGACCCATACTGTTCGTGTTTCAAGGCCGCTTCCTGAGCGGCCAGCGACGGCATGTCTTGCCGCCCCCCATAGGCTACCGCCGCCGCCGCGGCACGTGCGCCGAACACCAGCCCTTCTAATAACGAATTGCTTGCCAATCGATTGGCGCCATGCACGCCGCTGCAGGCCACTTCGCCCGCCGCAAACAGTCCGGGAACAGTCGTCGCGCCGTTCACGTCGGTCCACACTCCGCCCATCATATAATGGGCGCTGGGCGAAACAGGAATCCATTCTTCGGTAATGTCAATGTCATATCTCAGACAGGTGGAGTAAATTGTCGGAAACCGTCGTTTGATGAATTCGGCTCCCAAATGGGTGACGTCAAGGTAGACATGGCGCGCCTTCGTCGCAGCCATCTCCGCCCAAATCGCCCGGGAGACGATGTCGCGCGGAGCGAGTGCGCCCATCGGGTGATAGCGCTGCATGAACACTTCCCCCTTGCTGTTCCGCAATTGCGCGCCTTCACCTCGCATGGCTTCCGATAATAAAAATGGCGGACTCGACGGCAGGTACAAGGCGGTGGGGTGAAACTGGACAAACTCCATGTCTTGAAGCACTGCGCCGGCGCGGAGGGCCATCGCCATGCCGTCACCAGTAGCGTTCGCCGGATTCGTCGTACGAGCATAGACCTGCCCCGCGCCGCCGGTCGTCAACACGACGGCTCGTGCCGGAAGCATGAATCGCCGGCCTGCATGTTCGTCTAACACAAGCGCGCCGCAACACCGACCTTCTTCGATGACCAGATCCGCCGTAAAGTGATAGTCCATGCGTTGGATACGCTTCTGCTTCATCGCTTCAGCGATCAAGACCCGCATCATTTCGTTACCGGTGGCGTCGCCGCGAGCCCGAAGAATGCGGCTGCGGCTGTGCGCAGCTTCACGGGCAAAGGCAAATTTTCCACCCACCTTGTCAAATTTCGCTCCCCACTTGATCAAGTCCTGGATCCGAGCCGGTCCTTCTTCGACGAGGACGCGCACCGCTTCCTTACGGCAGAGACCATGGCCGGCCTTCAGCGTGTCGGTCAAATGGATGGCCACATCGTCTTCTTCGCTCATCGCGACCGCGACGCCGCCCTGTGCATGGATCGAGCTGCTCTGGAGCGGATGCCCCTTCGTAAGGACCAAGACCCGTCCACTGCGACTGAGTTCGAGAGCCGCGCGCAGGCCGGCGACGCCGCTGCCAATGACGAGAAAATCAGCTTGGGGAACGAATGGAGAACGGCGAGTCGACATGGATTACTTCTTGGACTGAGCGGCAGGCTGACTCGTTAAGGCTTGGCGTCCCTTCACACCGAACGGGATATCGCCCTGCACGTTTCGCAGGAGCACGGACTTCGTCCCCACCCACTGCAAACGGGAATGGCCTCGATGGCGAATTCCAGGATCGTCCGGATCTTTTTTCCACAATCCTTGCCAATGCACGTAGACGTCGATGTCGTCGTTATCGACCATGATCCGTTCGACTCTAAACTCCATTGCGATGTCGTGGAACGACTCAAAATCGCTTTCAGCCTCATGCTGCAGCCGGTCCGTGGCTTCCAGGGGCACCAGCAGGGCTGCCATTGCGGAAGGATCTTTCTTCACGTATGCCTGTCGAAGAGACTCCACCGCTTTATCAATGCGAAGATACCGTTCATGATCTTCCGGATATTGAATCGTCTTGGAACTGCATCCGATGCCGGAAAGCCACAAGGCACTCAGCGTCGCCATCAGCACATACGCATGGCGCAGGGAGAGATTCATCATGGCCGCAGTATAGGAACGGCCCATCGGAGAGGTCAAGCTGAGGCCGTACGACGCCGCAAATTCCCTCCGTTGCTTGCAATTTCGGCTGAAAACTTCTAGACTCACGCTCGTAAGGGAGACACCGTATGGCCAGTGTGCTGAAAAAACGCCGGAAGAAAATGCGCAAGCACAAGTACAAGAAACTGCGCCGGCGTCAAAAGTTCCTCCGTCGAAAAAGCTAAGCTCACTCCGACCAGGGGAAGGAGGATTCCGTGCCGGAAGGGAAGAAGGTTCGCATTCGCGTCCGCACTGTCAACTGCGTGTACGTGGGCGATTTTCTCATTCCTCCGATGCGGAACCGTGTCTCCGACGCCATCAATGAAGAGCAGCGGCTGTTCATCAGCCTCACCGATGTCGTCGTCAACGACAAAGACCGCTCGGATTTCGTCGCTGTCAATAAGAACCTCATCGAATCCATCGCGCAAATCTGACACCTTCCACCGTCTCCGAACCTCCTCACCATCCTCTTTCGTGTCTGCTTCACACTGGTTTTCTATTATGACCTCCTCTAAGATCCTGTCGCGTCATGTCGACCTTTAAGCGGTTCCTTCCATTCCTGAAACCCTATCTCTCCCGCATGCTGTTCGCCGGGCTGCTGGTGATGGGAGTCGCGGCGATAAATCTCGCCTTGCTGCGGCTCGCCGGAACGTTGTGGGACGTTATCACTGTACATCACGACGCTAAACGGATGACCGAGTTGATCGCGCTGTTCCTCGGCTTGGTCGTGCTGCAAGGCCTCTGTTCGATGGGACACAGTTATTTCACGGCCTGGGTTTCTCAGCATATCGTCGCCGATTTCCGCCGGCATCTCTTCGCCCATCTGCAAACATTGTCGGTCAGTTTTTTTGCGCGACGCAGAACCGGCGAACTGCTCTCGCGTCTGATGAACGACGTCACCGTCATTCAATCCGTCGTCACGGAAACACCGATCGACACGGCCAAGCAACTCGTCACGTTCGTCGGAGGGATCGCCTTTCTGCTGGCCATGAACTGGCGTCTCTGTCTGCTAATTCTCGTCCTGCTGCCTTTGCTCGTCGTCATCGCCAAGTTCTTCGGCCGCCGGCTCAAATCTCTCTCAACCTCGATCCAAGACCAGACCGCCGCACTCAGTACGCTGATCGAAGAGGTGCTCTCCGGCATCCGTATCGTGAAATCCTTCGTCCAGACCAGACGCGAAGAGACGCGGTTTTCCACGCAGGTCGGCCAAACCCTGTCCCTCACCATGCGGCGGGCGGGCATCATGGCCGTGTTCATTCCCGTCATCAGCCTGCTGACCTTCTCAGCTGCGGCAGCCGTGTTATGGTATGGCGGACGCCAGGTCATCGATGGCGCCGTGTCCCCGGGCGATTTGTTCGCCTTTGTGTTGTTCGCCGGCATTCTGATCGGCCCATTCAGTTCCGCCGCGCGCGTCTTCGCGCAGGTCCGAGAAGCGCAGGGCGCCACAGAACGGGTGTTTGAAATCCTCGATACGCAATCCGACGTCGTCGATGCCCCCAATGCAACGGTCCTCTCAAACGTGTCCGGACATATACAGGTCGAGCACGTTAGCTTTGCGTACGATCTACGACAGCCGGTGCTGACCAATGTGTCGTTCGAGGCGAAACCAGGTGAACTTGTCGCGATAGTTGGCCCGACCGGCGCAGGTAAAACAACCGTGATGAATCTCATTCACCGGTTTTACGATCCGACCGAGGGACGAATCACCATCGACGGTCATGACCTCCGTCAGGTCACACTGGAAAGCTGGTACCGGCAGATTGCGCTTGTGCCGCAGGAAACGATTCTCTTTGGCGGAACCATTCTCGACAACATTAAATACGGCGACCGCGACGCCAGCGAGGAAGCGGTGAAAGCAGCCAGCCGCGCCGCCCATGCCCACGACTTCATTATGAGTTTTCCCGATCAGTATCACACCATCGTTGGTGAAAAGGGAATCAACGTCTCGGGCGGGCAACGCCAGCGTATCGCCATTGCGCGTGCCATTCTCAAGAATCCGCGCATTCTCTTGTTGGATGAAGCTACGTCAGCGCTCGACAGTGAATCGGAACGGCTGGTCCAGGAAGCGCTCGAGCGGCTGATGAAGGGCCGGACGACCTTCGTCATCGCCCACCGCCTTACGACCATTCAAGGGGCAGATCGGATTCTCGTCCTAAACAAGGGCCGTCTCGTGGAGTCCGGCACCCACAATGAACTGATGGATCGCCAAGGTCTTTACCACTATCTGTACACACTTCGGCTGACAGAACTCCCCTCGTAAACCCCTTAGGGCGATAAATTGGCGAAGTTGTCTTGTTGACAAGTTCGTTTTCGAGACTGCTAAGGGGCTAGCCATCGTTGGAGGAATTGCACACGGGGCAAGAGGATCCATAGGACCGTGAACACACACCATAAACACAAAGTGGCGAGCAGGCTGAGAAGGCGGCTTTGTAAAATCAGACTTCCAATGAGATAAAAATCCAGCAGGATGCCGCCCATCAACGGGTACATGGACCCAAAAAGTAATTTGGTGGAGATGATGAGAAATCGTTTCGAAACGGTCGCGGGTTCGGCCTGTCGGTGGTATGCCGCAGGTGTCATAACGAGCGCGACGGAAAGGGCGACCAAGCCAATCGCCATGTAATGGAGAAGTTGCTCAAACTGGTCCAGTCTAGCCCAAAATGTCGAGTTAAAGACCGCAATCAACTGAAAGCCGAACAGCGCCTGGATACCGGGCAGTACCATGCGGCATTCCTCGAGCATGTGGCTGACACTTTCGGATAGCGATTCTACTTCTGTATCGTTATCTGTCTGTGTGCTCATGTCAGCGTCCGTTACGGTTTCCGCACCTCAGGCGTTCCCGTATCTTTTGATCCCTCCCTTACCAGCTTTCTGCCTTCGTCGGCGATTTTCTGGTAAATTTTGAGAAAATTGTTCAACTCCTCCTGGGTCAGCTCTTCTAGATCCAGCAGGGCATTGTGGGCACCATGTGTCGATCGGATCAATTCGTCCAATTTGAGCTGAATGGCGCTGCTGTCACGGTTCTGCGTATTTTGAATCAAAAAGACCATCAAGAAGGTGACGATGGTCGTTCCAGTGTTGATCACCAACTGCCATGTATCGCTATATCCAAACATGGGGCCCGTCATCGCCCATGCGACGATGGTGAGCAAGGCCGCCGCAAAGGCCCAGGGATGTCCCATGGCACTGGCGCAGTTCTTGGCAAATCGTGAAAACAGAGCGCGGAGTCCTTTCGCACTTTTGGCTTGTCCGTTGGTCATGATAGTGGCCCTTCTGCGGTGTCCGTTGATTCCGCTGTTGAATTATTTCCCGGATAAACACTTCCAGTTCCTCGGACAGGAGCTGAATGTGTCTGCTTATAAATGCGTGATGATGAAGGCAGGCGCTCGTCACTCTTGCCGTGAAGAACGAAGAGACAATTCAGACCAGTATCCCTTGGTCTTAGGAGAAGAAGTGAGGATGGCTTTCAGCGCCCCGTCATCGTCTTCATCGTAAATCTCTCCAACGAATTCTTCTAAAATATCCTCGAGCGTCACGATTCCCAGACGCGTTTGACTTGAGTAGACAATCCCCATGTGGACGCGCTGATCTTGTTAAGCAAAGGAAGACGATGGCTATTTCACTCAGTTCGACCTCTTACCTATTGTTGGTAGCTTTCAGGCATACAGAACTAGGCAAACTGCTAGGTCATGCCCGCAATTACTACTTAATGTCGAGGGCGGTCGTAGAAGTGGCGATTGGTTCGTAGGGGACGCAAGTGCCCACCTTAAAGGTCAAATCCGCGTAAATTGATTGGAAAGTTGGGGCCGATTGGCGCTTCGTCCGTCTATCGGATACGGTTGACGACCATGGGCGCTCGGTACTAGGCTGCTCAACTGATTCATTCCGCCGATCGACTCAACTCTCGTCACACTTTTGCCGAAGGAGTCGCATGGCTTCACGCCGAAAGACCGCTCCCCCTTCACCCTCTCCTCTCATTGCCGAACAGCAGCGCCTTGAGGAAGACGCCCGCCGCGAAAAACATTGGAAACGCTGGGGCCCCTATCTGAGCGAACGGGCGTGGGGCACGGTGCGCGAAGACTACAGCCCCTACGGCACAGCCTGGGAAGCCTTCCCGCACGACCATGCCCGCTCACGCGCCTATCGTTGGAATGAAGACGGCCTGGCCGGCATCTGCGATCGCCATCAATACATTTGCTTCGCGATTGCTCTCTGGAACGGACGCGACCCCATTTTGAAAGAACGCATCTTCGGCTTGACGGGCAACGAAGGCAACCATGGCGAAGACGTGAAAGAGTATTACTTTTATCTCGACTCGACACCCACACACTCGTACATGAAATATCTCTACAAATATCCACAGGCAGCTTTCCCCTATGCTCAGCTGGTCGAAGAGAATCGGCGGCGCGGTCGCAAAGATCAGGAGTACGAGCTCATCAACAGCGGCTGCTTCGACGAGAACCGCTACTTCGATGTGTCCGTAGAATATGCCAAAGCTTCGCCGGAAGATCTTTGCATTCGTATTCAGATTGTGAACCGTGGCCCTGAAACGGCTGAACTCACGTTGTTGCCGACAATTTGGTTTCGCAACACCTGGTCATGGGGATCAGATATCAGGCGCCCGCGCTTCCGACAAGGCGAGCCGGTCAATCGTACGAGTGTGATCGAGACGAATCATGATTACTATGGATTGCGTCGGTTATTGTGCGAAGACCAGCCGACACTACTGTTTACCGAGAATGAGACGAATACGCGCCGGCTATACGGGGATGAAGAAGGTTCCCGCTATGTGAAGGACAGTTTCCACAGTTACATCGTCAACGGCGATAAGGAAGCCGTCAACCCGGATCATATCGGTACCAAGGCTGCCGCCCAATACGTCCTCACCCTGGCCCCTGGTGCCACGAAGACGATCCGACTGCGCCTGATAAACGAAGCAGGCCCTCTCCGATTCACAAAACAGAATTTCGATGCAGTCTTTGTTAAACGGATTCAAGAAGCGAACGAGTTTTACGCCATGCTGGCTCCAAGCGATATTTCTGAAGAAGCCCGCCGTGTTCAGCGGCAAGCCTTCGCCGGCCTCCTTTGGACGAAGCAGTTTTATCACTACGAGGTGAGCCGGTGGCTCAAGGGCGATGTGATGGGACCAGAGCCGCCGCGCCAGCGACTGCACGGCCGCAACTCGGACTGGACGCACGTCTACAATGCCGACGTCATCTCGATGCCGGATAAGTGGGAATACCCTTGGTACGCCGCCTGGGATCTAGCCTTCCACTGCATCCCGCTCGCGCTCGTCGATCCGACGTTTGCCAAGGAACAGCTCGTGCTTATGTTGCGCGAGTGGTATATGCATCCCAACGGACAGATTCCGGCCTACGAATGGGCCTTCAATGACGTGAATCCTCCCGTGCATGCCTGGGCGGCCTGGCGCGTGTACAAGATCGAGAAAAAACGCACAGGCGTGGGCGACCGTCGGTTTTTGGAACGGGTCTTTCACAAATTGCTCCTCAATTTCACCTGGTGGGTCAATCGCAAAGACGCCGAAGGCAAAAACATCTTTCAAGGCGGCTTCCTCGGACTCGACAACATTGGCGTCTTCGACCGGAGTGCACCGCTTCCTACAGGTGGCCACATCGAGCAATCGGATGCCACAAGCTGGATGGGCATGTACTGCCTCAACATGCTGGCCATTGCCCTCGAACTGGCGCGCGACAATACGGCCTATGAGGACGTCGCCAGCAAGTTCTTCGAGCACTTCGTCTACATCTGCCGCGCGATGAACAACATCGGCGGAGAAAAAATTGAGCTGTGGGATCGGGAAGACGGATTCTTCTATGATGTGTTGCACCTGCCGAACGGAGAGACCAAACATTTGAAGGTCCGTTCGATGGTAGGTCTGATTCCGTTGTTTGCCGTGGAAACCCTTGACTCGGATCTGATCGACAGCCTCCCTCGATTCAAGCATCGCATGCAATGGTTTATCGAAAACCGTCCGGATTTCTCCCAACATCTCGAAACCCAGAGCGAGGACGGAGATGTGCGACGGTTTCTCTCGCTCGTCAACCGCCATAGACTGCGTTCCGTCTTGCGATACATGCTGGATGAGGAGGAATTTCTCTCGCCCTACGGGATTCGCGCCCTGTCCCGCTACCACAAAGACCACCCCTATGTGCTGAACGTCATGGGGCACGAGCATCGCGTCGATTATGAGCCGGCGGAGTCCGGCACAGGCCTGTTCGGCGGAAATTCAAATTGGCGTGGGCCGATTTGGTTTCCGGTCAACTTTCTCCTGATTGAATCGCTCCAGAAGTTTCATTACTTCCTCGGCGACGCCTATAAAGTCGAGTATCCGACCGGCTCGGGAAATCAGGTGACGCTCTGGGAGGTCGCGGGTGAAATCTCACGCCGCTTGACGCATATCTTTCTGAAGAACGAAACGGGAACACGTCCGGTCTTCGGGGGGGTGGAAACGTTTGACCGCGATCCGCATTGGGACAATCATCTTCTGTTCTACGAATATTTTCACGGCGACAACGGCGCAGGGATCGGGGCCAGTCACCAGACCGGCTGGACTGGATTAGTGGCAAAGCTGATACAGCAAAGCGGCGAATAGGACGGACGATGGGTGAAGATGCAGATTGACAGGACGGATTGCCAGAACCTCGATCGTGCCTTGAGCCTCGAGTGGCTGGAAACGAACGGACGCGGCGGATTTTCATCCGGCACCGTCGCCGGCGCGAATATGCGTCGCTATCA
>CAMLHQ010000084.1 GCA_946479785.1 uncultured Nitrospira sp.
CTGCTGGAGGTTGCGCAGGCGATCTCCGCACACCGCGACGTACATGAGCTCTTTCGAGATCTCGCCCAGCGCCTTCCTCGAGTGGTGCAAGTGAATTTTGTGTCTCTCTCTTTGCACGACCCCACGCGCAATATCATGCGACTGCACACCATCCAGGCGAACGTACCGGCGGACCTGATCGGTGGCCATGAGGAACCGGTTGAGGAAACTCCGGCAGGCTTGGTGTGGCAGACGCAGCAACCCATCCTCGTGCCGGATCTTGCCGAGGAGCATCGATGGCCGAAAGTGACTCAACGTATGCAGGAAGACGGCACGAAGTCGTTTTGCGTCGTTCCTTTGACCACGGCAGTACGCCAATTGGGCGCCATGGGATTTTCGAGCTTGGAGAAAGGAGCGTATGGCGAAACAGACCTGGAATTCCTCAGACAGGTCGGCAACCAGGTCGCCGTCGCTGTGGACAATGTCCTCCATCATCAAGATCTGACCCATGATCGTGACCGGCTGCGTCTCCTCCTGGCGGTGTCCGAAGCGATTGCATCTCGCCGGGATCTTGAAGAGCTGTTTCGTGATCTCGCTCAACGGCTCCCTGAACTCGTCCCATTCGATTACATCAACGCAGTGTTGCATGACCCTGTGCGCGATGTGATGCGCCTGTGGTTCTTAGCCACCTCGACACCCAGCACGATCAGTCCGGGTCTGGAGCTACCCATTGATGAATCTCCCGGCGGATTGGTGTGGAAAACTCAGCAGCCTTTGACCGTAAACGACGTGACGCAAGAGCGGCGCTTCTCGAAGTTGATGGCGTTGCTCCGCGAGAACGGCGTCGGATCCTTCTGCGCGGTTCCGCTCACGACGGCGCAGCGTCGTCTTGGTGCGATGGGATTCGGGAGTTTGCAACGAAGAACCTATCAGGAAACCGAGATCAACTTCATGCAGCAAGTGGCGAAACAGGTCGCGGTCGCGGTCGAAAACGCGCTTGCGTACAAGGAAATTGCCGAGCTTAAGGAGAAGCTCTCGAAGGAGAAGCTGTATTTAGAAGAAGAAATCAGGACCGAATACAATTTCGAGGAGATCATCGGCGAGAGTACAACGCTGAGAAAAGTGCTGAAGCAGGTGGAGGTCGTCGCGCCGACCGATTCGACCGTGCTGATACTGGGAGAAACGGGGACGGGGAAGGAGTTGCTGGCCCGCGCCATTCACAACCTGAGCGGGCGGCGGGAACGGACCTTCGTAAAGATGAACTGTGCGGCCATTCCGACCGGCCTGCTCGAAAGCGAGTTATTCGGTCACGAGCGAGGAGCCTTTACCGGGGCGATCGCCACCAAAGTCGGACGGTTCGAGTTGGCCGACGGCGGAACGCTCTTCCTCGACGAAGTCGGAGACATTCCGATCGAACTGCAGTCGAAGCTTCTGCGCGTCCTGCAGGAACAGGAATTCGAACGGTTGGGAAGCACGAGAACCCTCAAAGTGAACGTACGGGTGGTGGCCGCGACCAACCAAGATCTTTCCGACATGGTGGAGAAAAAGGAGTTTCGGAACGATCTCTACTATCGCCTGAATGTGTTTCCGATAATGACCCCGCCGCTGAGGGAGCGGCGCGATGATATCCCCGTCCTCGTTCGCTACTTCGCCCAGAAGTTCGCGAGGCAGTTGAATCGTCAGGTCGAACGCATCCCGGCCGACACGATGGACGCCCTGACGGCTTATGCCTGGCCGGGGAACATTCGTGAGCTCGAAAATCTGGTCGAACGAGCCGTCATTCTCTCCACCGGGCGTGATCTGGTAGTTCCGCTCAGCGAACTGAAGGTTTCGCACGCCGCGAACCACCACACAGCGCAGGTGTCCACGTTAGAATCTGCAGAGCGCGAGCACATCCTCCTAGCGCTGAACGCGACCAACTGGGTTATCGGAGGTCCCGCGGGCGCGGCAGCCAAGCTCGGCATGAAGCGAACCACCCTACAGTCGAAGATGCAGAAGCTCGGGATCGCTCGCTCGCAGTAGCGCCGATTTTTCGGCACCTGCCGAGATGTCGGCAGCGTCTTACCGTCACGGCCATCTCCTTATATTAGATTCGTTCTTCCCCTCTAAGCGAGATCTCCTCTGTTTTTCATTACAAGGCCATCTCATTCAGATGGAAGTCAATCGTGGAACGATCGTTGCCATGACAAGCACCGCGGGCAGACACAATCATCCACAATCTTCGACGTGCACGAGGCCGGTATGAACGAAGCTCTTCACTTTCTGACGCAACACGGAACCATAGTCCTCTTCGCGGCTGTCTTCGCGGAGCAAATCGGACTGCCATTGCCAGCTGTCCCGTTTTTAATCGCCGCCGGCGCATTGGTGGGGACTGGGCAAATGTCGTTAAGCATGGCTGTCCTGGCAGCGGTCTTTGCTGCTCTTCTCGGCGATCAGGTGTGGTTCGAACTCGGCCGCCGGCGCGGCCGCCGGGTCTTGAACTGGCTCTGCCGCATCTCGCTCGAACCAACCTCTTGTGTCCGTCGGACCGAGGACTTCTTTGCCCGTCATGGAGCGCATTCACTGGTTGTCGCAAAATTCGTCCCGGGTCTGAGCACGATTGCGCCGCCGCTTGCGGGGATAGTGGGTCTCCGTGTGCCGCAGTACGTCCTCTACAACGGTTTGGGGACGATCCTCTGGGTGGGATCCGGCATCGGTCTCGGGTATCTGTTCAGCGATCAACTCGAACAAGCGTTATCCCTGACGGCTCGGTTGGGCCCCACAGTCGGGCTAATCCTGCTCGGCAGTGTGATCGGCTATGTCGTCTATAAGGCGTTTCAATGGTATCAAGTGGAGCATGTTGTGCCGCGTCTGACCGCTCAACAAGTGACCGAGAAACTCGCCGCGGGAGAAGATCCGGTCATCATCGACCTGCGTCCTCCTGGCGACCGTCATGAAATTCCTGGAATCCCAGGCTCACTGCCTCTGTTATCTGAGGAGGTGATTGCCAAGCATCACGATCTCCCACGAGATCGCGACGTGATTCTCTATTGCGGATGCCCGGCAGATGCCGCGAGTGTGCAAGTGGCTCGGTTGTTACGTGCGAAAGGATTCACGCGCGTCTGGCCGCTCTCCGGCGGCATCGAGGCCTGGTCTGCCGCCGCGATGAAGAACGGAGAAGCGATACGGGTTATCGAAGGTCAGACGGTTGCAGCCTGACCGTCGGGTGCCGGATGGAGCTGTCGGTCTTCCGAATAGGGCGCAAGATGAAACGGAGGGTGCCATGGAACGGACATCAAAATTATTCGATCTGACGACATCAGTCGCGCTTCTGGCAACGGTGGTTGGAATCGTTCTGTGCCTCTTCTTCCTCTTTACCCCCACCACGTTCGGGAAGAATCTGCCGGAGACAGTGGTGAACGGCTCGGTCGATATTCAGGTCTCACTGCGTTGGGTTCAACCAATACTGGGTCAGGCGATCGTGGAAGACACCTTGCTCAAGCAGCAGTATGGAAATCACATCGACCGTCCGGTCACGACAATGGAGCGTACGACGCTCGAGGGGCGCCCGATTCACGAGAAGGTCCTGGCGACTGCGATCGCATCTCATATCGAGAATCTTGAAGCCGATCATTCAACCCGCGTGCAGTGGATCCTGGGGCGATTGATCGTCACATTTACAAGCCAAGGAATCAGGACCGGTATGGTGACGGCGGATAAGTCTGCCGACGAACCCAATCGTCGGATCATCGCCTTGGCTCAGGAGACCGGCACTAAACTGGATGCTGCGTTCAAAGCAGAACGCCAAGCAAGAATCGGTTCAACAATAGCGAGTGAAACTCTGCCTCGGGCGCGAGGGACTGATAATCCTTTGGAGCGGGTCGGGCTGATTTTCTAACTGCCAATGACCGTTCTATGCATCTGAGGCAGTCATAAGAGAAAGGAGATATGGACCATGGGTTCTTTAACGGGAAAAGTGGCGATCGTGACTGGGTCATCGGACGGCATTGGGCGTGCGATTGCAGAGCGGCTGGCGCAGGACGGAGCGACGGTTATTGTGAATTACGGTAAAAGTGCTGACAAGGCCAAGCAGGTCGTCGCCGGTATTGAAGCGAAAGGCGGCAAGGCCGTCGCAATTCAAGCAGACATGAGCAAGGTGGGGGATGCCGGCCGGTTGGTGAAGGACACCGTGAAGAGATTCGGCCGGCTGGACATCCTGGTAAACAATGCGGGCATGTTCATGTTCAAGCCCCTGGTCGACATGAGCGAAGACGAGTTTGACCGCATGTTTGCCCTTAATACCAAGGGTCCATATTTTGCGCTTCAGGAGACGGCGAAAGTCATCCAGGAAGGCGGGCGCATCGTAAACATTTCCACAGACGGCACTCATACCGGGTTTGGCGGCGCCACTGCGTATCTCGGCAGCAAGGGCGCGCTCGAACAGTTCACGAAAGGCTTGGCCCACGAGCTGGCGCCCAAGGGGGTCACGGTGAATACGGTGTCACCCGGATACACAATCACGGCCATGCTCCCCGCCGATCCTGCGTTCCGGCAGATCGGTGAGCAGGCCTCCCCGCTCAAGCGACTCGGCGTCCCCAAGGACATTGCCGACGTCGTGGCCTTCGTGGTGAGCGAGGAAGCGCGGTGGCTGACCGGGCAAAATATTCACGCAGGCGGCGGGGTCGTGATGTAATTAGAAGGAGAAGGGCATGAAACACGATCTCGTGTGACCGCTGGTCCTGGATCATAAGGGCTCTCGAGGCTCTGTCTCATCGCTCACAGCGCGAAAGGTGTCGCAGAGAGCTTGTCGACAGTGAATGACGACGCAACCAAACAGGTGCGCGAGCTGGTGGAAGACGTCTACCGCTCCGAATCGCGGCAAGTCCTTGCGACCTTGATCCGTCTACTTGGCGACTTTGACACCGCCGAAGAGGCGCTGCACGATGCCTTCGCCGTGGCGGTCGAGCAATGGGCGCGGGATGGTGTCCCGGCCAATCCGCGTGCCTGGCTTGTGTCGACCGGCCGCTTCAAGGCCATCGACGCCATGCGTCGGCGCGCCCGGTTCGACGAATCGTTAGCGGACCTCGCCAAACAATCGGAGACCGCCGTCTATGACAACGACGCGCAGGACGACCAGAGCGTCGAGGATGATCGACTGCGGTTGATCTTCACATGCTGCCATCCTGCCCTGTCGCCTGAAGCGCAAGTGGCGATGACCCTGCGCGAAGTCTGCGGGCTCGCGACCGAGGAAATTGCGCACGCCTTCCTCACGAAGCCGGCTACGATCGCCCAGCGGATCGTCCGCGCCAAAGCGAAGATCCGCGACGCGCGCATCCCCTATGAGGTGCCGTCGGAACGGGACCTGCCGGACCGGTTGGATGCCGTGCTCCGGGTGATTTACCTCGTGTTCAACGAAGGCTACTCCGCCTCCACCGGAGCGTCGCTCACGCGGCACGATCTCTCGACCGAGGCCATTCGGCTAGGACGGTTGCTCAGTGAATTGCTCCCTGAGCCTGAAGCGGTGGGGCTCCTGGCACTGATGCTCCTGCACGACTCGCGGCGCGCCGCACGCACCTCTCCGACGGGCGATCTGATTCTCCTGGAGGATCAGGATCGCTCGTTGTGGAGCCGGGATCAGATTCTGAAGGGAGTCTCGCTGGTGGAACAGGCGCTGAGTTCGAGTCCGGTCGGACCGTACACCATCCAAGCGGCGATCGCAGCCGTGCATGCGCGGGCAGCCAGCGCCGCCGCGACGGACTGGGCGCAGATCGTCGCACTCTATGAGGTGCTCATGCGGGCCGAGCCCTCGGCTGTGATCGAGTTGAACCGGGCGGTCGCCGTGGCGATGCGCGACGGCCCATCGGTCGGTTTGGCCTTGATCGATGCCCTCCTCGCGCGGGGCGATCTGGAGAACTATCACCTCGCACACGCGGCGCACGCGGACCTCTGCCGGCGCCTGGGGAAGACAAAGGAAGCCCGCGTTTCCTACGAACGAGCCCTCACTCTCACCCAACAGGAACCTGA
Source organism: uncultured Nitrospira sp. (assembly GCA_946479785.1). Next base: position 5,983 of record CAMLHQ010000084.1, read on the forward strand.
GCGTCGGTTTCTCGAGCGACGGCTGAGCGAGCTGTCGGATCGGACCAATTGATTGCCTCCCTCCGCTCGATCTAAGCCGTTGATTCACCAAGAACTGCTCTCGGTCTGGTGGACCAAGCTGGGCTCATGTCGATTTTCTTCTTCCCGAACGACTATCTCATAGGAACAGCGCTTCACATCCAATTGGAGGGTGGGAGTCATGAAATACCTGCTGTTGTGCTGCCACGAGGAGAAGAAGATGGACGCCATGTCCAAGAGCGAGTGCGATGCCATCTTGGATGAGACCTCGGCCTACTGCGACGCGCTCCAGAAGAGCGGTCACCTCATTGCAGCGGAGCCCCTCGAATCAGTTCAGACGGCCGTGACCGTGCGGGTCCGAACCGGCAAGCTATCCGTGACCGACGGTCCCTTTGCCGAAATGAAGGAGCAGGTCGGGGGGTTTTTCCTTATCAACGCCCGAGACCTCAACGAGGCCATTCAGGTGGCCGCCAAGTTTCCATCAGTGCGGTTCGGGAGCATGGAAGTGCGGCCGGTCACGATGCTACACGCCTGTAGCCGCCCGGCTGCTGCCTCATGAGGTGTCACTCATGTGTCCGGCATGCCTCACAACTCTGGCACTGATTGCGACCGGCGCAACATCAACAGGCGGGCTGACGGCACTCGCGGTGAACAAACTTCGTAAATTGACAGGGACGACGAGTAATCCAACACAATTCTCATCAAAGGAGGCTGGATCATGGCCAAGAGCACGATAGAACATCCGAAAGTAGCGTCACGCGAGCAGTGGCTCGCAGCCCGGCTCGAGCTGCTCGAGGCGGAGAAGGAATTCACGCGACGCAGCGACGAGTTGGCGCGGCGGCGGCAGGAGTTACCGTGGCTCCGGATCGAGAAGGAGTACCGATTCGAGACCGACGAGGGGAGCGCCTCACCGCGGGATCTCTTCCGAGGGCGCTCGCAACTTCTCGTCTATCACTTTATGTTCGGGTCCGACTACACGGCGGGCTGCCCGTCCTGCTCGTCGATCGCGGACGGCTTCAATGGATTTGTGATTCACCTGGCCAACCATGATGTAGTGCTCTGGGCCGTGTCGCGAGCGCCGCTCGCGAAGCTGCAGGCGTACAAGCGGCGGATGGGGTGGACGTTTCCCTGGGCGTCCTCTGTCGGCGGCGACTTCAACTTCGATTTCAACGTCTCGATCACCAAGGAGCAGCAGCTTGCCGGCGGCGTCGAATACAACTACAAGCGCGATGGACACGTGATCGACATGAAGCCGCTACCGCCGCCGGTCGCCGAGTTCGCGGCGATGTGCGGAACCGACGCGTCGACGTACGTTCGCGACCGGCCTGGCATGAGCGCGTTCGTGCTCAAGGACGGCGTCGTCTATCACACCTACTCCACCTATGCGCGCGGACTGGATGGTCTCTGGGGCATGTACCAGTGGCTCGACCGCGCCCCCAGCGGACGTAACGAGACGGGCGTCTGGTGGCGTTGCCACGACGAATATGAAGATGTTCCCAGAGCCTCGGCGTCCTGTTGCCACTCAGGGAAGGATCAGACGTGAGCATGCAGCGTAGCGGCTGAAGTGCTCGCATAACCAGCCGTCACGAGCGATACCCGGTTGCATAAGGGTAAGTCCCCATCACCATGAACAGATAGTGCGACTAAGTATTCAGCCAGTCTTTCACCGTTCGACTAATTGACGGAGGCCTCCACATGAAATACATGTTGCTGATCTACTTTGAAGAAAAAAGGGGGTTGAGCGAGGCCGAGCGGCAGGAATGTTATGCGGAGTCCACGCAGCTTGCGCACCAGTTATACGCAAACGGGCAGTTTGTCGCCGCCGACCCGCTTCACCCGACGTCCATGGCGACCAGCGTCAAGGTGCGCGACGGCAAACGTCTTGTGACCGATGGTCCATTTGCGGAGACGCGCGAACAACTTGGCGGCTACTTCCTCATCGATGCCAAGAATCTCGATGAGGCCATCGCCGTCGCCGCGAAGATTCCCATGGCGCGCAAGGGAACCGTCGAGGTCCGGCCGGTGATCGACATCCCGGAGTTGCCGAGTTGAGCGGAGAGCGTCAGGCTTCTCGCACGAGCAAGGTCATGCAAAGGAGTACGCGGTGATGCAAAAGATCACGCCATGTTTGTGGTTCAACGACCAAGCAGAAGAGGCGATGAGGTTTTATGTGTTGATCTTTAAGAACTCGAAGGTTGGTCGCGTGACCCGCTATGGAGAAGCGGGAGCGAAGGTGTCCGGGAGACCCAAGGGGTCGGTCATGACGGCGACATTTGAGATCGAAGGGCAGGAATTTATGGCGCTCAACGGAGGTCCTCATTTCACATTGTGCGAAGCCGTTTCGTTCATTGTGAAATGCGACACGCAGAAGGAAATCGATACGTTCTGGGAGAAGCTTTCGGAGGGAGGAGAGAAAGGGGTCTGCGGCTGGCTGAAAGACAAGTTCGGATTGTCCTGGCAGATCGTTCCCACCATGTTAAGCGAAATGATGCAGGACAAGGATGTAGAGAAAACAAATCGTGTGATGCAGGCGATTCTTCAGATGAAGAAACTCGACATCGCACGCTTACAAGAAGCCTACGGAAGGAGTCACGCATGAGCAAGGTACGGTTGCTGATCGGGACCCGCAAGGGTGCGTTTGTGTTGACGTCGGATGGAAAGCGGAAACAGTGGGACGTGAATGGTCCGTTTTTCGGAGGCTGGGAACTCTACCATCTCAAGGGCTCGCCAGCGAACCCCAATCGAATCTATGCGTCGCAGACCAGCAGCTGGTTCGGACAGGTCATCCAACGCTCGGATGACGGCGGCAAGACGTGGAACCCACCAGGGACCAAGCCCGAAGATCTCATGGGTGGTGACGGCATGCCGAAGGGTGAGAGCAATATGTTTCTCTACGATGCGTCCGCAGAAACGGGCAAGCCGCTCACGACACATCAATGGTACGACGGCTCGCAGCGCCCGTGGGAATTCAAGCGCGTGTGGCATCTCGAACCGTCGCTGACCGATCCGGATACGGTGTATGCCGGTGCGGAGGATGCTGCCATTTTCAAATCGGTGGACGGAGGAAAAACCTGGAAGGAACTGGCCGGACTTCGTAGCGCGAAAGGACAGCTCTGGCAGCCTGGTGCCGGAGGAATGTGCCTGCACACGATCGTCCTGGACAAGGGCCGCCCGGATCGGATGTTCGTGGCGATTTCAGCCGCAGGCACCTTCAGGAGCGACGATGCCGGCAAGACGTGGCGGCCGACGAACAAAGGCTTGGTCTCCAAGTACGAACTGCCTGATCCGGATGCCGAAGTTGGGCACTGCGTGCATTGCATCGCGATGCATCCCTCTCGCCCGAACGTGCTCTTCATGCAGAAACACTGGGACGTGCTGCGCAGCGACGATGCCGGAGAATCGTGGCGTGAGATCAGTGGAAACCTGCCGAGCGATTTTGGATTTCCGATTGCCGTCCATGCGCACGAGCCGAACACCGTGTATGTCGTCCCGATCAAAAGCGACTCCGAACACTATCCGCCGGACGGTAAGTTGCGCGTGTATCGAAGCCGGACCGGCGGGGACGAATGGGAGCCATTGACGAAGGGGCTGCCCCAGCAGGATTGCTATGTCAACATCCTGCGCGATGCAATGGCCGTCGACTCGCTCGAGCCTTGCGGCATCTACTTCGGTACGACCGCTGGACAAGTGTACGGATCAGCGAACGGAGGGGACAGCTGGGCATCGATTGTACAGAATTTTCCGGCGGTGTTGTCGGTGGAAGTCCAGGTATTACCATGATTCGAGTTGTACTACCGGCGCATCTGCGGACCTTGGCGCGCGTCAACGGTGAGGTGACACTCAAGGTCGAAGGCCCAGTGACGCAGCGTTCGGTGCTCGACGCGCTCGAAGCCCGCTATCCGATGTTGCGCGGGACGATCCGGGATCACGGCACACTCAAGCGTCGGGCGTTCGTGAGGTTCTTTGCCTGCGAACAGGACCTATCCCACGAGTCGCCCGATGCTCCGCTCCCTGACGCAATCGCGACAGGTGCGGAGCCGCTTCTTATCGTGGGCGCCATGGCGGGTGGATGACCGGCTGTTGACTAACATCAATACGACACGTGATTGGAGGGACGTATGCCATTCATGATCATCGTGAAATCAAATCAGCAATGTGAAGACGGCATGACACCGGATGATAGTTTCATGGCCGAAATGGCCAAATATAACGACGACCTTGCAAGAGCGGGCGTCCTGCTCGATCTGCAACGGCTCGAGCCGGATTCGAAGGGCGCTCGTGTGCGATTTTCGGGAGGCAAGTCGACTGTGATTGACGGCCCGTTTGCCGAGACGAAGGAACTCGTGGGTGGTTACTGGCTCTGGAATGTGAAGTCGAAGCGTGAAGCCATCGAATGGGTCAAGCGCTGTCCCATCCCGAAGCTCAAGGGAGAATTGGAAATCGAAATTCGTGAGGTGCTCGAGGACGACCCCATGGTCGCCGCGATCCCACAGTTGCGCGAGCGCCGTCATGCCGCCGTGCGGGAATGAGTCAAACGCCCATGTGCTGTTCCTCCATGTGACGATCGAGAAAAGCTGAAAGGTGAGTGCTGAAGGCGTCGCGGTTCATAAGGGAGGATCGCATGCGATTCATGATTATTGTGAAGGCAAGCAAAGACTCGGAAGCGGGCATCATGCCGAGCAAGAAGCTTCTTGTCGAGATGGGAAAGTTTAATGAGGAACTTGCAAGAGCTGGCGTGCTGCTTGCTGGTGAGGGGCTCCAGGCGAGCTCCAAAGGGGCGCGAGTGAAGTTCTCTGGGGCCAAGCGCATCGTAACCGACGGTCCCTTTCCTGAGACAAAGGAGTTGATCGCCGGCTTTTGGATGTGGCAGTGCAACTCAAAGGAGGAGGCGATCGAGTGGGTCAATCGTTGCCCGAATCCCCATGATGGAGAGAGCGAGATCGAGATTCGTCAGCTCTTTGAGGCGGAAGACTTCGGGGCTGAGTTCACTCCCGAGCTCAGAGAGCAAGAAGAGCGGGTGCGCACACAAATAAGCAAGGAAAAGTAGTGCGGGTCCGGACAAGCAATTCCAAATGCACTGGAGGATCCATGTTTAAGAGCATTGCCATTGTCGTCCTCATTTTGATCGGCGCGATTCTCATCTACGCCGCGACGAAGCCGGATACGTTTCGTGTTCAGCGGTCGGCCAGCATCAATGCCCCAGCGGAGAAGATCTTTCCCCTCATCAACGACTTTCGAAAGTGGGTTGACTGGTCGCCTTGGGAAAAGATGGATCCGGAGTTGAAAAGGAGTTTTGGGGCTGCAGCCAGCGGTCAGGGCGCCGTGTATGAATGGGAAGGAGAAAAAGTCGGGAAAGGACGCATGGAGATTGCGAAGATCTCTCCACCGACCAATATTCTGATCGATCTCGATTTCCTGAAGCCCTTCGAGGCGCACAACATCGCGGAGTTCACGTTGGAACCCGGCGGCAATTCCACGACCGTCACATGGGCGATGTATGGTCCCAACCCCTATTTCGCGAAGGTGATGCATATCTTCTTCAGTATGGACCACATGGTTGGCACTCAGTTTGAGACAGGTCTTGCCAATCTGAAGACCATCGCCGAGAGATGATCTCGGTGTTTCTCGACGCGCCTAGCTAGTGAGTCACAGTCTTCCAGTTTCCTGCCGACTCTTCGGCGTGTGCCGGGATATCGGCAGAACGCCATCGTCAGCCAAGGCTCTTCGGGCGCAGGCATACACCACTCGCATCGTTCTTTCAATAAGTTAGATGGATATGACCGATTGGTGTTGCTGGAACGCCCCTTGCCATTAGTGTGTGCAGGGGGGAACGGAATATGTTGAAGATCACCCAACACCGGGACAAGGCGTCGGAGTCGGTCTCGTTCATGCTCGAAGGACGACTTACGGGGCCGTGGGTCAAGGAACTGGAAGCATGCTGGCGTCGGACGGAAGTGCCTCCAAAGAGTCGAGCGGTAGTCGACTTGACTGGCGTCACATTCGTGGATGCCGACGGCAGGGCGCTCCTGACGAAAATGTGGCGAGAGGGTGCGGAATTTCGAGCGGCAGGTTGTTTAACGAAGTGTATTGTGGAAGAGATTACGAAAACAGACCGAAGCGGTTCATCCACCTTAAGTTGTAAGGCCAAAACGGAGATGGACGGAGGCTAACCTACTGTTGCATTTACGGCTGTCATCTTCATGCTCTCGCTCTGGATCATGGAACTTGTTGAGTTTGAACATAAACAGCTAGAATCACTTCTCCCTGGGAAGAAGGACAGGACGCATCATTCGCGAGCCGTTCGTATGGAGAATACTGCCATGTCTACAATTAGCCGAACATTCAGATTTTTGGCCGTCCCGCTCAGCTGTGTGGGCATCGCTGGATTGCTGGCCTGTAAACAGGAAGCCGGTTCGGCTCCCAATCGTTCAATTCCAGAAGTGCCGGTGGTGATTGCAACGACCCAGAACGTGCCTGACGAACCGCAATTCATCGGTCAAACCGAATCTTCACGCCCGGTTGAGATCCGGCCTCAGGTGACGGGAATCATCAAGGAGCGGTTTTTTACGGAGGGCCGCGCTGTCAGAAAGGGCGATCGTCTCTATGAAATCGACCAGGTTCCGTTTCGGGCAGCTCTGCTCAGCGCGAAAGCTAAAGTCGCTCAGGCCGAAGCGAGACTGGTACAGGCTAAGCAAAATCATGCTCGCGTGAAGCCCCTGCTGGCAGAGCAGGCGGTGAGTCAGAAGGATGTGGATGATGCGGTGGCCGAAGAGCTGGCGGCGGCGGCGGCACTAGAGGGGGCGAAGGCCGACCTGGTCAAGGCGAAGTTTGACTTTGACAACACGCAGGTGATCGCTCCGATAGACGGAATGATTGAGCGGACTCGAGTCTACGAAGGGCGTCTAGTCTCGGCCCAGACCGACTTGCTGACGATCATTCACCAGATAGATCCCATGTACGTCACTGTAAGCGCTCCCGAAAGCTTTCTCCTAAAAAGACGACGGGACATTGCTGCGAAGAGGATCGAACACCCTGGCGTGTACCAACTACGGGGCACGATTATCTTCTTGGACAACACCACGTACCCTCATGAGGGAGTACTGGATTTGCTCGATGTTGGCATGCGCACCGAGACTGGATCCAGACCGGCTAGGGTCACGTTTCCGAACCCCGACCAGGTCCTAGTTCCGGGGCAATTTGTGACGGTTCGATTCAAAGGAACAGTGAAAACGGGGGCGATCCTGATTCCGCAACGAGCGGTACAGGAGGGACCGAAGGGACCCATTCTGTACGTGGTCGTGGACGACGGCAAGGTTGAGATCCGTGATGTCCAAGCCACCAGTTGGCAGGGTAACCAGTGGCTCATCGAAGAGGGGCTGCGACCTGGAGAATCGGTAGTGGTCGACGGCTTTCAACGAATCGTGCCCGGGGCTCCTGTCAAACCGGTCCCCTATGCCGTTGCCGAGGGCACACCAGTAAGCCAGCCGACCGAAACCAAGACGGAACCAACGAAGTGATTTCACACTTCTTTATCGACCGGCCGATTTTTGCCTCGGTCCTCTCCATTGTCATTGTGGTGGTGGG